>CAMNEB010000197.1 GCA_946536155.1 uncultured Lachnospiraceae bacterium | reverse complement strand
GAATTGATCTCTCTTACTTCTCCGCTTTCGATCTCAACAAGGAGCTCGCCTCTTTCGTTTATTCCGCGGGTGATGCCTTCGTATTCTCCCGCAGGATCCAGGACCCTGACTTTTCGTCCCGAATTTATGAGGCGGTCCAGATAAGCGGTCCTTATGAATCCTAGGTCGCCCTCTTTTTCAAACTCTTCAAGGAGCGGTCCGAATTCATTCATAACCTCAGCCACAATAAGGCTTCTTTTCACTTTACAGTTCCAGGCATCATCAAGGGATATGGCGGTATCTTTTATCTCATCCGGAAAATCCTGATGCCTTACGTTTATCCCGACGCCGATGACCACATGTCTGATGCGGTCTTCTTCAAAGCTCATCTCGGTCAGCATACCGCAGCATTTCCTGCCGGATATGACTATGTCGTTCGGCCATTTGATCATGGGAGACTCTGCGGGCCTATTTGCGCTCCGCTGTCTTCCCGAGGTCCTGACCGGTTCCCCGAGCAATATCTTCTCCATGCCCCTGCATACGGCAAGTGCCATGAGGAGCGTCATCATCGGAGCCTGGTGGCTCTTTATCTCAGGTCTGATCATCAGGGAAAAATAAACATTGCAGGAAGGAGGCGAGAGCCAGTTTCTGCCCCTTCTGCCCCTGCCGGCACTCTGATCGTTGCTCACGATGAGAAGTCCGCTCTCCGCTCCGGCCTCGGCACGCCTTGCTGCTTCGGAATTGGTGGAATCGATGGTATCAAAAAACACCACCTCCCCGACTCCCGAGCACTCTTCAAGTCTGCTGGATATCTCATTTCTGGAATAGATATCGGCAGACTCTCCGCCCTCAGACGAGTCGTTATCCTCAATAAGCCTGTAGCCCCTGTTGCGGACGGCTTCTATGTTATAGCCTTCCTTTTCAAGAGCCTTGATGGCTTTCCAGACCGCGGTCCTGGATACGTTATAAACTTGACAAAGCTCCTGGCCGGACACGTAATCACCTTTCCGGCGCAGGAGCTCCAATATCTTAGCTTTCATCCTTAAAGTGTGGCATCCATAACAGCTTTGATGGTATGCATTCTGTTTTCAGCTTCTACAAACACGAGTGAATTGCCGGACTCAAAGACATCGTCCGTAACCTCCATCTCGTCAAGACCGTACTTCTCGGAGATCTCTCTTCCGATCCTGGTGCCGAGATCATGGAATGAAGGCAGGCAGTGCATGAAGATCGCATCGGGACCCGCATTGTCCATGACGGACTTGTCGACCCTGTAGGGAGAAAGATCTGCGATCCTCTCCTTCCAGACATCCTCGGGCTCTCCCAGTGATACCCACACATCGGTATAGATGATGTCCGCACCGCGGGATGCAGTCCTGGGCTCATCCGTGATAACGATCTCGGAGCCTGTTTTTGCAGCGATCTCTCTTGCCTTTTCGATCATCTCTGCGGCAGGCTGGTACTTCCCCGGTGCACAGATAACACAGTTCATGGAAGCGAGAGCGCATGCGACCATAAGGGAGTTACCGGTGTTGAGTCTCGCGTCACCCATATAGCAGAGGGTCAGTCCCTCAAGGTGTCCGAAATGCTCCCTGATGGTAAGGAGATCTGCGAGCATCTGGGTGGGATGGGATTCATTGGTAAGTCCGTTCCATACGGGAACCTTGGAATAATATGCAAGCTCCTCGACTATGGTCTGCTCAAATCCTCTGTACTCTATTCCGTCGAACATCCCGGCAAGCACTCTTGCGGTATCTGCTATGGACTCTTTCCAGCCGATCTGGGAACCTGCGGGATCGAGATAGGTGACATGCATTCCAAGGTCATGAGCCGCAACTTCAAAAGAGCATCTGGTCCTGGTGCTGGTCTTTTCGAAGATCAGAGCGATGTTCTTGCCGGTATGGCGGTCGGCCGTGGATATTCCTTTTTTCTTTTTGTCTTTGAGATCTGCCGCAAGGTCGAGAAGATAAAAAACCTCTTCCGTTGTAAGATCAGACATCTTGAGCAGATCGCGTCCTTTTAAATTTACCATTTTCGTTACCTTCCGATACTGTTTAATACCTGTCTGTATAAACTACCGATCCCGAACTGCGAAGCGAAGATCACTTGATCTGCGGTCTGTCGCTCACAATTCGGGAAGGTGATTTTCATTATTTACTTATGACCCGGTCCATCAGGGGCAATCTTCGTATCCGGTATGGGGATCGTCACATTCGCCTGCCTTCTTTACTCCGGGAAGCGCATTTCTTGAAGACTTAAGTCCCTGCTCAAGCGCAACGCCCATACTTGCGATGCCCTGGAGATCTGCGGGAAGGAGAATGGTGGTAGCCTGTCCGTCCGCAACCTTCTCGAATGCTTCGAGACTCTTGAGCTTGAGGACTGCAGCATCTGCGCCCGCATCTCTTAAGAGCTTGATACCGTCGGCCTTAGCCTGCTGGACCTTAAGGATAGCTTCTGCCTGACCTTCTGCCTCGAGGATCATCTTCTGCTTGTGAGCATCGGCGTGAAGGATCATTGCCTGCTTCTCTGCCTCTGCGTTGAGGATAGCGGATTCCTTGTTACCTTCTGC
>CAMNEB010000196.1 GCA_946536155.1 uncultured Lachnospiraceae bacterium | reverse complement strand
ATCACGACCATGAGCACGGACATCATCATCACAACAACATGGATGGGATCAGACATATCGTGACAGGGCATATGTCTCTTCCTTCGAAGGTCGCTGAGGATGTGCTCGCGGTATATGAGATCATTGCGGAAGCTGAGAGCAGTGTTCACGGCGTTCCTGTAGAAAACATTCACTTCCACGAAGTCGGGACCATGGATGCGATCGCAGACATCACGGCAGTTTGTCTTTTGATGAATGAAATATCCCCCGATGAAGTTGTGGTTTCTCCCATACATGTGGGAAGCGGGCAGGTGAAGTGCGCACATGGCATCCTTCCTGTTCCCGCACCTGCAACGGCACTCATCCTTAAAGGAGTTCCCATTTACGGAGGAGAGATCAGGAGCGAACTCTGCACTCCTACGGGAGCTGCGTTGCTGAAGCATTTTGCGACACGCTTTGACAGGATGCCCGAGATGATCGTAAACGCTGTGGGGTACGGAATGGGTAAGAAGGATTTCCCTGTTGCCAACTGTGTAAGGGCGATGCTCGGAGAATCGGCGGATCTGTCGGAGACCGTTGTGGAGCTTTCCTGCAATGTAGATGATATGACGGGAGAGGAGATAGGTTTTGCGATGGAACGTCTTTTTGACGGCGGTGCATTCGAGGTCTATACCGTTCCCATCGGAATGAAGAAGGGCCGTCCCGGAACCCTGATACGTGTGATGTGTTCCCCGGCAAAGGTTGAGGAGATGGTCAGACTCATATATAAATACACATCCACCATAGGTGTGCGTCAGACGCTCACAAAACGTTTTGTCCTTGACAGGAAGCTCGAGACCATATCTACCGAATACGGAGATGTGAGGATCAAGAAATCTTCCGGTTACGGTGTAGAGCGCAGCAAGACAGAGTATGATGATATTGCACGCATAGCAAGGGAAAAAGAGATTTCTCTCAGAGAGGCAAGAGAGATTGTTGACCATGGAAGAACTTGATATAAAGAGAAAAAAGCTTGATGAGATATTAAAGGATCTCGGAAGTGTTGCGGTAGCTTTTTCTTCGGGCGTGGATTCCACCTTTCTTTTGAAGGCGGCACATGATGTGCTCGGTGATAATGCGGTCGCCCTGACGCTGAATACTGTTTCTTTTCCCGAAAGGGAAATGAAGGAATCTGAAGATTTCTGCAAAAAGGAAGGCATAAAGCAGATCATGATAGAGGCGGATGCATTTTCCATTCCGGGCTTTGCCGATAATCCTCCCGACAGGTGTTATATCTGCAAGCGGGCTCTTTTTTCAAAGATGAAAGAAACTGCGGCTGCCATGGGTATCACATGTGTGGCCGAAGGCTCTAATCTTGACGATATGGGAGACTACCGCCCCGGAATGAAAGCGATCGCTGAACTGGGTATCCTCAGTCCGCTGAGGGAAGCGGGAATGACGAAGGCGGATATCAGAGCTTTGTCAAAGGAGCTTGAACTGCCCACTTGGGATAAGCCTTCATTTGCATGCCTCGCAACCCGTTTCGTCTACGGCGAAAAGATAACGGAAGAGAAGCTTAATATGGTCGAAAAAGCAGAACAGTTGCTGATGAATCTGGGCTTTGGCCAGTTCAGGGTAAGGATCCACGGAATGATCGCAAGAATAGAGATAAGGCCGTCTGAATTTGAAAAGCTTCTCAGTCCGGATGCCGCATCCTCGATAAATGCCGAATTCAGAAAGCTTGGATTTGAATATGTGACACTGGATCTTGGCGGATATGTGATGGGAAGCATGAACAGACCGCTGGATCTGAAATAAAGTTCAGAGTCTTTTACGAAAAATTTTCAAAAAAGGTATTGACAGGGTCTTCGCGGAATGCTAAATTGTTCTAACCGATGAACCTGTCGGTATAACAAAGAACCGATATTTGGAGAATAGAGAGATTGAGGTGTAATTCTGCCCATTTCTCAAAATTCCAAATATCGGTTCTTTTTTTGCGTTCCTTGAAAAATAAATATCGCTCTTCACGCCCCCGGGCAAAGCCGGGGAAGCACTGCGATGACCCGCTTAAAGCGGCGAGCGTGCCGGGGCTTGGGCGTAAGAGGAATTTCGGCAGTATATCTATAGTAACGAAAAGAGAGGAGAATGCTTATGGAAAAAAGAAATGTGACCGTTCAGAGATATATTCCCTGGTACTCCGATGATTACAGAGTCTCTTCAAAACTTTCGGACAAAAAGGATTACATGGCCCTTACTCCCCGGGATATATATACAGAACTTACCTCAAATATCGTCGGACAGGATGAGGCCTGCAGGAAGGTTGCGGTGATGATGTACCAGCACTTAAGAGGTCACCGCTTTGTGGGACTTCTCGCAGGACCTACCGGTTCCGGAAAATCCTTTATTGCGGAGAATCTGAAAAAAATATTTCCGAAGATCGTTTATATGAGGGATATCTCCAATGTGACAAACGACGGATGGAGCGGAAGCAAGAAGGTGATCAGTCTTTTCAGGGGAATTGAGTATCCGGAGACCCATGATACAGAGTATGAGCCTGTCATATTTCTGGATGAGTGTGACAAGCTGTTTACACC
>CAMNEB010000195.1 GCA_946536155.1 uncultured Lachnospiraceae bacterium | reverse complement strand
TTAAAGGTTTCGGACTTCGTCGGAGTGACTAGATTCGAACTAGCGGCCTCCGCCTCCCTAAGACGGCGCTCTAACCAAACTGAGCCACACCCCGATTGCTTGACAGCTTGATTATATTAGCATAGTTATTTTGTAAATGCAATACTATTTTTAAATTATTTTTGAGAATTATTTCAGCCCCCGTCTTCTTCCTCTTCAGGCTCTCTTCTGGCCTCCATCACCGAATAGTCCCACTCCCTGTCTTCATCCCGGAGCCCCAGCTCCTCGGCCAGATCGTCGAACTTCGAGAATTCGTCGCCGTAATAATTGTTGAACCACATATCCATCATCTGGGCATATCTTGCGGAGCCGTCCCTCCATCCCTGGTCGACTGACGGCCTTCCTCTGACCACCCTGACAACCTTGGCATTCGGATATGTCTCCTCGAGAAGGTCGAAATCCGCAGCAGAGACCGACGTGCTCTCAAGCCATACTCTCTCCATCATGGGAGAATAAAGGAGCGGCGTGATATCCTTCAGATTGCGGTTATAGCTGATATTTACATCCACGAGCTCATGGAGCCTCGAAAGCGGCGTAAGATCGGTGATGTTGTTGACAAACAGTTCGAGATAATGGAGATGCTTGCAGTTTGAAAGAGGCGTAACGTCGGAGATCCAGTTGTCCGCCATGATGAGCAGCCTCAGTTCGGGGAGATACTCTCCTATGACCGATACATCCGTTATGGACTGGTGGCCCAGGTCAAGACATCTGAGATCCGTGCAGTATTTAAGGACCTGTATATCGGAATTTCTGAGTCTTACATAGTTATAACTGTAGATGAGGACCGAGAAGGTGACCTGGTCCGTGCGAAGGCTCCACTTGCCCATACGTATGCGCCAGACGAGGTTGACCGAAGGAATCTCTTTTCTGAACTCTGCAAGAGTTTCGTTGGACAGTCCGCAGTCACAGACTATAAGCTTCTTCAGATCCCTGATCTGCTCTGTGAGCTCTTTGAGTGTCCCCAGATCGTCCGTGCTTATCTTCCTGCGGGTAAAGTTGATCTCCTCCGTATCCCAGGAATCAAACTCATCCTCACCATAGTCAACGGTCCATCCGAATGATATCTCAGGGAATCTCCTTGCGGCTTTGAGCCTGTCTTCCCAGGAAAGCCCGTCACCGTGCATATCCACTTTTCTGAGATTGGGAAGCATATCAAAAAGATCCAGCACATCATCGAACTGGGAAGAAACGGCGCCGTTATCGGACAGGTCTATGCTGTCCGCATCCGCAAGAACATCGACACCGCAGACGGTGAAGATCTCCACGACCAGGAAATCGACTCCGGGAAAAGCCTTTTCAAGCAGTTCCTTGTCCGAATGATATATATGATTCTCTCCGAACTTAACTTCACGAAGTCCGGGAAGATAAGAAAGCTTTACGGTAAGAGCATCGATATCGGCATATCCGTGCTCGGTAAGGTCCACCTCGGAAGCGTCTATGGGATAATCCCTGCCTTCGATATTGACCCATGTGTCGTACCTGAAATCAACGCCCGGGAAAGCGGAAGCAAGACCTTCCGTTTCCTCCGCATACACGCGGTAGGAACCAAGGTCCACGCTCTTAAGATTGTCAAATTTCAGCAGACCCGATTTAAGGGAACCGAGATCACTTATCTCGCTTCCCTCAAACCTGATATTTTCCATGTATTTATCACAGGGATGTCCGAAGACTTCGAAACGTGTAGATCTCAGATATGCGTAGGCACCTTCTGAGAGCAGCAATAACAGACCTGTTATTATCAGAAAGACAGCTATGATCTTCTTGACGCCTTTCATCCGAACGATCCTTTCTCTTATCTTCTGCGGGACCCCTTGCTTCCGAGAATACGGAGGATCCTGAGAAAGAGATTGATGATGTCGAGATAGATATCAAGAGCACAGTCCACGGCGTTATCAAGGGTCTTGGGGAACTGCTGTGCCCTCCAGAAATCATATCCTATATACAGAGCAAAGATCCCTGCACCGATCCACGCGAACATATTCTGTGAACCGGTGAAAAAGATCAGTGCGATGATCTCCGAAAGAACAAAACCGACCAGAACGCCGAGCATGATGGTTCCGATCTTTGAGAAGAAATCCGGGAACATTACGGATAAAGCTATCATCGCAGCAGTCGTGACGGTCGTGTAGACTATCGCCTGCATTATGAGCGCTCCCGCACCTGCCATCACATAACCGCTGATGGTCACGGACAGAACGAGTCCGACGGGAACAACGACAAGATTATATCCGATGAAGCTGATGGCCGGGCTGTGTGACTTGGAGGAGATGATGACTCCCGCGATACAGCAGACCACATATCCTATTATCAGAACGAGCGGATTTACATACATCATCCTGTTGCCCAATACGGCACAGAGTATGATATTGAGTACGAGTCCGTACATTACGACCGAGCCGAGGGCGATATTGTACGTCCTGTCATCAAGGAGCGTATCTTCGCCGTCATAGAACAATCTCTCTTCACGTCTCTTAGCCATCCAGCTGCTCATTTTTTCATCCCCCTTTTATAAATATGCCCCGCAAACACTTGGTTTACGAGGCCGTCAAAAGCAGCTGACGGGAGTCGGACCCGCCTCCTCAGCTTGGGAAGCTGATGTACTACCGATATACTA
>CAMNEB010000194.1 GCA_946536155.1 uncultured Lachnospiraceae bacterium | reverse complement strand
TTGAATATCTGAAGAGCCGGAATGTTAAGCATGTTAGTGCAGTAGAAAAACAGTAATATGACTCCCGCGATCTTCTTCCATTTTGCAGAACTGTTCATATTGTACCCCTCATAATGACATGCATGTCACAATGGCGTTTGTGAAGCCGTGCATAAGCCAGCCGGGAATGACGGATCCGCCGCATTTTTTCTCATTGACCCATCCCATGTAGAAACCCACACACCCGGGCAGAAGAGTGAAAATAACCGCAACAAGGATATTGCCGGATATCAGTCCGAAGGGAATGCCGTGCATAAGTCCGAAGAGAAGTGCCTGGATGGTGTTGCCTGCCGCAAAACCGAACTTGTTTGCAATCCTCTTAAGCAGGAATCCGCGGAAGACGATCTCTTCCGAAAGACCGGTCCTTACAAATCCGTATATGATGGCAGCCGGAATATATGAATTACCCATGCCTGCAAACTGGCTTCCTGCAGATGTGATCACACCGGAAAAAAGTCCGGTAAAAAATCTTGTAGCAAGACCGTAGGCAAGGAAGACTGCAGCTGATACCAATATGGTGACCACGGCGCTGCCCTTGTGCTTGATCTTCTTAAGACCGATCCATGAAAAGAAGCTTTCCTTTTTTCTTGCAGTTATCAGCCACCATATAAAGGGGATCAGTGAAAATACCAGTACCTGCGCTATTGCTCCGACCAGTTCATTTATAAATCCGTTCATTTTCTCATTTCTCCTTTTCAGAACACTTAGGTTCAGATTACTTAGAATTTGTCTTAACGTTAAGAATTTAATGTTTATCGATAAAACGATAATATTACACGTTAAAATGATTGTCAACAAAAATTTATCGATAAACGTTAAATATTTTACGGATTGTGAGAAATGCATCAAAAATATCGGATGACAGGAAAATTGATGCCTTCGCACTTGTATTTAGTCCCGGGGGATGTTATATTATGAATGAATATTCGTTCAGTCATAAATATCGGATCATATATACGTGGAAGTTATTAACAGGGAATCATAAATACAAAGAGATCGTAAAAAGGAGAACTTTATGCCCAAGACAGAAGAGCAGTTCAGACAGATGCGTGATGATATGAGATCCAGGATACTTAGAGAGTCTTCGCTGTATTTTGCAAAGAACGGATTCGGAGATACGAAGATAAGCGATCTGGCAAAGCACATCGGTATAGGCCAGGGGACGATCTATCTCTATTTCAAGTCCAAGGAAGAACTTTTTGAAGAGATCAGGAAAAATGCGAACAATACGAACGAGGTGAAGCTGATCAAAGCACTATCAAAACTGCCGTTGTCAGCTGCTGCCAAGATAGAGAAGCTCTCTGCAGAGATCATCAAAAGGCTTGAGGGCGAGGACTATGCGGTGAAGATAACGATCTATACCCAGCTCCTTCTCGAGCAGGATAGAGGCTTGTACAAGAGTGAGATGTACGAAGCACTTGCGGGGATCATCAAAAAGGGACAGAAGGAAGGCAGGCTGGTGAAGGGGGATCCTGTGATGCTGGCGGATCTGTACTGGGGTACGGTTTATCTCTATGCTCTGAAGAAGCTGTTCATAAAGGATTTCAAGATGATAGATAAGACCACCCTCTGTCATCTTCTGGAGGTGTGATATGGCAGGGATAGCAATAGTGACAGGCGCAACGGGCGGTATAGGAAGTGTATTTACAGACCGCATATCCGCAATGAAGGATATCGATGAGATATGGGCCGTGGGGAGGAATGAAGAAAAGCTTTCCGCCCTTTGTGACAAATACCCCGGGGTGGTTCCGGTCAGGGCAGATCTTTCGGGAGGAAGCTGTGAGATACTGACTGAAAAACTAAAGGCGGAAAAACCCGATGTGAGGATCCTGGTGAACAATGCGGGAATGGGAGTTTTAAGTGCTTTCGACAAAATGCCCGCGGAGCAGGTGATCCGCATCTGCAATGTAAACTGTACTGCGCCGGCTGCTCTCATGGCGGAAGTCCTTCCCTATATGACAAGGGGGGCAAGGATACTGAACATATCATCCGTATCGTCATTCCAGCCGAATCCATACCTTGCGATGTACAGCGCCAGCAAGGTGTTTTTGAGAAATCTTTCAAGAGCGGTGGGTATGGAACTGAAGTCCCGCGGAATCACAGTTACCGCTGTGTGCCCGGGATGGGTGGATACGGGGATGCTCCCTGAAGAGGTAAACGGCAGGCGGATCCGGTACGTCGGATTGATGAAGCCCGGGAAGGTTGTCGATAAAGCGCTCAGGGACAGCGCAAAGGGCAGGGATATGTCGGTCCCCGGATGGTTTGCGAAATACTTCAGATTTTATTCCAAGGTCACCCCGACAAAGCTGATAATGATGCAGTGGACAGCGATAGTAAGGAATCGTATATGAGATACAGGATTGAAACTGAGAGGGTGGATCTCTTTGATGTGAGTATAGTTATAACAATGTGTGTACGCCTTGCCGGAGAGGTCCCGTTTGACCGGCTTAAAGAGGCATTTGATAAAGCGTGCTCATGTCATGAGGTACTTCAGTCGAAGATAGTCATCGAAAATGACGGTGAAGCATATTATACGTATGCGGATGAACAGCCTGATGCTGATAATGTGTCAGAAGCAGGAACTGATAAATCTTCTGAAAGAAAAAATACAGTATCGGATGTAAAAACAAAAAGCTG
>CAMNEB010000193.1 GCA_946536155.1 uncultured Lachnospiraceae bacterium | reverse complement strand
CTCTTGCTGCGGAGCATTTCAAAATCGTACTCTGCCGTCAGTATCTCTTCTCCGTCATTTCCGGCCTTTGAGATCACATCTCCGGTCTCATCGGTAAGGAAGCTGGTACCGTAGAACTTAAGGGCACTCTTCTGCCCGCCGTTTTCATCGCAGGGGGTGACCTCCTCGGTCCCATATCTGTTGGCTGCGGCAACAGGGATGATATTTGCCGCGGAATGTCCCTGCATGGTCCTCATCCAATGTCCCGAGCTGTCTCCGCCGAGAATGGGTTCACTTCCTATGGCTGTGGGGTAAAGGATGATGTCCGCTCCCATCAGTGCAAGGCTTCTTGCGGTTTCAGGGAACCACTGGTCCCAGCATATTCCCATTCCCACTTTTCCGCAGGTTGTGTCAAAGACCTTAAAGCCCGTATTTCCTGGAGTAAAGTAGAACTTCTCCTGGTAGAAATGATCGTCGGGGATATGGGTCTTTCTGTATATTCCAAGATTCTCACCGCAGTCGAGCATGACCACCGTATTGTATAAAACGGTGCCTGCTCTCTCATAAATACTTACGGGGATGACAACGGACAGCTCCTTTGAAACCTCCGTAAGCCTCTTTACCGCAGCATTATCCGAAACAGCCACGGCGTATTCATAATATCCGTACTGCCTTTCCTGGCAAAAATATGGTCTTTCAAAAAGCTCGGGAAGGAGGATGATCTTTGCTCCTTTTTCTGCAGCTTCCCTGACAAGTCTCTCAGCCTTATTTATATTTTCAGTCACATCTTTCGTGCAGCTCATCTGAACCGCAGCAACTCTGACCATAGCCATATCCTTATCCTCCCATCGTATATCAATAAAAAAACTGTGAAGATCTTTCCAATCCACAACTATGTCAGCGGGATCTGCTGTGTTATGCAATGGATGTTTCCGCCGCCAAGCAGGATGTTCCGCGCAGCTATTCCGGTAACCTTCCTGTCCGGCATAAGCTCACTGAGTATACGCAGCGCTCTCCTGTCGCTCTCTTCATTTTCTCCGCCAAACTGCGGAACGAGAACGGAATCATTCGTAAAATAAAAATTCACATAGCTTGCCGCAAGTCTCTCTCCGGCTTCACGCTCATCCTCCCCCGGTTCGAAAACATAGTTCTCTATGTCCTCATCCATACAGCACACCGGAATATCGGGAACAGGAAGTTTATGAATCTTTAGTTTTCTGCCCTTTGCATCGCACTCACCCAGCAGATATTCCATATCCGCTTCGGACAGTGCATACTGGGGATCTTCCCTGTTATCGGTCCATGCGAGTACTATCTCACCGGGGCGTATGAAGGCCGCCACGTTGTCAACATGCTCATTGGTCTCATCCATATATATGCCCCTTGGAAGCCAGAGGACCTTTTCCGCATTCAGGGTCTTTTTGAGGAAGCTCTCTATCTCTTCTTTGGACATATCCGGGTTTCTTCCGGGAGAAAGAAGGCAGCTCTCCGTTACCATAAGCGTTCCTTCTCCGTCCGAATGGATGCTTCCTCCCTCAAGTACAAAGGGCTCCGCATCGATCACACCGTCTCCGAGAAAAGAGGCAAACCTTTTTGCGACAAGGGCATCCTTTGACCAGTCGGCATACAGTCCGTCATATTCTCCGCCCCAGGCATTGAATCTCCAGTTGACCGCAAAACGCATTTTATCACCGTTATCGGCGCAGGTCTCCGGAGCCTCACACGGCATACTCAGAACAAAAGTAGGTCCCGTATCTCTTGCCCAGGAGTCGTCTGTTTCTATCTCCGTCATGATCAGCCTGTCATTACACGTGATGCCGGGAGCAAAGTTTTCAAGTCTGCTCTTTACATATTCTGTTTTGCCCGGGCTTACGATCAGAAATACCTTCTCGCTCTTTATGATATTTGCGATGACATCGCTGAAGGCCTTTTGAGCGCCGGAAGGATCCTTCCCCCAGCTGCCGGGTCTCTCGGGCCATATCATAAGAGTTCCGAGATGAGGTTCGTATTCACCCGGAAAACGGACTGTGCTCATGAAAGCCTCTCCTTGAAATCTTCATAACCGAATGACTTTACGATCTCAAATCTGTCGTCGTCTCCGGTATCGTGCTCCAGGACAATATCGGGAAGGAGCATTCCGTTAAAAGTATTATTTTTGACCATGCTGTAGATGGCCATATCCCCGAAGGTGATCACATCCCCGGGCTCCGGAACAGAGGGCATCTCATATACGCCTATCACATCCCCTGCAAGGCAGGTCCTTGAAGCAAGCCTTACGCCGGTCTTTTCATCATAAGATGCGCCGCTGTCATAAATGACATCCATGTCATATTCAGAAGAACCTTCTTTGATGACAGGTCTTTTAACAGACAAAAGAGGCGGAGTATAAGGCATCTCCAGAACATCCGGCATATGACATGCCGCAGAGGCATCAAGTATGAGTGTGGGATGATCTTCCGTATCTATCACATCCATCACTGTCGTGATGAGTGTTCCGGCATTTAAAGCAACCGCTTCTCCGGGCTCAAGGTATATGTCAAAACCGTACTTATCCTTTGTCTCCTTCAGGAAACCTTTCAGAGCACTGACATCGTAATCATCCCTTGTGATATGATGTCCGCCGCCCATATTGATCCACTCTGCCTGCTCAAGATACGGGGCAAATTCTTTTTCAATATGGCGGAACGTATCTATAAGGGGCTGAACATTCTGCTCACACAGTGTATGAAAATG
>CAMNEB010000192.1 GCA_946536155.1 uncultured Lachnospiraceae bacterium | reverse complement strand
ACAAAGGAGATCCATCCGATGAACAAACCCTTTAACATGGATGACGGCAAGTGCGCATTTGACCGTTTTGGAGACGGTCAGGTATTTGAAGGAAAAAGAAAAGGCAGACTTCCCGCAATGGGATGGAACAGCTGGAATGCCTTCGGCAGCGGCAATACGGAAGAACTGACAAAAATAACGGCTGACCGGATCACCGAACTTGGGCTTGATATACTCGGTTATTCCTACGTGGTGCTGGACGACGGCTGTTATAAGCCCGAGCGCGAAAACGGACTCCTTGCAAACGAAGAGATAAAATTCCCTTCAGGATTCAGGGCACTCTCGGACTACATCCATTCAAAGGGCCTGAAGTTCGGAATGTACAATGATATCGGGACCAATCTCTGTGCCGGTGCCGCCGTTGGAACATGCGGACATGAAAAAGACGACGCACGCTCATATATCGAATGGGGAGTGGACTTTATAAAGGTCGACAACTGCTATTACCCCTGGGATAACGCAACCTTTTCAAATGCGGAAAATGCCAGGTTCACCTATGCTCCGAGGATCCGTTCCGTTATCGTGGCAGGTGAAGGCTTTTCAAAGGAATACTCCGCGGAAAAAGACTGCCGCATTACCGGAAACGGTATCGTCATCAGGGATGGATATGCGGAAAATATCGGAACCTTTGACGGAACAGGTCCCGATGTCTCACCCGTGGGTCCTATGAGCGGCGAACTCGCACTTGACGTAAACGCTCCCGCTGAAGGCGAATATACGGTAAAGGTCTTATATGCCTCATCAAAAGAATCCGGCATCGGTGAATGGCTGCAGATAGCTGATGATAAGGGCTGCATGTTCTATGATGATCTTCTTCCGGAGACCACGGATAAGGATACCTTCCGGTGGTCCGATGAGATAAAGATCAACCTGAAACAGGGCGAAAACACGCTCCGGCTCATGAACCACAGAAGACAGGAAAACACTCTCCACTCCTATGCGGAGCTTCTGAAGTATTTTTATGAGACGGATAAAGACTTTGATATACTCCTGTCCATATGCGAATGGGGAAAGACCCAGCCTCAGAACTGGGGATACAAGGTCGGTGACTCATGGAGGATCCTGAACGACATAACCTTCCAGGTAGGATCTGACGGAGATCCCGGTCAGGCAGCCTGGACGAGTGATTACACAACGAGCGTCACATCCCAGTACAACAAAGCCGTCATAATGGATGAATTTGCAGGTCTTGATAGGGGCTGGAACGATCCCGACATGATGATGATCGGAATGAACGGCCTTGATCTTACCATGTGCCGCACACATTTTGCCATGTGGTGCATGATGAACTCTCCCCTTATGCTTGGCCTTGACCTAAGGCGTGTCGAAAAAGGCGACGATATCCATACGATCATTTCAAACAAAGATCTCATCGCCCTCAATCAGGATGCCCTCGGGATCCAGGCAAAGCGCGTTTTTTCATCCAAAGCATCCGGAGCACCTGACAAAGAATACATACGTGACAATGACCGCATAGACATCCTTGCAAAGCCTCTTTCAGACGGAGCTTTAGCCGTATCGTTCATCAATCTCTCAGGATCGGATATGTCCGATGAGATCTCTGCAGATCTGCAGAACATAGCCTCTTTCCTCGGGGATAGGATGCCCGCAGGGCTAAAGGATGCAGAGACGATAGTATTAAAGGATCTGTGGACCGGGGAAGAAAAGACCATATGCGGAAGAACGATCTGCATAAAAGGCATATGCGCTCATGACAACATTACATTTAAGGTCAGCGCGGTATGACAAAGAAAGAGTTCCTGACACTCTTATATGCTCCCGTGTCCGGTCTTTGTGAAAGCGGACAGATATGTACCGGAGAAATGATAAAGAGAGGCCTGATCGAAGCACAGGACCTCTCTTTGCTTGATACTCCGGCAACAAGAAACGACGCCGCAAGATTTATTCATCTTTATCTTAAAAAGATCAAAGGAGATACAGATCTCCCCGACATATCTGCAGCAGGTGAATTAAAGGATCTCTATGACTGCAGGCTGTGTGTCAACCATATCGCCCAGGTCTATCTGAAGGGATTGATAAAGCCCGTAACGATCCCCGGAGCATCCGGGAACCCCATCCTGATATTCAACGGAAGGGAGGCCATCGATGATACCGAGGCAGAAGAAATGGTGTCATCTGTACAGTAAGAGCCACATGACCACACTTATCACCAGTGCAAGAAAGCATACTGCTATCGTCAGAAGTATCCTCTGATATGAAAGCTTCCCCTTCTCAACAGCAGTCTCTATCTCATCAAGACGCTTGCCCTCCAGAAAAGCCGCTATCTCCCGGTAAGTTCCGAGGTTAAGCTCCTTTTTCTTCTTCTCGACCATAAACGCAAGAAAAAGAGTGGCTATCGCTATGACCGCCCATATCCCGACTCCGACAAATCTCAGGAGTTTTACCAGGGGAATGGGAGTTATCAGCATCACAAGCATCATTATCCCATATATGGCAGAAAGTCTGTTTAACTCATTCTGATCTTCTCTTCTTATCATCTGTTTTATCTCTTCAGCGTCCCCCTTGAGAAGCTCGTCAACAGTGATACCAAAGATCTCGCTCATCCTGATAAGGCTGTTTATGTCAGGATAGCTTTTTTCAGTCTCCCAATTGGAGATTGTCTGCCTGGAAACATATATTTTCTCAGCAAGAGCCTCCTGAGACAACCCAAGGTCCGCTCTGTATTTTTTTATCTGACCGGCAAGTTCCATTATGATTCTCCA
>CAMNEB010000191.1 GCA_946536155.1 uncultured Lachnospiraceae bacterium | reverse complement strand
GGGTACTGGGGATAGTCCTTCTTAAGCTGCTCTGTGGTGCGGAAAAGGAATCCGGCCTTGCTGGCCTCGATCATTCCGAGGTCATTGAACGAGTCGCCGCTTGCGATGGTCTCATATCCGATGGACTGAAGAGCCCTTACGGTCGTGAGCTTGGACTTGTCACATCTCATCTTATATCCGGTGATCTCACCGCTCTCTGCCACTTCAAGGGTGTTGCAGAAAATGGTGGGCATGCCGAGTTTTTTCATAAGGGGTGCTGCGAACTGCTCGAAAGTATCGCTGAGAATGAGGACCTGGGTGCGGCTCCTTAACTCATCGAGGAACTCCTTCGCACCGGGAAGAGGATCGAGTCCTCCTATGGTCTCCTGGATCTCCTTAAGTCCCAGGCCGTGCTCCTTGAGTATTCCAAGCCTGAAATTCATGAGTTTGTCGTAATCGGGCTCATCCCTTGTGGTCCTTCTGAGCTCGGGTATTCCGGTCTTCTCGGAAAATGCGATCCATATCTCGGGAACAAGAACTCCCTCAAGATCAAGACATGTTATATACATTCTAAAAACCTCTCTTTTTTTAAAAAATTCCCTTAAAACCCAACCTATAGAATAACAGAAAACGCCCCGAAAGTGAAGTGTGACACGGGTACGTTTCACCCGGACACCATTCCCCCGGACAAGCGCGGACCTGCAACGGGTTTACAGTTGAACAGGTGGATCCCGGTGCAGGGATACAGGTGAACAGGCTGATCCCGTCCCTGTGTCCCGCCAAAACCATAATAATTGAAACGTCACGCGTCCTAATTGTCTGAAAATTCATAAAATAGCTTAAACGTTATCGAAATATTTTTATGATTTTTAAAAGTTTTTTGAAAAAAGATGTTGACAGAGTTATTTTTTTAGATTATTATAAGCACATAAAACAAAAGCGAAGAAAACAGACAAAGATTCAAAGCTTTTAGAAAGGGAGGTCCACTCCAATGGGACACTAAATTGAAACCCGTCAACCACCCTCAGGAGGGCAGTCCAATGTACTAGTTAAACTTATCACACACCCATCGTTTTACCCGGACGACTAACCGGAACAGTCTCGTAAGAGCAAAGTGAAAACACGGCATAGGCACATAACGTGTAAGACATCCTATGAAGGCAGACAGCACCGTTCAGATATGCTTTCGGATGCAGGGAGCCGTAAGAAGAATGAAGCGAAGATCTTGAAGAGACACAACCGGCCATAGAAATCGGGTTTAAATACAGAGCAGGAGGTATCCTGATGGATAACGAGGAGCCCATCTACTAGAGGCGCCATCCGATGACGAACCGGGTGGCGCCTATTACTGTGCAGAAAAACGGATCTTACAGGATATCCATTATATAGCTGTGGTCATCCAGCCACTTTTTGTGTTTTTTATAATCGGGCATGAATCTCTCAACTTCGGCCCAGAAAGCCTTGGAATGGTCCATGTGAAGCCTGTGGCAGAGCTCATGGATGATGACATATTCTATGGATTCGGGCGGACACATCATAAGGTGCCAGGCAAGAACGATCTGACCGCTTGCGGAACAGGAACCCCATTTGGACCTGGCGGAGGAGATCCTCAGCTGCCTGTAATCGATGCCCATCTCGTAAGCCCTGTAGGAAAGTCTTGCGGGAAGATATTCCTTTGCCCTTGCTTTCAGCCATCTGACATAGGTATCCATATCGGCATCGTCCGGAAAAACAAGTTCATCTCCCATCTTATGCACTCTGCATCTTCCGTTAAATCTGACCCTTAATTCTTCGCCGAGATACAGCGCAGCGCCGCCGTCTTCGATCCTGATCCTGTCGGCTTCCTCTTTTCTCTCGGCGATCTTCACATAGTTTTTTCTGATCCAGCGGATATTGTCATTTAAAAAATCACGCACCTCTTTTTCTTTCATACGAAGAGGTGCGCTGACTATCAGCGTACCCTCTCTGTCGAATTTCATCGAGAGGGTACGTCTGTCCGAATATTTTACCTTGACCGGGATACCGCCGGGAGTATTGTCCATATTACTTCTTTTTCGTGCTTTTCTTGTTCTTGTAGTAGATGATGCGAAGTCCGTCGATAAGGAGATCGTCATCAAAGATTATATCATGCTTGCAGTGAGGCACGATCCTTGATGAGATACCGCCCGTTGCGACAAGGCTCTTGACGCCGCCCATCTCCTCCGCACATCTGTCGATGAGTCCGTCCAGCATTGCGGCGTTGCCGTAGATAAGTCCGGACTGCATGCTGTCTGTGGTGGTGGTTCCTATGACGTTAGCAGGCTCGTCGTATGAAATGCTGCTGAGGAGCGCGGTTCTTCCTACCAGGGCATCATATGCGACCTTAACGCCGGGATAGATGATGACTCCGAGGAACTCGTTATTTTTTCCGATAGCGGTAATGGTCGTAGCGGTACCGAGGTCCATGATCAGCATGGGAGCTTTGTATTTTGCGATAGCGGCAACAGCACCCACCACAAGATCGGCACCCACTTCCGAAGGATCCCCCACGGAGATGTTTAGTCCGGTCTTGAGTCCGGGGCCGACCACCAGTGCCTTGTGTCCGGTAAGAAGGTCGATGACTTCCTCAAGGATATTGTTCATCGGGGGAACAACCGACGAGATGATGCCTCCGCTTATATCCTTGATATCCATGCCCTGGATCTCTAGGATGTTCTTCACGAGGACCGCGTACTCAACCTTGGTCTTGCCCAGGTCCGTTGCGAATCTGGTGAGAAAATAAGTCTTCTCCTCATCGATCACGCCCAT
>CAMNEB010000190.1 GCA_946536155.1 uncultured Lachnospiraceae bacterium | reverse complement strand
AGATGTATGATCTGTCCATAGAGTGCGTTGGAACGGAAATGCCCGTGACTTACAGGCTGTTTGACGGGGATGTCACTTTGAACGAGATCGGACCTGCAAGGGCGAACGGCACCGTGACCGCAGGGGAGTGCCTCTTTGAGGTGACCTACTGGTTCAGGCCTTATACCAGAGCCGGGAAGCTGTTCTATCTGATGACATGGTTCTCGGTATTTACCCTTGCATCCTGTGCTTTTCGGAAAAAGAGATAAAGATCTGCGTATTTGACGTGCGTCAAATGATTGTGTATATTTAATGCATAGACATTTGACGCACGTCAAATTTTTGCGAAGGTGTTATGGGAAGGATTATTTTTGAAAAACAGGATCTGACCTGGCTTAAGTGGTCTCATATACGGGGTTCATCCGGTACTGCCGGAACCCTTTTAAAGTCATATTCTGAAGTGGGCGGTGTGAAGAGATATTACAAACTCTCCGGCTTTGATCCTTTTTCCGGTATTACGGGACATGAGTGTGTGAACGAATTGATCGCAGACAGACTCCTGACTATACTTGGAATAGAGCATTTGAGCTATGACCTGATAAATGCGGATATTGAAGTGGGAGGCAAGGTTTATAATACATGGCTGTGTTCATCTGAGGATTACAGGAAGCGTGGAGAGAGCAAGATAGCTCTGGATGATTTCTTCAGGATGAATGCCGCCCCCGGTGAATATCCCTATGATTTCTGTGTGCGTCAGGGATTCGGAGAATACGTTGACAGGATGATAGCTTTTGATTTCATCATTCTTAACAGGGACAGGCATGGTGCTAATATAGAGATCCTGAGAAATTCACGGGAGCATTCTGTCAGACCTGCACCGCTTTTTGATCATGGGCTGTCTCTTTTGTGCAGCTGCTCAGATGAAAGGGAGGCCCGGCTTTTTGACGTTATGGAAGACAGAAAGTGCGGTAACTTTATCGGAGGAAGGTCCTGCTTTGAAAACCTCCTGCTCATCGGTGATAAGAAAAATGTTTTTCCGGGAAAACTCACATCCTCCGACAGGGAGAGACTTTTAGAAGGGCTCGACGGTGTACTCCCGGATATTTTTCTGCGGAAAATATGGGAAATGATCATATCCAGGTATGAACTGTATGAGAATCTTTAAACTGTTTGATGAAGATAATAGCAGAGATGTAGGAACTCTCCTGTACTATGAGCGGGAGAAGACCTTTATCTGCGAGCTTGAGGATGATCTTGACGAGTGGACGGCTCCTTTCCATTTTGCGGCATTTGTAAAAAAGGGAATCTATACGATACCGAGAGATGAGAGTCTGCGATGGGTCCGTTCCAGGATCATTCCTCCGTCCAGGCAGAACATAGACCTGATCCTTCAAAATCACAGGCTGAAGGAATATGATGAAAGGATCTTTCTGGAACTGTCCCATGGGAGGTGTTCGCAGGATTCTATCCGTGTTGAGTCCGTTTCTGTACTTCCGGACTATGTGATCAGAAGGCAGGAGAAAAATCTGACGGGATGCATACGTTTATCCGGACACAGTCTTTTATGCGTTTTTGCAGATGGGACCGTCAGGAAGATCGATCTTGAGAGCATGGCCGGAAGCGGCAGATATAACGACATCGGAAAGGTATTGAATAACGAAGCTCTGTATGATACATGCAGGCTTGGGACCGGCGGATATTACATTACCTTTAATGATTCCATCGATATCCCCTCCGGTGCGCTGTACGGTGAGGGAGTGCTTTTGCCCGTTTCACCGGAGGATCTGAGGCTGATGGTAATACACGGACTGCTCGATACCACTTCCGCATGTGATATGCTAAACTGTACGAGGCAGAACCTGTCATATATGATGGGAAAAGGTGCCATCACTCCGGTTGTGACGGGAGTCAAGGGCAATCTGTTCTTAAGAGACGATGTGTTAAGGAATATGTGGTGACGGATAAAAGTAACAGACAATCGGATAAGAATCCCTTTGAAGGCAAGAGGGTAAGGTTCGTGGCAAATGAGAACGAGCCTGCCAATGCCGACGGAGTAAGAGGGCATCTGGAGGAAATAAAGACAGGTGCAGCAGAGGGGCCGATTGCTTTGGGCTTTTCGGTGCACCACAGAGGCTTTTATGAGAGGGTTGTAAAGAGGCTTCTGGATATTATGCTGAGCTTTGCGGGACTTGTGGTGCTGTCGCCTGTTTTTCTGATCCTTATGATCGCGATAGTGATCGATGATCCGGGTCCTGTTTTTTTCACACAGAAGAGGATAGGGCTTGATAAGAGATATTTTAAGCTCCATAAGTTCAGGTCCATGAAGATGTCCACGCCTCATGACAGACCCACCCATATGATGGAAAACCCGGAGCAGTATATCACGAAGGTCGGGAAATTCATCAGAGCCCACAGCCTTGACGAGCTGCCTCAGATCTGGGATATATTCGTCGGAAATATGTCGGTCATAGGACCGAGGCCGGCTCTGTGGAATCAGGATCTTCTGACGGCTGAGCGTGACAGATACGGAGCCAATGATGTAAAGCCGGGACTTACGGGCTGGGCACAGATAAACGGCCGCGATGAACTGGAGATCCCGGTCAAGGCAAAGCTTGACGGTGATTATGTGCGGTGCCTTGAAAAGGGCGGATTTAAAGCCTTTGCCTTCGATGTCCGCTGCTTTTTCGGGACCTTTTCCTCCGTTGCAAAGAGCGAGGGGGTCGTTGAGGGCGGCACCGGAAGCATGAAGGACAAAGGGGATCAGTGAATCTTTTCAGGTTAAGCAGATTCGGAACAGTACAAACCGGTAAGTAACGGAGCGTTTTTTTGAATAATAGATTAATCGATAAAATCAGATCAGAGTACAGACTGATCATATATACTCTCT
>CAMNEB010000189.1 GCA_946536155.1 uncultured Lachnospiraceae bacterium | reverse complement strand
AGCAGTTCATCCGGAAGCGGCCGGTCCTTCGGCGGCGGTTCTTACGGAAGGAGCGTTTCCGGCAGCGGGGTGAGTACCGCGTCAAGATCCGGGTCAGGTCTTTCGAAGATATCCCTCGGAGCATCCGGCATCAAAAAAGGTTCGGATATGAATACAACCCTTACCGAGCTTTCATACAAGACGGGTGACAGGGTAAGGCATTTTAAATTCGGAGCCGGGACCGTCACCTCCATAGTTAAGGAACCCAGGGATTTTAAGGTCACCGTGGACTTTGACATAAGCGGTACAAAAGTTATGTATGCTTCCTTTGCAAAACTTGTTAAGGAATGATATACTGATTTCTATGATTTATGGCTTTTTTTGGAAAGGCGGTTTTTATGAGTTGCAAAAATTGTTGTAAAGAAGATATTAAGAGCAGGATTGCTCCGTCACTTGATACCCTTAAGGAATTCGGCGGCACCCAGGCAGCCAGAGTAGCTGAGCTGGCAGCTGCAGCGGGACTCGGCAATCTTATCGCAAGACCTGCCGATGAGGTGGAAGATGAGAAGAAGTCCTACACCGGACTTGTGATCCTTGCCATCGTAGGTATCATAGCCATCGGATGCATTATCGGATATATTGTTTACCGTCATTTCAGCCCTGATTATCTCGAGGACTTTGACGACGAATTCGAAGATGATGAATTCGAGGATGAAGATTTCTTTGCCGACGAAGCAGACAGCTGATCATGAAAAGAGGCCAGATCGTCGAGGGATATGTTGAAGGATGCGATTACCCCTGCAGAGCACGTGTGAGATGCGAAGAGGGGATTGTTTCCGTTAAGAATGCACTTCCCGGACAGAAGGTATCGGTTCGTATCGGCAGAAGCCACGGAGAAAGAGCAGAGGGCACACTCGTTGAGGTCCTTGAGCGCTCGCCATATGAAACTGACAGGATATGCGCACACTTCGGAGAATGCGGAGGATGCGCATATCTTTCTATGTCCGGAGATGATGAATCATGTCTTAAGGGAGAACAGATAGTAAAGCTTCTTTCAGGCAGGATCCTTCAGAGCAGAGAAAAATATGATAAAGAGCCCGTATGGGAGGGGATACTCGATTCCCCCGTTAAATACGGATACCGCAACAAGATGGAGTATACCTTCGGAAACGAATTCTTTGGAGGCCCGGTTAACGTGGGACTTCACAGAAGAGGTGCGTTCCACGACATCCTTGATGTCTCGGACTGCCTTATAGTTGATGAGGATTACCGCGCCATACTTGTTTTTACAAGAGACTTTTTCAGGAAGAACGGAACGCCTTTTTACCGCAGGAAGGACCACAGCGGTTTCCTCAGGAATCTGATGGTCAGAAAGGCGGCTCATACCGGCGAGATCCTGGTTTGTCCCGTTACGGCTTCGGATGAAGCCTCATGTGAGGACCACACCGCTCTTATGGAGGAATATGTATCGGGTCTTACTTCCTTAGACCTTAAGGGATGCATAAAAGGCGTGGTCAGGATAATAAACGATCAGATATCCGATGCGATAATAGCGGATGATGTAAAGATCCTCTTCGGAGAGGACCATATAAACGAAACACTCCTTGACCTTAGGTTCCGCATCGGTCCGTTTTCTTTTTTCCAGACAAATACCTACAGCGCCGAGGTGCTGTATTCCAGAGTAAGAGAGTATGTATCGCTCTGCGGTGGCGGTGCGTTTGGCAAGACCGTATACGATCTTTACAGCGGAACGGGGACCATAGCACAGATCGCCGCAGCGTCAGCTGACAGGGTATACGGTGTCGAGATCATACCGGAGGCTGTAAATGCCGCAAGGGAATGTGCGGCGGAAAACGGCATGTCGAACTGCGAATTTATCTGCGGGGACGTTCTGAAGGTTTTGGACGATCTTGACGAAAAGCCCGGCATCATAATACTGGATCCTCCCAGGGACGGGATACATCCGAAGACCCTGCCGAAGATACTTGATGCGGGTGCGGAATATATCATCTATATATCCTGCAAGCCCACATCCCTCGAAAGAGATCTGGATACGATCCTTTCGGCCGGGTACAGGATAGAGAGATATTCGTGTGTCAACCAGTTCCCCTGGACAAAAGAGGTTGAGACCCTTATGCTCCTCAAAAAGATTTGTTGATATCTGGATTGAAAACCTCTATAATATTTCAACGGAATTTTTAAACAAGAAAGGGAGACTCATATGAAGAGAACAGACATACATCGAATCCTGATAATCGGATCCGGTCCAATAATCATAGGTCAGGCATGCGAATTTGACTATTCGGGAACACAGGCCTGCAAGGCGTTAAGAAAGCTTGGATATGAGATAATCCTTGTTAACTCAAACCCCGCGACCATCATGACAGATACCGAGACCGCGGACGTTACATATATTGAGCCTCTTAATGTAAAGAGACTCACCCAGATCATCGAGAAAGAGCGTCCCGACGCCCTTCTTCCCAACCTCGGCGGACAGTCCGGACTCAACCTCTGCTCAGAGCTCGCAGAAGCAGGCGTTCTTGAGAAATACGGTGTCAAGGTCATCGGCGTCCAGGTCGATGCCATCGAAAGAGGAGAGGACAGGATCGAGTTCAAGAATACCATGGATGAGCTCGGCATCGAGATGGCCCGCTCCCAGGTTGCATATTCCGTTGACGAGGCAGTTGAGATCGCATCCCGCCTCGGATATCCCGTAGTTCTCAGACCCGCTTATACAATGGGCGGCGCAGGCGGCGGACTCGTCTACAACGTAGAAGAGCTCAAGACCGTATGTGCAAGAGGTCTTCAGGCTTCCATGGTCCATCAGGTTCTCGTCGAAGAGTCTGTCATCGGATGGGAAGAGCTTGAGCTCGAGGTCGTAAGAGATTCAACCGGCAAGATGATCACCGTATGCTTCATCGAGAATATCGATCCCATGGGTGTTCATACCGGAGA
>CAMNEB010000188.1 GCA_946536155.1 uncultured Lachnospiraceae bacterium | reverse complement strand
CCCCGTGTCCTATCAGGGAGCTGTGGGATTCTTGGTGCCGCAGTCGGGGCAGAACTTTGAGGTGATGCCGGTCTTGCCGCAGGAAGGACATGTCCATCCGGCGGGAGCTGCCGCTGCGGTATTTCCGCTTATCACTCCTCCGAAGCCTTCACCGACCTGGGTCGCACTGCCCATGATGGGTCCCATGGCTTCTTTGGTCATGTTGATGACTCCGCCCATGGCTCCGAGAGTAACACCGAGGCTTGCGATATCACCTATGCCGGCACCCGAACCGCCGCCTGCTCCGGAACCGCCTGTGATGCCGTTCTGCATAGCTTCCAGGCCAACCTGTCTTGCAGTCTCCTGCTGATAGGTATAGCCCTTCATCTTCATCTCGGCTGCTTCAGCTTCAGCCTGCATCTTGTATGCCTGAGCCTCTGCCTCTGCCTTGATGCGGATAGCTTCAGCTTCTCCCTGGGCCGATACCATCTTGAGCTGTGCTTCTGTCTGAGCCTCGAGGATCTTTCTGCTCTGAGCGGCTTCCGCTTCCGCTTTTCTTACTTCCTCCTCACGTACCTTAAGAGTACGGTCTGCAAACTGCTGCTTGAGTTTGATGAAATTGGGATCATCATCGGGAGTCGTGATCGAAGTGACATAGAACTCAGGCATCACGAGTCCGTACTCATCGAGAGTAACATTGATCGAAGCCTGAAGCTCTGTCGAAAGGATATCCAGATATGAATCTATCTCGAGGATATTTATGTTCTGTTCCTTGATGATGCGGGCAATGTTCGACTTGACCTTGTTCATGACAAGAGCCTTGAATTTGCCGGTTCCGTAGGAGACTCCGTCTCCCATGACCTCACTCTGGAGAAGTCCCTCGGTAGTGCCCACCATCTTGAGCACAAGTCTGGGAGAATCTATGACCCTGAGGTTGAAATTGCCGCTTGCGCCTATCTCAACATAGAGTCCGGATGCGGGATCAAAGAGCCTGACCTTGCTGTCGGTGCCCCATTTGATGCCCATCTGGGTGGTCATGTTGATGAAATAGACCTCGGCATGGAATATATTTTCGCCGCCCGTTCCGAGCTTTATCAGATCCTTCAGGAAGGGGAAGTTAAAGGTCTGAAGTGTATATCTGCCCGCAGGGAACAGATTGACTATCTTGCCGTCCTTGAGGAAAAGGGCCTGCTGGGTCTCATGTACGATAAGCTGGGTACCGAAATTGAAATCCTCATTCGGATGCTTGTGTACGAATACCTCATTACTGCCTTCATACTTAATTACACTTATCAGTTCCAATTTTTCACTTCCTTTCCGCAATAACTGCAATCACAACAACTATTCCGACAGGTATGATCACGGCAAGAGCAGCCGCAACATGTATACTCACATGAAAAACATAAGCCAGTATCAAAAAAATGATCAGCGGCACAGAAAAAAGAAATGACAATATCTCCGCTATTATGGAAAGGGTATTATCGAGATATATCGCAAAACCCACAAGAAGGGTTCCCACGATAAAGATGGGTATATCTATGCCCAGAGGGAGATTTACCCTTTCATACAGGTAAATACTGAGTATGGCGGGCATTATCATTCCGATGATGACAGCATAGGGGATTCGCCTCTTTCTGGCGGCCGCGATCTCCTCACGGCACCTTTCCATCATGACTTCGGATTCTTTTGAAGAGGATATCTTCTCAAATTCGGAAAGAGCTTTCTTGAAGTTTCCCTTTTCAAAATAGGCTTTGCCCTGGGCCAGGTGTTTTGCCTCTTCAGCCCTGTCCCTTCCTTCGGTGCACAGCTTCAGAAGATCCGCGGCGATCGGTCCGGTGCGCTCCGTGCAGACCGCAGCTGCGCTTTTGTACATAAGGACAGCCTGTGTGGCTCCCGCTGCGTCATTTCTTTCCGTGAGCATGGCCTGCGCTTTTTTAAGTTTCTCAACTATCCCGGCGTATTCCCTGTAATCGGGGACCATTTCAGCCATATCCCACTTATTTCCGCAGTTATCGCATCTGCATGTCCCGGCGAAATAGTCATTTACGATATCTCCGCCGCAAATCCTGCACTTTAACGTGACAGGAGCGGCCGTCATAGGTTCAGGCATTTTTCAACTCCGATCCATCTGCATGCACTGTTGCACAACAGGATAATTGTAACATCATTTACACGCTGTAACAACAATCCGGGGCCCATACCCTGCATAAAAATGCAGGAACCCATACACCGCATAAAAAAAGGGCAAACCCCGATAAAATAGAAAAGCGGACAAACCCCGATAAAATAAAAAATCCCTGCCCGCACAAGGCAGGCAGGGACCTGTTTACATCTCAAATATTATTTGAAAGGGTTCTCGGTAGGATAAGGCAGGCACTTAGGCTGGTTATATCCGAGAGACTCTACGCCGAGATACTTGAAGATCTCATAGAGTGCCTTTCCGTTGTGTGCGAATGTAACAGCGCCGTGATGAGGGAAGCTGTTCTCGATGAGTACGTAACGATAGAAGCGTCCCATCTCCTTGATGGCGAATACGCCGATTCCGCCGAAGGACTTGGTAGCAACGGGAAGAACCTCGCCCTCTGCAACATAAGCCTTAAGCTTGTTGTCGGAGGTGGACTGAAGTCTGAAGAAGGTGATGTCGCCGGGAGCGATGTCTCCTTCGAGAGTTCCGTTGGTAACCTCGATAGGAAGTGCTCTTGCCATGATCTTCTGATACTTCATCTCGAAATTGCAAAGCTTCTTGGTGCAGGTATTTCCGCAGTGGAAGCCCATGAAGGTATCGGTAAGCTCATAATCGAACTTGCCCTTGATGGACTCGTTGTACATATCCTTGGGAACGGAGTTGTTGATGTCGAGAAGAGTAACGATATCGCCGCTGACGATCTCTCCGATGAACTCGGAGAGACATCCGTAGATATCAACCTCACAGGATACGGGGATTCCCATTCCGGTGAGACGGCTGTTTACATAGCAGGGAACGAA
>CAMNEB010000187.1 GCA_946536155.1 uncultured Lachnospiraceae bacterium | reverse complement strand
TTAAGCTGACCGAGGTTGAACTCGAGTTTTCCGTCTATCATTTCTCTTGTGTAGCTTCTCATGTTTTCAGCGGCTTTCTTTCCGTAGATGCGGGGGACTTCATCGGGGCTGCTTTCGTTAACCTTATCGCAGAATTCCACATATTCATCAACTTTGACCAGAAGCTTCTTCCAGCACTCTGCTGCCTTTGCGGGATCGCCGTTTCTCAGATATGCAGCGGTAAGGAACTTGTACGTCTCGCGATAAAAGCCCTGGCAGAGTGCTCTCATCTTATCATTCTTCATGAATGTATCCATTATTGATATGCCCCAGAGACAGTTTTCCTCTACTTCCTGCGGGGAGCAGATCCGGGGGCAAACCCACATCATGGATTCCGCATTATAGACGATCTGCTTGTTTATGGCGCGGATGAAATTCTGATAATTGTCACGGAGCTGAGCATGCCATTTCTCAACGCCTTCATCAGTGGATATATCGATGTAATAGGGAAGGAGAGTTTCCTGAAGCATATTGCTGCTGATGGATGGAAGAGCTTCTATATGCTGAAGTCCCTTTTCCCATTCCGAGGTGTGCCAGCAGAGCCAGGCAAGTGCATAATGACATTCGTCGGCAAGCTTTTTATCTCCCGAATATCGGATGACCTGCATTGCCCTGTTTTCTGCGCTTCTGATGGTCTTTTGCCATTCTTTTCCGTCATCCTTCAGCAGTCCTTCGTAATAGGAATTCTTTGGATTGACGTAGCGGCTCATATGAGCGATCCCCTGAACGTACCGGGTCATGATGCCGTAGTTGAAGATATGCTCTTCGCACTGACGGTCCAGATATTCTGCGGAATTCAGTGCTCCCTGTGACTGCTCTCACGTATCGCGGAGACGGTCTGCTTCTTTCTTGACCTCGGCTGCAAGCTTAAGATCATAGCTTTCCGAACTGAATCCAAAGAGTGCATCGGTAGTTACATTAAGAGCCTGGGCCAGGGGGACTATCTGGGTTATATCGGGAAGTCCGGCTCCGCTTTCCCATCTGCTCACTGCCTGACCTGTTATACAGAGAATTCCTGCCAGTTCTTCCTGGGTAAGGCCTGCATTACGACGATATTTCTTTATATTATTTCCAAGTGACATATTGTTCCTCCTTCGGGTACTTATAGGCTCAGGTTAATGGTTTTAAGATGCATCTTTATGGAATTCACTATATCAGACACATATATGTATTACTAACAATTCGTTTTTGAGAAAAATCCAACCGGGACTTGAGATGCCGTAAATGCCGGGCTCTTTGCAATCACCTCAAAGAATCGTTTTTGTGGTACAATAAAAGAGTTATATATGGAAGACCGGGACCGATCCGGGTTTTCGAGTTGAACACGCTTTTGGGGGAAATCGTGTTGAAAGAAAATAAGCATAAGGGAATCAGCATAAAGATCGTGACGGCGATCTATTCGGCCGTTGTCATCATAGTTCTGACCGTTGTAATCGTTGTCGTGGGATACAGCCTGTATGAGAACCATGTTATGGAGAACTACAGGAAGTATGCTACGACCGTTTTGGAGTATGCATACAGTGTCGCTGAGGAATATTCATTCGGTGATATGATAGCGGCCCGGGAAATGCCCGAAGAATATGAAGAGATGAGGGCGGACCTTAATCATGTCAAGGAAAGTTCGGATATCGACTATCTGTATGCTGTTTATTTCGAGGATATAAACGATATCCACAGTCTGACATATGCGATAAATACCAAGACTGCGGAAGAACTGAAGAACGGCGGAACATATACATACCTCGGAACGCCCTGCGAGGAAGGAAGCTTTGAGGAAGAAACCTTAAAAACGCTCCGGAACTCCGTTATGACCGGGAGGACTGACAGCGATATCCTTGAAGGCTATTCTGAAGGCTACGGACATATGTTCAACGGATATAAGGTCCTTTTTGACAGCGCGGGTAACGCTGTAGGGCTTATCTGTGTAGAGATCGACATTCTTAACATCAGGGGCGAGCTCATTCATTATATCCGCAATATCGCACTTTTTGTCGCAGCATTTACCATAGTCATAACAGTCATATTTGTAGGTCTGTCAGAATATTACATCATTTATCCCATCGCCAAGCTGACGGAGTCTGCAAGGGATTTCGTAAAAAATATCGGGGATCAGGAATCCATAGACAGATGCGTTGAGAAGATAGAGTCTATCGGAGTAAGGTCAAACAATGAGATCGGAGAACTGTACTCAACGGTCACCAGGATGGAATCCGACATGGCCGACCAGTACCGTGACATCCGGAGATATTCTGAGAATGCGATGAAGATGCGGGACGGACTGATCGTCCTGATGGCGGACATGGTGGAAAATCGTGATTCGGATACCGGTGATCATATCCAGAAGACCGCATCCTATGTAGGGATCATACTTGACGGACTCAAGAGAAAGGGTTATTACAGCGACCTGCTGACGCCTCAGTATATGGAATATGTCGTAAAATCCGCACCGCTCCATGATGTGGGCAAGATAAAGATCCCGGATGCGATACTTAACAAACCGGGCAGGCTCACGGCTGAGGAATTTGAGATCATGAAGACCCATGCCACCGTTGGCAAGGAGATAATAGACAAAGCCATCAGCACTATAGAGGGCGGAAGCTATTTAAGGGAAGCACGAAATATGGCCGCCTATCATCATGAGAGATGGGACGGAAAAGGATATCCCGAGGGTCTAATGGAAGAGGCGATACCTTTGTCTGCAAGGATCATGGCCGTGGCAGATGTTTTTGATGCTCTTACATCAACCCGTGTATATAAGCCGCCGTTTCCCATGGACAAAGCACTTGAAATGATAGCTGAAGGAAAAGGAACTCAGTTCGATCCTCTGTGTGTGGAGGTCTTTCTGGAATCTGTCTCCGAGATAAGAGAGGTTCTGAATATGTTCAATCACAACGCAGAATCTTTATGATCCGCTTTTCTGCAGGTCTTCCGGAAGCTTTACGGTGATGCTCAGT
>CAMNEB010000186.1 GCA_946536155.1 uncultured Lachnospiraceae bacterium | reverse complement strand
AATTCCGATCTTAAGCAGAGCTTTGAAGTATCCGCTTCGGATCTTAAACAGAGCTTCGATACTTCGAGTTCCGACCTTAAACAGAATCTGGATGCTTCGGTCACGGGAATAAACGAGAATCTTTCCCATGCATCATCCAATCCGGATCTTATGGAACTTGTACAGGTCCTGAGGGATGAGGTAAGTGCGGTCAAGCTTTCCATGGATTCCTTCAGAAATACCAGCGATCAGTATCTGCAGCAGATGCAGAGCAATCTGAGAAAGGGACAGGAGCAGATGCTCCAGACCCTCAACCAGACTGTTGGAAATACTGATATCCATAAAGAATGCGTCAGAGTCTACAGGAATGTTCAGGCCTCCATACAGGATGAGAATTCCAAGCAGCTCGAAAGCATCAGACATGAGAACTCCGCCCAGTTTGAGAATATCAAGACGGAGGCAGCCAAGACTCATGCCGTTGTCAGGGATGAGTGTGCAAAACTTCTCGGAAGCATGCGCAACGACAACGGAAAACAACTCGAAAATATCCGCGAAGAGAATGCCAAGCAGCTGGTCAGCGTTAAATCCGAGACCTCCAAGGTCGAAGACCAGGTGAAGGGAGTAAAGAAGCTTGCCGTGATAGCAGTCGTGATCTCTGTCATCTCGGCCATCACTCCTTTTTTGGCACAGCTCCTCTTCTGATTTAGTTTTTTGCTGTGAAGATGTTTTTTCGTTCAAAAAAAAGAAAACTGATCTTTGTGATCTCATCGGCTCTGACGATCTTTTTATGTCTGATCTGTGTGCAGGGATATTCTCCGTTTTCCGAGGGAGCCGATGACTATTTTCATATGTACATAAACGACGTTAAGGTCGGGGATTTTTCAACAAGGGAAGAGGCAGAGAGCCTCTTTCTTGAAGCGCGCAGAAATGTTGCTTCGGAGCATCAGGGGATCGCCTTCATGGACCTTGACATGAGGATAGAATCGGAAAATGTCCTGACCGGAGAAGTCACCGACTATGCCGTGGCGCTTGAAACGGCGGAAAGAGTGGTTGCGGCCTCTATGCGTGAGGCGCTTTCTCCTTCCTATACGGTGAAGATGGGCGATTATATGGTCAATCTTGCCGGAGAGGATGAGGTCGTCGCACTCCTGAACGAGGCAATCGACAGGTATAACCCCGGAGGAAGATTCGAGGCAAGGCTTGTGCACGCACCGGGCAAGGATTTCAATGTTTTTACTGCCGAGATTGTTGATACATATAAGGAGACATCCCATGCCTCTTCGTTATCGCTTCCCGAGGGCGGGATCAGGACTTATCTGAGTGCCCAGGGTCTTCCTGAGGAGGAAGAAGATGAGACGGTTTCCTTTGAAGATTATGAGACCGGACTTGTTTCCATAGGATTCATCGAGCCCATAGAGATCGCCGAAGGATATGTTCCGGCTTCGCATCTTTCCAGTCTTGAAGAAGCGATAGATACGGTCATCAAGGAACATGAGACCGCATATGAATACACTATAGTTGCGGGAGATACCCTCAGCGGAATCTCACTCAATCTGAATATCGCAGTTGACGATCTGATCGCACTTAACCCCGATAAGCTTGAGAGTGTCAATTCGACTCTCCATATAAATGACAAGCTTGTCATAACAGTTCCCGAGCCCGAGCTGTCCGTTGAGCATGTGGAGAGGAACTATATTGAAGAAGATTATGACGCAGAGATCATAATAATCCCCAGGGACGACTGGTTCACCACCCAGAGCAACGTGATCCAGCAGCCTTCCGCGGGACATCACAGAGCTATCGTTGACCAGCACTTCATCAATGATACGGAATCCGAGAGAGAAGTCCTTATCGAGGAGGTCGATATCGAAGCCGTTCCCAAGATCATGGAGCGCGGGACCAAGATACCTCCCACCTACATCAAGCCTATATACGGCGGAAGGATCAGTTCTTATTTCGGATACAGAAATGCACCTACTGCGGGTGCCACAACATACCACAGAGGTGTCGACTGGGCTATTCCCACCGGAACATCCGTGCAGGCTTCCTGCGGCGGAACGGTCACTCAGGCGGGATGGTCGGGAAGCTACGGTTATATGATCCTTATAACCCACCCCGGCGGGACCCAGACCAGATATGCACATCTGTCCAGCATAGGGGTATCTGTCGGACAGACCGTGAGCCAGGGCCAGTATATAGGAAGGACCGGTAATTCCGGACGAAGCACGGGACCTCATCTGCACTTTGAGATCATAATGAACGGCAGTCCGGTCAATCCTCTTAATTACATTACATAAAAATCTTGGAGTGAAAACAAAATGCCTATTACTAAGTACCTTGAAAGAAATGCTGAAATGTACGGGGACGAGGTTGCTCTCATAGAGTTGAACCCCGAACAGAAAGAGACCAGAAGGGTCAGCTGGAAGGAGTATTCCCTCATCGAGCAGACAGAAGCAATGCCCTACAGAAGAGAGATAACCTGGAGCGTTTTTGACGAGAAAGCAAACCGCGTCGCAAACATGCTCCTCGGCAGGGGCATCGGAAGAGGGGACAAGGTTGCCATCCTCATGATGAACTGCCTCGAGTGGCTTCCCATCTATATGGGCGTCCTTAAGAGCGGAGCACTTGCGGTTCCTTTCAATTTCCGTTATTCGGCTGACGAGATAGTCTACTGTGCGGAACTTGCTGAAGTGGACGTGCTCCTGTTCGGACCCGAATTCATCGGAAGGATTGAATCCTCTCTCGATAAGCTTTCAAATATCGCTCTTATATATGTGGGAGAGACCTGCCCCACATTTGCGGAGAGCTACCGTGACCTCGTTGCGGACTGCTCGAGCGCAAATCCCGGTATCGAACTGAAGGACGAAGACGATGCCGCAATCTATTTTTCATCAGGAACAACCGGATTCCCCAAGGCGATCCTTCATAAGCATTTAAGCCTTATGACCGCCGCAAAGGTCGAGCAGAACCATCATTCCACTTCAAGGGATGACTGCTTCCTCTGCATCCCTCCCCTTTATCACACCGGAGCCAAGATGCACTGGATGGGAAGCCTTGT
>CAMNEB010000185.1 GCA_946536155.1 uncultured Lachnospiraceae bacterium | reverse complement strand
GGCACAGAAAGCGGATCCGGTCAGGACTCTTCCGAAGAAGCCATTTCTGATGAAGCAGAAGTGAAAGAACGAAAGAAGCGTGATCTGATCGCTACCGTGACGGTCCTTTTGCTTCTGGCTGTTCTTGTTTTTGCATCCGTCAGATTTCGCATGTGGCGTGCGTATTCTTATGTGCCGGATCAGGGTACCGCGGCAGCGGCAGATCAGTCCGTGACTGCAGGGGAAGAGGTTTCTGAAATGCCCGCCGCACCTGAAGAGGAGCCTGAAAAAGAGATCTATACCGTAACGGATGATGGCCTTATACTCTTCGGAACATATGAACAGGACGGCGATACCTCAGACGGTGCCGAGCCCATTGAGTGGATCGTTCTCGATGATACCGAGGACGGGCTGCTCCTTATCAGCAGATATGTTCTTGACTGTATCCCCTATCATGACGGATTTGATGAGATGACCTGGGAGACATCTTCCCTCAGGAAATGGCTCAATAATGATTTTTACAAGTCCGCATTCGATCACGATCAGATGGAAGCGGTCAATTCCGTATTTCTCATGAATACGGACAATGAATTCTGGAAATCAGGCGGAGGCAATGTTACCAGGGACAGGATCTTCTGCTTAAGCTACAGCGATATCCTTGACTATTTCACCTTCGACACATATTACGAAGAAGACATGCAGGGCTTTTCGGAGGAGCTGATGGCCGAGCCTACTCAGTATGCCATCGATCGTTTTGTTTATTCCTATGAGGTCACACAGGACGATTATGACAAATGGCTGAGCATTCAGGGCTACGATCCGGACTGTATCGGCAGGGTGACATGCTGGTGGTGGCTAAGATCTCCCGGATATGACAGCTACAGTGCAAGTGCTGTTCAGAATCTCGGAGGAGCGGGTGCAATGTACAACAGTTTTGCGGGTAATGATACCATTGGCGTAAGGCCCGCATTATATCTCAGGAAGTAAAATGGAAACGGTAAGTGATAAAAGCCGGAATAATCTTATGAGTATCCTATATGCCTCGGCATATCTGATATTTCTCGTATGTGATGTTTATTATCTTGTCAAATGGATGGGATACGGAGAAGAAGAATGTATTGCTCTCTTTGTCCTGCTCATGATCTTTCATCTTGTTTTCCCAATCCTTGCATTTGTTTTTCACAGGAAAGCATCATACAAAAAAACAGCTGTCATACTTCTTCCCATACTGTGCATCATCGCAGCATACTCTGTCCTTACGGCTCATACCATGACAAAGTATGTCTACAAGAGCAGGAACGGAACATATGACAAGACCATAGATGATTTCAAGGGAAAGGCCTCCATGACCGTGACTTCGGAAAGCCTCGAAGACGGAAGATGGACGGATGATATCTCAAACACATCAAAGGGCAGTAATCTTTCTCCCCAGATTTCTTTTGAACCTGTAGAGGGTGCTTCATATTACGTCATATATATGGTCGATGAATCGGCGCATCAGTGGGTTCACTGGTATGCCGAGGTGAATGGGACGGATCTTTCTTTGGGAGAAAATCCGGGAGATTACATCGGACCTTATCCTCCCGCTTTTTCGGGAGACCATCTCTATACAGTCTATGTTTATGCACTGGCGGATAAGCCCGGTGCTTTCTTTGACGGAGAGTATCCCGTATTCGATGCACCCTGGTTTGCCGGGGACAATCTGTGGACATATCTGAACATCAAAGACGGAAAAGCATCCCCTGTTCTTTACGGCAATGTCATAGCATACGGATATATCAGCGGAACCTATTCTGCGGACTGACCCGTATACAGGGGCTGTTACATTGCAAGAAAGCCGTTTTTGTGCTAATATCTTTAGGATTTTTCGTAAGTAAAGAGATTTTAAATAATTAAGAAGAGGTTCATATGGCACTTAACAAAAAGCCTGTTACGGGCATGAAAGATATACTCCCCGAGGAGATGGCGATAAGGGAATACGTTCAGAGAGTCATAAGCGAGACCTATGCGGGATTCGGCTTTACCAGGATCGAGACTCCCTGTGTGGAGACCATCGAGAATCTGACCTCCAAATCCGGCGGAGACAACGAAAAACTCATATTCAGGATCCTTAAAAGAGGAGAGAAGCTTAATCTCGAGACTGCAAAGACCCAGGAGGATCTTGTGGACAGCGGACTCAGATACGATCTGACGGTTCCTCTTGTAAGATACTATTCCAATAACAGCGCAAATCTCCCTGCTCCCTTCAAGGCACTTCAGATGGGAAATGTATGGCGTGCGGACCGTCCCCAGAGAGGCCGTTACAGACAGTTCATGCAGTGTGACATCGATATACTCGGAGAGGCTGACAATCTCGCTGAGATAGAACTTATCCTCGCAACCACCAAGGTTCTCGGAAAGCTTGATTTTAAGGGCTTCGAGATCAGGATAAACGACAGAAGGCTCCTGAAGGCAATGGCTTCATGGGCAGGCTTTGAAGAAAAAGACTATGATTCCGTATTCATCACCATCGACAAGATGGATAAGATCGGAATAGACGGGGTAAAGACCGAGCTTCTTGAGAACGGATATGCGCAGGATAAGGTTGAAAAATATACCGGTCTTCTTGAAAAAGCCGTAAACGGAGAGTCTTCTCTTCAGGGCATCATGGATATCATAGGCGAAGAACTTGCAAAGGCTCCCGTCGATAATCTCGATACCATCATTTCATCCGTTGAAAGCGCGAAGGAAGCGGATTTCAGGATGGTCTTCGATCCGACTCTCGTAAGAGGAATGTCATACTACACCGGAACCATCTTTGAGATAGCTATCCCCGAGTTTGGCGGAAGCTGCGGAGGCGGCGGAAGATATGATGAGATGGTTGGAAAATTCACCGGTGCAAATGTACCCGCATGCGGTTTTTCCATCGGATTTGAGAGGATAGTCCTTCTTCTTACCGAGAAGGGATTCAAGGTTCCCGGGAGCGGCGCGGGCAAAGCGTATCTCATCGAAAAAGGCATCACCGGCGAGCGTCTCAGCGAGATCCTTTCCAAAGCGGCTGAGGAGAGAAAGGCCGGAAAGAAGGTCCTTACCGTCAGGATGAACAAGAATAAGAAATTCCAGAAGGAACAGCTCGAAAAAGCAGGAT
>CAMNEB010000184.1 GCA_946536155.1 uncultured Lachnospiraceae bacterium | reverse complement strand
CCGAATAATTTTGAAAAGGGTTACATCCTGCACTATAATATAACGCGGAAAGCGCCCGATCCCGATCGCAAGTCAGAATAATAAAAAGGCGGACCGTTACTTATGGAACATGCTCTTAACGTGGTCTTGTTCGAACCCGAGATACCGCAGAATACCGGTAACATCATGAGGACCTGTGTTGCGGCAAACTGCGCACTGCATATCATAAAGCCTCTGGGCTTTGACATTGACAATCCCAAGTTCAAAAGGGCAACGACCAATCATATAACCTGGGCGGATTACGTCCTTTATGAGAATTTCGAGGATTTCGAATCCAAAAATGAAGGCGAGTATTTCTTTATGACAAGATACGGAAAGCGCCCGCCCTCCGACATAGATTTTGCTTCGGTGAAGGCACCCATATATCTGATCTTCGGAAAAGAGAGCACCGGAGTTCCTTATGATATCCTGAAAAAACATCTGGACAGATGCTTCAGGATCCCCATGGCGGGAGAGTGCAGGAGTCTTAACCTGAGCAATGCCGCCGCCATAGCCATTTACGAATGCCAGAGACAGCTGGGATATAAAGGGCTCTCTATGACAGAGGTCCAAAAGGGAGAGGATTTCCTTGAATCCTACGATGCGACTATCAGGTGACCATGTACAGGATACTCACGGAAAAGGAAGAAAATACCATCCTTCTGCCTGCCACTCTTGACAGTCATTTTCCGCTGCTCAGATATATGTTCTGGCGGAAGGGGTACTCTGTTGTCCCCCTTGAGGATGAGAGCGAGTTTGATGTCAGGGAAGAGGGGCTTAAGTACTCAAATCCCGAGATCTGCTATCCTTTCGTGCTGATGACGGGGCAGGTGGTAAGGGCATTAAAGAGCGGAAAATACGATCCGAAGAAGACCTTTGTGCTGATGCCCACCGCGGGTGATGCCTGCAGGGGAGCATGTTACATAGGACTTATGAAAAAAGCCCTGGAAAGATCGGGGTATTCGGATGTCAGAGTCCTTACCATAAATGTGCGTCATGTAAGGGATGATATATCGCTTCCCATAAGTCTTGATATGGCGGTCAGAGGGCTGTTCGGGCTTTTTTATTCCGATATGCTCATGCTGCTCGCCAATCAGACAAGGCCCTACGAGATAAATAAGGGCGAGACGGATGAGCTGGTTAAAGAATGGACCGGGAAGGCCGCAGAGGACATTAAGCTCGGAAGGCATCTCACGCTTCACAGGCTTCGCAAAAACATGAAGCTCATGGCGGATTCTTTTGCAAGGATCGAAAAGACTTCGGAGAAAAAGCAGGCGGTCGGCATTGTTGCGGAATTCTATGTCAAATACTGCGCCCTTGGCAACTGGGATATAGTGAAGTATCTTGAGGAGAACGGATGCGAAGCCCATGTGAACGGAGCCTCCTGGTATTTTCTCTATTACATAGATTCTCATAAGCCGGCCCGGAAAAATCTTGAGCGCCTTGGGTTTGAGATCGTAAAAAAGCTTCTCCGCAGCGTTCAGGACAGTATGATAAAAACGCTCAGGAGCGGGGGATTCCGCTGCCTGAGCGATTACAATACCATGGATATGAATTCGAGGGACTATGTTTCCCACACACTGACGATAGGTGACGGATGGCTCATGGGAGCGGAGACCGTGGATTATATCAATAACGGGATCCCCAAGGTCCTGTGCATAGCGCCTTTCGGATGCATGGCCAATGTCTGTGCGGGAAGAGGATTATATCCGGCCCTGCAGAGAAGATTCCCCGGATCCTCCATCACCGTTGTGGAGACCGATGCGAGCGGATCTAAAATGAATTACTACAACAGGGTTCAGATGCTGATACATTTCGGTAAAAAGGCGCCTTAAGCCTTACCACTTTACCTCATATTCGCTGTCCGGATATCCGGGTTCCCACTTGTCTATGCTTTCCTTCGGAACGGCTTTTTCAAGCACGGCATAATAAGCTTCCTTTGCTTCGCTCTTTCCCTTAAAAAGAAGAGGATAACTGGTCTCTTTTCTGAAGTTTGAAAGCCAGCTGTTCTCATCCAGCAGGTTCCAGAATGTCACGCAGGTGATGTTTGCCTTTCCGGATTTTTTCGCATTGAGATAGATCTCGAAGAAGGCAGCATATCTCTCGGCAAGAGCATGCATGGATTCTTCACCGGGATCTGCGTTGTGAAGATCGAGCTCTGTGATCTGGACCTGAAGTCCCAGTGCGCCGTACATTTCAAGTGCGGTCCTGTAGGTGTCGGGGTTTGGATGATCCATGAGAAGGTGGGACTGCATTCCCATTCCGTCCACGAGCCCTTTTTCCATAAGGGGCTTAAGGATCTCGGAGATGATCAGATCGCGCTTCCATTCCTGCGCGGTCTCATAATCGTTATAGAAAAGAGCAACTCCGGGATCGGCATATTTTCTGGCAAATTCAAATGCCTTCATGACGAAATCCCTGCCGATGGTATCGATCCATACGGATTTTCTGAAATCGCCTTCGTCTATCGCTTCATTGACCACATCCCATGCATAGATAACGCCGGGATATTCGGTCTGTACGAAGGTAAGGACTCCCTTTATATAATTCTCGAGTCTTGCGAGCATCTTATCTCTGCCGACCAGAGGCTTTTCTTCGTCGTACTCTTCATGGAAGAAGCACTTCGGAGTCTGGTTGTGCCAGACGAGGGTGTGTCCGCGCATGGGGATTCCGGCTTTTTTTGCAAATTCCAGATAGGGCTTTGCGACATCGAATTTGAGAGCCGGCTCAAGATCGTATTTTGCGGGATCTTTTTTGATCGTCTCAACATCGATGTAATACATGGGCTTCATGTCGTTCTCACAGGTGAAGCTGTTGAACTGATCCAGAAGCAGTCTGGTGTTGGCGGGGGTCTGAAGGTTAAAACGTGAGATTGCTGCCCCGATTTTGAAATAGGGTTCATACGCGGTCTTTAGGTTCATACTTCCTCCTTGCCTGCATACAGAGCATCTTTTTAATTTTTTTTTAGTCAACGAATTTAGTAATTGCCGTATCGTGGGCTGAAAATGTATCATCTAAGCCATTTGCAGTCCGCGAAAGTGCAATTAATTAATTCGTGCACTTATAGTACAGAAACAGCATATATTTTTTTATTTTTTCAGTCAATATATTCTGAAAATA
>CAMNEB010000183.1 GCA_946536155.1 uncultured Lachnospiraceae bacterium | reverse complement strand
TCCCCGGAAATACTTGAAGCAGCCATCAGACATTATCCCGGAAGAGCACTGGTCAATTCCGTTTCGCTGGAGCCCGCAAAGTTTGAAAGGCTCCTTCCCACGGTCGCAAAATACGGTGCGGTATTTATCCTTCTTCCTCTTTCGGAAAAAGGTCTTCCCAAAGATCTTGATGAGAAAAAAGAGATTATAGATATCATATATAAAAGAGCCACAGAACTTGGTCTTTCGAAGGAAAACATCATTGTTGACGGTCTTGTCCAGACAGTCGGTGCAGACCAGAGCCAGGGCGTTAAGACTCTTGAGACTATCCGTTATGCTCATGATAACGGTTTTGCGACGATCACGGGGCTTTCAAATATATCCTTTGGTCTTCCCGAGAGAAGCTATGTAAATGCGGCATTTCTGACCCTTGCCATCGCAAACGGCCTGACCATGGCGATATCAAATCCCGGACAGGAACTGCTTGTAGCCGCTGCAAGGGCGACGGACCTTCTGCTTAACAAGGAAGGCTCGGATATAGTATATATAAATACCGCCTCAAGACTGGCGGAAGAAAGAAAAGCAAAAGAAGAGCTATTAAAGGCAGCCGGAGGTTCTGCGGGTTCGGAAAAGGCCAAACCCGCGGGAGACTCAGCCTTCGGAGATCTTAATATCGATCCGTCCATGATGCCTGTTTTCAAAGCTGTTGTTGAGGGAAACAGGAATTCATCCGAAGCCGCCGCAAAAAAGGCACTTGAAGACGGTATACCGGCATCTGATATCCTGAATAAGGCTCTCATCCCGGCAATAAATCAGGTCGGTGTATATTTTGACAAGGGAAAGTATTTCCTTCCGCAGCTGATTTCTTCGGCAGAGAGCATGAAGATGGCCATCGCGGTCATAGAGCCGCAGCTGAAGGCGGGACAGTCCCTGGATGATGCACCTTCCGTCGTCATCGCTACGGTGGAGGGAGATATCCATGACATAGGCAAGAACCTTGTTGCCATGATGCTCGGTAATTACGGTTTTAATGTACATGACCTTGGAAAAGACGTTAAAGCTGATATTATAGTTGAAGAAGCCGAAAAGACCGGTTCAAAGATAATCTGTCTTTCAGCCCTCATGACCACCACGATGATCCACATGAAAGAGGTTGTGGACCTTGTAAAGGAAAAGGGACTGGATATAAAGGTAATGATAGGCGGAGCGTGCGTAACGGAAGATTATGCCGCGGAGATCGGTGCCGATGCTTATTCAAGGGATGCCTCAGATGCCGTGAAGGTCGCGAAGAACCTTCTGGGTATAGGCTGATCCTAAAAATATATTTGGAGGTAAAGTCAGTGTTAGGTGCAGATGCGATAGTTAAATGTCTTGAGATAGAAGGTGTTAAGAACGTTTACGGATATCCCGGTGTTGCCATATGTCCTTTTTATAACAGCATCCTGGATTCCGATATCAGAACGATCCTCGTAAGGACCGAGCAGAATGCCGCTCATATGGCAAGCGGTGAAGCGCGTATTTCCGGAAAGCCCGGTGTATGTGCCGTTACCAGCGGTCCGGGTGCTACCAACGTCATAACCGGAATAGCAACCGCATTTGCGGATTCAATCCCCATGATCATCATTACGGGACAGGTTAATTCCGAGCTCCTCGGCTCCGATGTTTTCCAGGAGGCAGACATCACGGGAGCTGTTGAGTCTTTCGTCAAATATTCATACCTTGTAAAGGATGCAAATGACATTCCCCGTATCATGAAGGAAGCCTTCTACATCGCCTCAACCGGAAGAAAAGGACCTGTCCTCATCGATGTTCCCATCGATATTCAGAACCAGACTCTCAAGAATTTCCGTTATCCCGAAGAGGTCAACCTCAGGACATATAAGCCCACCTTCAAGGGAAATGCACAGCAGATAAAGAAGGTCATCCGTGAACTTGAAAATGCAAAGAAGCCCATTATCTGTGCGGGAGGCGGAGTCTTCCTGGCAAATGCGGATGACGAGCTTCGCAGATTTGCGGAAAAGAAGGGCATTCCCGTTGTCTCCACCATGATGGGCATCGGTGTTCTTCCCACCGCACATCCTCTGTATTTCGGAATGGTGGGAAATAACGGCAAGCCTTACGCGAACAAGGCTATGAATGACGCGGATGTCATCATCATGATAGGCGCCCGTGTTGCAGATCGTGCGGTAAACAGACCTGAGCTTATCAGCAACGGCAACAAGACCCTTATACATATGGATGTGGACCCTGCGGAGATCGGCAAGAATGCATATTCGACGATCCCTCTTGTAGGTGATGCCGAGGCAATCCTCGAGGAACTCACTGCATCCGAGACATCGGGTGATTACAGGGCATGGGTCAAAGAGCTTTCCGATGCGAGAAGCGCATTCAAGCCTTCAAGAAAGCCTTCCTCAAAGTTCGTGGATCCCGCGGAATTCGTAAGACAGCTTACCACCGAGATGATAGACGGAAGCATCTATGTTGCGGACGTCGGACAGAATCAGATCTGGTCCTGTGCAAATATCGTCATCGGAAAGGGCAGACTCCTTACCAGCGGAGGTATGGGAACCATGGGATATGCGATCCCCGCGGCACTCGGTGCCAAGGTTGCCGCACCGAAGAGACAGACCGTTGCGGTTTGCGGTGACGGCGGATTCCAGATGTCCATGTGCGAGCTTGCAACTTACGTACAGCATAACGTACAGGCGAAGATAGTCGTTCTCCGTAACGGATATCTCGGCATGGTCCGCGAATATCAGCATTATACCTATGAGGATGCATATTCGATGGTCAAGCTCGACGGAGATCCGGATCTTCAGCACATCGCGGAGGCTTACGGTTTTGATTATCTGAGGCTCGATAACATGAAGGATTCCAAAGCGGTCATCAAGAAGTTTTTGAGTGATAAAAAGAATGTCCTTCTTGAGTGCATCGTAGATCCCAAAGATGTGGTCAAGCCCGAATAAAGAGGTGGAGTATGAAAGATAAGAGAATATATTCCGTTAATGTCGAAAACAGAGCCGGTGTCCTCTCAAAGGTAAGCGGACTCTTTTCCAGGAGAAATTTCAATATCGATTCCCTTGCGGTCGGTGAGACCGACGATCCCACCGTATCATCGATGACCATCGTATCCAGCGGGGATGAGAGGACTCTGGAACAGATCGAGAAGCAGCTCAACAAAAAGCTGGATGTCATAAAGGTCAAGACCT
>CAMNEB010000182.1 GCA_946536155.1 uncultured Lachnospiraceae bacterium | reverse complement strand
ATGCCCCCTGCTCTTGCCCTGACTGCCAGCTGCAGTCTGCTCTTGAAGCCTGTTTTGATGAGCATGTCGGAGATGTGTTTTTTGACGGTGCGTTCGGTGATGCCGAGTTTATCGGCAATCTCGGCATTTGAGTCGCCGTGGACCAGTTCTCTTAATACGTCGAGTTCCCTGGAGGTGAGACTGGTGTTTACGGTGTCGCCGAACCAGGTCTCCACGGTGCCGTTAGGATAGACGGATTCGCCTTTCATGGTGCGCTCGATGATCTCAAGAAGGGGCTGTTCCTGGAGCTCCTTGTGCCAGAAGCTTTCGACGCCTGCATCCTGCGCGCGGGATATGTAGGATGATTCCGCCATTGAAGTCACAATGATGATCTTGGTCTTGGGACTTACCTTCTTGATCTGTATTGCGGCTTCTATGCCGTCGGTATCGCTCCCCATGACGATATCGAGTATCGCAAGGTCGATATCGTACTGCTTGCAGTTGGAGACTGCTTCCTCGGCAGTAGCGGCATTGCAGACGACTTCATACTTTCCCGTGGAATCGATTATGGATTCGATCATCTGACGGATCATCCTGTAATCGTCTGCGATCATGACTTTATACTTCATGACAAACACTCCTTTTCAAATAAATCTAAGGCACTTTAAGATATAACTTCAGAAAAATAAGCCTGAAAAAACATAAATTCACGCTTCCTCTATATTCCTCGGCAGCACGATCTCCATATCAAAAGCGGGAGAGGAGGTGATCTTCATCGTTCCGCCCAGGAGCCTTACCTGTTCGTGCAGGTTGAAGAGACCGCCGTGTTCTTCGATCTCTTCTTCGGGGGCTGTGCCGTCGTTTGTAAAGTGCAGTATGTAGGAGTCCTCTGTTTTTTCAGTCCTGATATAGGCATGTTCACCGCCTGCGTGGCGGGAGACATTTGTTGTATGGACTGCGATGGCGGTGTCGATGACGGGGATCAGTTCGTTTTCCCGGGGAAGCTCGCCGTCAGTTACTATTTTAACACCCAGGAGCTCGGCACGCTTTGTGTTTACATAGTAGGGAGCCTGCCAGCTTTCCCTTTCCTCGTTCTTAAGGAGCAGGAGATTGTTTTTCCACAGACGGACCAGCTCTTTCTTGTCGATCTTCTCCGGGGTGTGGGCAAACTGTCTTCCCAGGATCAGCGTCTGCCCCAGGTTGTCGTGAAGACGGGTCTTAAGCTGCAGGGTTTCTTTTTCCTTGATCATAAAGCGGATGGTGCTGTTCAGGGCTTTGAGACGGGAATTTATCCTGCTGATCCTGCGGTTCATTTCCTCCAGCTCTTTGGTCTTGCCGTATTCTTCGGTGATATCGGAGGCGATGAGTTCATACACCTTCTCACCCTCAAGTTCCGACACATAGCGCTTGAATCCGTAGGATGTATTGTCCTTAAAGGATATGATCGGGTCCTCGCCGCCCCGGATGCTCTCGGGAAAATCGGATCTGCTGAGCCTGTCCCAGAAGGCGTGCGCATCCGAGAGGGTTCCGCCCGTAAGCTTCAGGCATATCAGGTTCATCCTGTGGTTTGTGAGCATCGGAAGGCCTTCAGTGTTGTAAAAGGCTATCCCCGCGGGCAGCAGGTCTATGCCTTCCTTGACCGAGATATTGGAGATGCGGCTCTTCATTATCTTCGTGACCTGTATCTGCACTATTACGGAAACGCTTATGACGATCGCTCCGGCTGCCGCGATGAGCCTCACATCTGCCTGCGGGAGCGGTTTTTTCGGAATCATCGTCTGGAAAAAGATAAACGATCCGAATGACAGCACCGCCGTTATGAAGGTGATCTTTTTTCCGGCGGATATGCGGAGCACCTGCAGGAAGAGGTAGGTGTCATACAGGTATAGGAGCATGACCAGAAGGGAGATGACGCCCCGGGTCATGGGAGGGAGTGTGAAGAAATCAATCATGTACTTCACCTCCAAACTTTATGCAGGATTCGTCCTCATCGCCCGTTATGGTGACCCGGGATCTGAATCTTTTTATTTTCTTCGGAAGGTCCTCTGCGCTGTAGGGGGCATCTGTCTCTATCTGAAGCAGGATGCCCGGAGCGGGCGTGACCGAAACCGATATGACACTGCACTTTGTCAGGACTTTTTCCGCAACGGATTCAAAGAGGTCGTATGCCGCGATGACGGATTCTGAGGACGCTTTGCCCGGAGTGCCCTTTTCCAGGACGCAGTCGGTTCCTGTGATGCTGATATCTTCAAAGGTCTCTCTTATTGATAGCGTGAGTTCTTCGACGGATATGGTCTTTGAAGAACCGGAGAGGAGTATCAGGTTTGCACATCTTTTTACATAGGTTCCGAGGAGCAGGTTCGGGATTATGTTTTTTTCAAAATCATCCGTATCGGACAGCGCCTTATCGAGGGCGATGACCTTGTCGCGGGTGTGGTCCGCTATCGAGTCGTAGAGGCGGTTTAGGGTTTCGTAGCGGGTGATCTCCTCCAGGATCCTGTTTTCTTCTTCAATCAGGTCATTCTCTTCGCGGATGCGCTCGTTGGCTTCACCCAGTTTTTCGTTAAGATCCCTGACCGTTCCGATATCCTCGGTCCATCTGACAACGCCGCCGTTTATGGCATATTCCTTACGGATGAGGTCATCATCAGGCTTGGAACCGGACACTTTTACGGAATCATACTGCGAGCTTTTATCCGAGCTGACCAGCTCTGCATCCGTGTGGGAGATGCCGAAAAGCTCTCTGTAGTGCGTGTTTGAAGGCAGGAGTCCTATGATGATGCATCCTTCCCAGAATCCTATGAATAAAAGAGAATACACTTCCTGCAGAAAATACAGCCTGTATCCGAAGAGTGTCGGAGATCCGCCCAGCGCAAGGTAGATTGCCAGCATCACAACAGCGATCATGCAGAGGGAAACGGGGATGTATGTATGCTTCCTGCAAAGGGAGATCCGGCATTTGCGGAAGAGGATGACCAGTGATGCCAGGGTCATTACCACCGAATAGATTATGTATAAAAAATAGGGAAGTCCGTGAGTGTATGAAGTGTCGCTTTCTATGATCAGGAGTTTATTGTGAAGGTCATTGGTGAGGAAAGCTGCCATCAGTATCACGGCAATGCTCCATATGACCGGGATGTAAGCGGGAGCCTTACTCTCGGGATCTGACCCTGTCCTGACGGCTGCGTGAAAAGAAAGCGCCGGGACCGTGACAAAAGGGATGTAATACATGTACCAGAGGATATGATCAAGCTCCGGCACCCCGTGAAAGAAATCATATCTGCACGTTCGGATGACAAAGAGCATCAGAAGAGATACCGCTATCCCGAACAGGCAGTTCCTTACCTGTGGCATGATGATCCTGCTC
>CAMNEB010000181.1 GCA_946536155.1 uncultured Lachnospiraceae bacterium | reverse complement strand
ATCCGGACAAAAGCACCTCTGACGGAAATAATGAAAATGGAAACGGCGGCTCAAACGGCGCAGGATCCTCAGATGGAAAAACTGCGTCAGACAGCCCTGCAGGTAGCTCCGCTGCAAATCCCAAGGGAAATCCCGCAGGAAACACACAGAATCCCAAGGGAAATCCTGCAGGAAACACACAGAATCCCGGCATGAACATGGGAAATCAGGTGAACGGATTTCCTCCCTTCGGTTTTATAGACTTAGCCAACCTCCGCGGCTTCGGCGGTATCCCCAACAAGCAGAGACTTAAGAAAAAGTCAGAGAATCCCAAGCCCATAATAGACATCAAGAATCTTCCCGCACCTCACAAGATCAAGGAGAATCTCGATAAATATGTGGTCGGTCAGGAGCATGCCAAGAAGGTCCTTTCCGTTGCGGTCTACAACCACTACAAGAGAGTTGCGACGGATACCATGGATTCCATTGAGATCGAGAAATCCAACGTTCTTCTCATCGGACCCACGGGATGCGGTAAGACCTATATGGTACGCACACTCGCCAAGCTCCTTGATGTGCCTCTTGCTATCGCTGATGCCACCTCACTTACCGAGGCGGGATATATCGGCGATGATATCGAAAGTGTCATCTCCAAGCTTCTTGCTGCTGCGGACAACGACGTGGACAAGGCCGAGAACGGTATTGTTTTTATCGATGAGATAGATAAGATAGCAAAAAAAGAAAATTCAAATCACCGCGACGTATCGGGTGAGAGCGTACAGCAGGGAATGCTCAAACTCCTGGAGGGAGCTGAGGTTGAGGTCCCTGTCGGAGCATCCAGCAAGGGCGCAATGGTTCCCCTTGCTACGGTAAACACCAGGAACATCCTCTTTATCTGTGGCGGTGCTTTTCCGGGACTCGAGGATATCATCAAGCAGAGACTGTCAAAATCCAATTCCATCGGATTCGGCGGATCTCTCAAGGATTCCTATGAAAACGACCCCAACATCCTTTCAAAGGTGACTACCGAGGATATCAGGAAGTTTGGAATGATCCCTGAGTTCATCGGAAGACTTCCCATCATCACCACTCTTCAGAGCCTGACCAAGGATATGCTGATCAGGATCATGATCGAGCCTAAGAATGCGATCCTCAAGCAGTATCAGAAGCTCCTGGAGCTCGATGAAGTAAAGCTTGAGTTTACCGATGACGCTCTCGAAAAAATAGCGGATAAGGCGCTTGAACTCAAGACCGGTGCAAGAGGACTCAGGAGCATCATCGAAGATTATATGCTCGATATCATGTACGAGATACCCAAGGATGACAACATCGGTACGGTCACCATAACCGGCGACTACCTTGAAGGAAAGGGTGCTCCCATCATCGGAATGCGCGGAACTCCCACGATCGAAGAGAAGACCGAAGGCACCTGGAGCGATTTTTACGGCAACAAAAAATAAATGGTGAGCAGGGTGACTGTTCCCGGGTTCAACCTGAAAAATGTGAACGGGGGACGATCACTTCGATCACCTTGAAAAGTATGGACAGAGAGATAATTGAAGGAAACAGAATAATTTTACGCCCCATCACACATGATGATACTGAAGCGGTGCTCAGGTGGAGAAATGCGGACAGGACCGTCTCTAATTTCTATTACCGCGTTCCCATCAGTGCTGAGGAACACGGCAGGTGGCTTGATGAGAAAGTTGCGACAGGGGCGGTGTGGCAGTACATCGTCATCTTAAAGGAAACGGATGAGCCCATAGGATGTGTTTATCTCCAGCATATAGATCCGGCGACCATGACCGGTGAAACGGGAGTGTTTTTCTCTGAAGATGCCCCTGCGGGAAAGGGCCTTGCCACAGAAGCGGTGAAGCTTCTCGGAGAAGAGGTCGGTTTTAAGAAGCTTGGACTTTTGCGCCTGACTGCCAAGGTCATAGATACAAACGCCGCAAGCCTTAAGCTCCATCAGAATGCGGGATACCGTATAGCAAAAACCGTGGCCGGAGAGAAGTGCTCCGATGGAAGCACAGTGGGCAGCGTATATTTTGTAAAAGACGTCCGGGCGTATCACTTTGACCGCAAGCCCCTCATTGCTGCAAAAACAGGCAGGATAGGGGAGCTTGAGGACGGCTCTTTGGAGATCACCGTTCCGGGCTCTAAGAGCATCACGAACAGGGCACTTCTTGTTGCAATGCTTGCTGAGGGAAAGTCGGTCCTTGGCGGTACTCTTTTTTCAGATGATACGGAGAGCTTCCTCGGGTGTATGGATGCACTCGGGATCAGGACGGAGGTTGACAGAGAACGTGCAACCGTTACCGTTTACGGATGCGGCGGGAGGATTCCCGTTACGGAGGGCTTTCTGAATGTGGGATCTGCAGGCACTGCAGCCAGATTTCTCACGGCTGTTCTCGGACTGACAGGAGGCGGGATCTATCACATGGATTCCTCCGACCAGATGAAAAAACGTCCCATGGCTCCGCTCCTTGATACTCTGAGGGAGATGGGGTGTGAAGTCATATATGAGGGTGAGGAAGGCTTTTTCCCGTTCACCTTAAAGCCCCACGGTTTCAGGGATGATCACCTTACCGTGGATATCGATAAGAGTTCCCAGTTTCTGAGTGCGATGCTGATCGCCGCACCTTTGTCAGGAAAGGACGTAACTATAGGAATAAAAGGAAGCCACGGCCTTTCCTATGTTGAGATGACGAGGAAGATACTCGCTTCTTTTGGAATAGACAGTGAAAAAACAGACAGCGGATATATCGTAAGAGCAGGTTCTTATAAGGCATCCGATTACGGCATAGAACCCGATGCCTCCGCTGCCGCATACTTTTATGCCATGAGCCCGCTGATCGGAAGAAGCGTCACGGTGAACGGACTTCATGAAAGCTCCATGCAGGGAGATACATTGTTTGTAAAGGTTCTTGAATCCCTGGGACTTGAAAAGACAGAAGATACCACTGCAGGTATCAGGGCTGTTCCGTGCACGTCAAAACCGGGCGGTCAGGAAGAAGTCACCATAGATATGTCCGGTTGTTCTGACCAGACCATCACACTTGCGGCTGTTGCTCCCTTTACAGATAAAAAGATCAGGATCACAGGCATCTCGCATACCAGGCTTCAGGAAAGCGACCGCATCTCTGCGATCGTCAGTAATCTTAAGAAGCTTGGCATCTCATGTTCTGAGGAAAATGATGATATTGTCATAACCCCGTCCGGATCTGCGCATGGAGCAGTTATAGATACGTACAACGATCACCGTATGGCTATGGGCTTTTCACTTGCGGGACTTAAGATCCCGGGGACCGTGATAGACGATCCTATGTGCTGTTCCAAGACCTTCCCGGATTATTTTGCATATCTTGATGA
>CAMNEB010000180.1 GCA_946536155.1 uncultured Lachnospiraceae bacterium | reverse complement strand
ATTACTACCGTTTGATTTATCCGTGTTTATGGCTGTATCTATATAAAACGGAACATCTCGGAATTCATACTCCGCAGCGCAGAATTCCCATCTTTGGTCATTCGCTCCGGAATCGCTGTATTCCGCATGCAGGTTCTCGAGGTACGGCACAATGACGCCCTTCATTTCCTCGATCTGCATATCTGCAATGCCTATTTTTGCATCCACTTCGGGGAAAAGCTCAAGCATGGCGGTTTTCTCTTTGGCTATTATTCCGTCAAGTACGGTCACATCCAGCGATGACGGATACGCTTCTCTTTTCTTATCTCCAAAAACAGTATTGCAATAGTTCTCCAGAACCGCATGCATGAAGGTTCCCTTATCTTTCGCAGATAGCCAGTTTTTGTATCCTATTTCCGGATACTCCGGTTCCCTGAGATTGTAGATATAGCTGTAGGCATACTTCCTGGGGCAGGCATTCAGCGTCTGAAGTCCCGATGCGCTACCTGTCCTTATATTGAAGTTCTGCTTTTTGTGAAGATGGTCTTCCGCTTTCTCTGCCTTGACTTCCGCCTCTTTGTCCAGGGTCAAAGCATTACCATACTCAAATGATGGAAGCTTTTTCAGCTCTTCCTTTTCGTCCCATTTACCGAGGCCTTCTGACATTCGTTTTTCCTTGTATAAAAGGGCGTAGGCATTGGAAGGGGACTGCTCTATCATGTTGACGGTATCGTATTCGGGGTAACCCAAATAAACCTTATCCCCTTTAAAGGTACATAAGGTGTTTTTCAGATGCCTGTCCATGAGCTCGGCCTGCTTGTGGTGAAGCGGGATGCTGTCACCTTCTCCGAAAATCGCCTTCATCTCATCATCACGAAGCACCGCGGACTCTTTGGTTCCGCCATTCATGTTCTCATCCGTGAGACCCATGAAATAAACATATTTTTTGTTAAGTCTCGTGAAACCGGACCACCTGTGGATGCTGACTGCCCCGGGGACTGCATCGTCAGAACCCTTGATATCCTTTATGGTCTTCTGGATACATTCAAGGGCATTGTCTCTGTGGAGAGTGTCGCCGGTTATGATGAATGACTCCTTCAGTCTTCTGAGCTCTGCGGTGAAGCAGTCACGGTTTCCGTTTCTTCTCGTGTACTTTCCTATGAAGGTCAGAAGTCTTTCGGTGAGGCTGACCATATCAAGCTTATCTTCGTTTCCAAAGATGTCTGTAAGATCATCAAGGAATTCCATCATCCTCAGGTCTTTGTTTCTCTGCAGGGCATCTTTTTCTTCCGTGAGAAATTGTTTGTCTTTTTCGGCATTGGCTCTTACCTTTGCGATGAAGGTTTTGTATCTGTCGTATCCGATGCCAATGTTGTATTTCAGGTTCCGGTCATGGCGGCTTACCATGCCTCTGAGGAGGAAGGTCATGACGGAGAGGCCGTCAAGATAGGAAGTCTTAATTTCGGATTTGTCCTTACTGATTTCAACCGAATCCTCCTGGGATTTAGGTGACTCCGGTTCAAATGAAAACTGAAGCAGATCTTCATTGGCATCTTCTGCTTCCGGTTCAGTCACAGCCTTGAAGGAAATGATCGGATTTCTGAGAACGCAAGAAAGAGCAGTGATCTCATGATCACTCCTCACCCACTCAACTATATCTTTGATCAATTGGAAAATATCTGAATTCGTAAGTCTCTTGCCACCGGAAATGTTATAGGGTATGCCTCTGCCCTCAAACTCTGAGATTATAAATGGCTCATACTGTTCACTGAGGTAATATATGGCTACGTCATCCGGTTTTTGCTTGTTGCTTAATATGTTGTATATCGCCCACTTGATCTCGTTTGCTATGCCGTATCCCCTGAAGAAAGCGATCTTTTGCGTGTCCGGTGCGGCGCCCGGGGCTACAGTTTGAAGTATCCTTTTTTCTTCCTTTGTTCCGGAAAGCTGCTGAAGCTTGTCTATGAGTTCCCGTTCGGAATTACTCAGGGTATCAGTTTCCTCGGAAATCACTGTGATGTCTTCAGATAAAATGCTTCGTGCTTCTTCTGTGTCCATATCTTTCAGGATACTGAGAGCTGCGGCAATGCACCCGGGATCATCCAGAAGATTCTTTACTTTGAGAGTTTCTTCATATTTTTTTCTGAGGAAATCTAAATCACGAAATCTCCTGCTCTCGTTGGCAGCATCCTGATATAGAACAGGATTAAGCCTGATGACTGTCATCATGTTCCATACCTCTTCACAGGTACGAAGATCCGTGAGCTCAGTGTCATTTAGCTTTATGATTTGAAGACTAGCTTTTTCCTTATGCATTATCTCTGAGAGGATGCGGACAGCACCGTCTCTGTCAAGGAATCTCAGATCCCCGCTGACTTTCCCGTCTAGTCCTGCTTTACTCCTTGCGATTTCATGCTTAAGGATCCTTTTTGCCATTTCCGTAAGGGGCATGGCACTTTCTCCGCTCTGATCCTTTCCCTGCCAGATCGCATTTTGAAGGTTATCTGTAATGTATATCCTCTTCTTCATCAAAGAATTATCCACTGCATATCCTCCTTTGGATGGTATATCAATATTATATTTTTAAGTCCGTTCTACAAAATCCCACAATGACTTAATTTTACCATATCGGGTTATTAAAAAAAACAGAAAATGCTACGGCGTAAACCGTGCATTTTCTGTTTTTACTGCTTATGCGCTCTGCTTCATTCTGTCTTCCTTCGTCATGATGTGGTCAATGATGCCGTATTCAATGGCTTCCTCTGCATCCATGTAGTTGTCGCGGTCGGTGTCGATCTGAACCTGGTCCATAGGTTTTCCTGTGTTTTTTGAGATTATTTCGTTGAGTCGCTTCTTTATCTTCAGGACGTGGTCGGCTGCGATCTTGATGTCGCTTGCCTGTCCCTGGATGCCAGACATGGGCTGGTGTATCATGACTTCGGAGTTTTTAAGGGCGTAACGCTTGCCCTTGGTGCCGCCTGACAGGAGTACTGCTGCCATGGAGGCTGCCATGCCTGTAACTATGGTGCGGACGTCGCACTTCAGGATCTGCATGGTGTCGTAAATTGACATGCCTGCGCTGACTGAACCTCCGGGGCTGTCGATATATATGGTGATATCTTCTTCCGGATCCTGCGCCTCAAGGCTCAGAAGCTGGGCGATTACAGCAGATGCCATCTCGGAATCAATGGTTCCTGTAAGCAGGATGTTTCTTGATTTATAAAGCTCCACGTATGGGCTCATGACGATATCGTTTGAATCTTCGTTATTGAATCTTGACATAGTTTGCTCCTTCCAAATTTAATGCTTCCATCTGCCTCTGCTTACCGCAGGAGTCTGTATCTCTCCTGCGGGATACCGGATGTTTCGGGCATCCGCAGGGCAATAACATTTGTAT
>CAMNEB010000179.1 GCA_946536155.1 uncultured Lachnospiraceae bacterium | reverse complement strand
CAACGAATGAAAGAAGGGAGTCTTTACAGGCTCCCTTCTCTTCCGTATGTCTTGGTCAGTTTATATAACCTCTTAGATAATTTCTCACTCCAGTCGGAGTATGTGCATCTCCACTTCCAGTTGTCGCCCAGAGTCGAAGGGGTGTTGATCCTCGCTTCGTTGTCCAGTTCCAGATAATCCTGGAGAGGAATGATGCAGGTGTCAGAGCAGCTCGAATGGCACAGCCTGATGAGTGCTTCCGGAAGATCCCTGCGCTTCTTGACGCCCGCATATCTCATGGCGTATTTTGCGGTCTTCTTGTCGCATGCCAGGGACCAGTGAAGTATCGTGTCGTTGTCATGGGTTCCGGTGTACACCACACTGTTGCGGGTGTAATTGTGGGGAAGGTGCTCGCTCTCGGGTGTCGAATCAAATCCGAACTGGATGACCTTCATTCCGGGATATCCGGTCTTCTCCACCATCCTGATGACACCGCTTGTCAGGAATCCAAGATCCTCTGCGATGACAGGTCTGTCACCAAGCTGTTTTTTCACCTCGGCAAAGAAAGGATATCCGGGTCCCTTTATCCACTTGCCGCCCCTTGCGTTCTTGTCGCCGTAGGGTACGGACCAGTATGAATAGAATCCCCTGAAGTGATCGATTCGGACGATATCTGCCATGTCAAAGCAGGCCTTGAGTCTTCTCATCCACCATCTGTATCCGGTCTTCTTGTGATAATCCCAGTCGTAGAGAGGATTGCCCCAGAGCTGTCCGTCCGCGGTGAACGCATCGGGAGGACATCCTGCGACGGCTGTGGGATATCCCTTTTCATCCAGCTGAAAAAGCTCCGGCTCCGCCCAGGTATCCGCACCGTCGGGAGCCACATAGATCGGGATATCACCGATGATCAGAATGCCGTTATCATTGGCATACTTCTTGAGAGCCTTCCACTGCTCCGCAAATTTATACTGAAGATATCTGTAGAAATCCACATCATCCTTAAGGAGGTTTCTGTATCTCTCAACTGCCTTCTTCTCACGCAGCCTGATATCGTCATCCCAGAGCAGATAGCTCTTTCCTTCGAAATGATTCTTCACCGCCATATAGAGGGCATAATCATCGAGCCAGGATTTATTTTTCCTGCAGAAAGAGACAAAGCCTTTTTCTTCCAATAATCCCTTCTTGACCGCCCTTGAATATGCCTTGCGAAGGATGGCAAATCTCGAAGTGAACATCTTCTCATAATCCACATATCTCTCGCTCCCGCCCCAGTCAAGAGCAAGGCATTCGGACTTTTTGATGACTCCCTCCCCGATCAGGATGTCAAGATCGATAAAATACGGATTCCCCGCAAAGGTCGAAAAGCTCTGATAGGGAGAGTCTCCGTAACCTGTCGGTCCCAGCGGAAGGATCTGCCAGAGTGACTGACCCGATGCCTTCAGATAATCGATCCAGTCATAGGCTGCTTTTCCGAAGGTTCCTATACCGTATTCGGAAGGGAGGGATGAAACGGGAAGAAGTATCCCGGCTCTTCTCATGTTTTCTTTCTTGTCCATAGGTGATCTCCGTAAATGGAAACACTGGTATCCGAGTATTTCGGAAACCGTTTTCTAAAACATATACTATAACACACCGCTTTTATTGGCAAGGATTATTTATCTGTTTTACCGGGATTTAAGAAAACCGCAGCCGCAAGAAGTACCGGAACCGCAAGGATCTCGGGATACATATATCTGATGTAGACAAGAGGTCCGAAGAAAAGAGTCATCAGATAAACGACCGGGTATGTCAGGAGGATCCACATGATCCTGTTCTTTTTACGGAAAGACAAAAATGCGGCAAATACGATGATCCAGAAATAGAATGCGGGTCTGAACAGCAGATTGAGCACCGGCCAGTCAAAGAATCCGTTCTCGTTGATGATCTGCTCATACGCTCTTCTGACGGCGGGAATGTAACAGGTCTCTTTGATACCGCCCTCAATGACCGCATCGGTCGGATTGTATGTATGAAGGATCCCCTTTCCGATATCCGCGCCGACTCCGAAGACCTCGGCAAATATCCTGTCGGGAAGATACCAGTAGCCTCTCGTGAGCATCAGGAAAGCATCGATGTAATCGTTGGGATATGTCTTTCCTATGGTGATCCAGTCATTCAGAAACGCCTTGGGGCTTCCGTCCCAGATATCGCTCCTGCGGTCCATATAATTCTTCACGCAGTCGGCAACATAAGGGTCATAGTGCAGGCGCTCCTCTTCAAGAGGAAGGAGCCTGTAGAACATATCGTACTGCTCCTGTGTCAGATTGTCCTTCTGATAGGTGTAGGCTCTCATGACCTGCATCATGGGAACGCTGTACATCTCCCTGCTGTTTGCCCTGATGACATCAAAACCAACCACCATCGCATTCTGGCAGGCAAGTCCCGATGCTATGCAAAGCACGATCAGGATCGACGACAGGATCTTGTCCCTGAACTTCTTTTCATAGATAAAAAAGCAGGGGATCAGGACCACCATGGCATAGACCGAATTTTTACGGAACATGATATTTAAGATCGCGGTCAGGATGATGGCGATATCAAGAAGAGCAGATCTCTTAAGACTCCTCTCGTATATAAGACATATGAAAAGAAGGAAAAATGCGCTGAAGAGAACATCCTTGGTCATGATGACGGTGATCAGCTCATGAAGCGGAAGGAATGCGTAGATAAGTATGAGAACGGTCCCAATCCACAGTCTTCCGGATATCCTGACAACAAGGCACACTGAATACGACAGCACAAGAGAAAGCACCAGTATCTGGAAGAGGCTAAGGAGCGCCATTCCGGTTTCGATGCTTCCGAGCTTTACTCCTATCAGATAGAAGATCCTGATGAGCTCTGTGTGGATGAGGGGCTGATAATCCCAGAACCAGATATGTCCCTTCATGGCTTCATCTATCTGCCTTCCGAAATCATAGGACATGACAGCGGGATAATACGCAAGAAAAACAGGTATGCGCGCAAGGGCGATGATCAGGAAAGAGACAGCAAAAAGCCTCTTTGTTTTTACTTTTGCGTCCTTACTGCGGAACGTGCAGAGCCAGACAAAAAGAGGAAAAGAAACCGCAGCTATGGGGATCATGAGCATAAGGGACTTAAACACTATCTTCGCCTTGCCCGAAATGCCGGGAAGCGTCATCCCCATTGCATCCAGCTGACGGCCCAGCACAAACGAAAGAGCCATCAGGAATCCGAAGATACAGCTGAGAACAACAGTCTTTACGTCCGCATATTTCTTTATAGATGAAAAAAACTTCTTCATTATCTTCTCCGGGAAATCTGTAAAATAAAAAAAGTGCGGATCCGGTTACGAATCACACACTGTAAAAAGTGAGACACGAGGGAATCGAACCCTCGACAACTTGATTAAAAGTCAAGTGC
>CAMNEB010000178.1 GCA_946536155.1 uncultured Lachnospiraceae bacterium | reverse complement strand
GAACTGGATTTTGCGAATCTCCTTTCTGCAGTCAGAAGTGCCCGTTTTAAAGGGATGGATGTCAGAGTGGACGACGGTACCGGCATATCCGAGGTCATCTCGGCAGGCCGCTCCATAACCGACCAGATAATGGCATCCTTCAGACAGGACCCTTCGGAGTATTACGAGGACAAAGCGCAGCACCTGAGAAATGCCGCTCAGGCGGGCGAGTCCGGGCCGGCATTTTTGGAGGATTCCGGAGTAAGTAACACTTCGGAGAATATCATCGCAGCAGAGAATCTCCTTTCTGCGGATGATGATCTGTACAGGACCGTATTCTCCAAAAAGAATGATAAAAAGAGTGAAAAAGAAAATACACTCAGGGAACTTGCGGAGGATGCATTTGAAAAGATCGCTTCTTCCGAAGAACCGGATGAAGAATATGTAAGAACAATTGAGAGCCTGCGCTCAGAGGTGGAGACCATGACTTTTGAAGCGGGTGAAGTGATAGACGTACGTGCACTCCAGCAGGTGGGAAGACAGCTGTCGATAGCCGTAAAGGCCGTCAGTGAAGGTGTGGAGGAATATTTCGTGCCGGTGGATATAGGCGGTGAGATCTCCAAGGTAAGGGTTTCCTTCAGAAACAGCGGGAATTCCTCTTCCGCAGACATTTCCTTCAGGGTTCCGGACGGCGCCGAGTGCAGGGCACATTTCGAGATATGGAACGGATCAGTAAGCGGTCATATCTCCGTTAATTCAGACTCGGAACTTAAGAAACAGCTTAAAGCTGCCGATATATTTATCGCAGACTTAAATGCAGACGGCTATGATACATCCGCAGGGGTCAGAGTCATAAATGCGGATGAAGCCGACAAGGAAAATAAATATCAACTCTCCGGCAAGGACGCCGGTGCAAACAGACAGGAGGGAGCCGGTCGAAAAGAGCTTTTCGGGATCTCAGAGAGATTCCTGAAGGCAGTCAAGGAGAGCTTCCATGAGGATCAATTATAACGTTTCGGCGATGATCGCCAATAATTCCCTTAAGAACAACGACGACCTTCTCAGCGCTTCGCTGCAGAGATTATCATCCGGATTCAAGATCAACGGGGCCAAGGATAACCCCGCGGGTCTTGCCATGGCCAAAAGGATGAATGCACAGATAGTCGGCACCAATACCGCCGATGACAATACGATGGACGGAATTTCCGTTATCGAGACCGCTGACGGCGCTCTTTCCGAAGTGACTGAGATGCTTCAGAGGATGAATGAGCTTGCTATCCAGGCCACCAACGGGACCATGACATCCGATGACAGAGCGGTCATCCAGAAAGAGATCGATCAGCTTAAGGATGAGATCAACAGAGTCTCCAAGAGCACAGAATTCAATTCACAGCCCCTTCTGGACGGATTCTACGATCTGAAGGGCTATACCGATAATGTGGACGTTAAGGTTCTCACTTATTCCAAGGAGATCCCTGCGGCAAAGTACAATTTCAACGATATAAGCTGGACCGTCGATACCGATGGGAACAAGGAGGTTATCGTTACCGATACTTCGGGCAACACCGATACCTATAAGGGCTCCATGCTCGATAATGTCATCACCATAACCGGATCAGACGGATATGAGTGGAAGATCACCGTTCCCGAGGATCAGGCGAAAGCAGACGGTAATACCGGCGCCCTGGAGATCGAATGCACCGGCATCGGAGCAATGAGACTGCAGATCGGCTCCAACCAGGGTCAGATCCTTGAGATGCAGATACCCGCCGTAAACCTCAGCAATATGGGACTTGATGGGCTGGATCTTTCCACCGAAAAGTCAGCCAGAGAAGGTATCGAAAGGATCAAGAATGCACTCACTTTCGTCAATACCGTAAGAGGCCAGCTTGGCGCATACCAGAACAGGCTTGAGAACACCGACGCCAGACTGGATATCACCGAAGAGAACATGACCGCGGCATATTCCAGGATAATGGATGTGGATATGGCCGAGGAAATGACCAAGTATTCAACCTACACCGTAATGACCCAGGCCGGAACCAGCGTTCTCGCCCAGGCCAACGACAGACCTTCAACCGTTCTTCAGCTTCTTCAGTAAGGGGGATAGGATATGACAGATAATCTCAAGCAGGAATTCACCAGAAGAATAAGCGCTGCCAATTCAACGGAACTTATAGTCATCCTCTACGATATGGTACTCTGCTATGCGGACGATGCGGAAGAGGCTCTGAAGAATGATGAAGATCACGAGTTCTACGCAGCCGTTTCAAGAATGAGAAACTGCATCAATGAGCTTATGTGCTCACTTCATATGGAGTACGAGCCGGCAAGCACGCTTCTTTCACTTTACAGGTTCTGTATCAGAAAGCTTACCGCAGTGGGTATCAGAAGGAGCATACAGCCCCTTGATGAGATCAGAAAGATCATAAAGCCCCTGAGAGAATCATACGCGGGGCTTGTGGGATACAATACATCCGGTCCCGTTATGGGCAATTCGGAGGCTGTTTATGCAGGACTTACCTACGGAAAAACGGACATCAACGAGAATCTTGTGAACAATATAAACCGCGGAATGCTCATATAATACAGGGTTTTAGGAACGCTCAGGGAACTCCTCTTTTGGGGAGTTCCCTTTTTTTGACATTCATGTCATAAATATCCCGTCATTTTTCACAAATTTTCAAAACCTGCAAAAAAGGTATTGAAATCCGCAAAGGGCGATTATATAATCGCACTTACAAAAAGCGTCTTTCGGAGATCATTCTGTCTCCGGACGCAGGCGGTGGAAGTAACGCCCCATCGTCTCAGGGACGGTTCGTCCCATTTACCCACAGTTAACAGAAGAGTATATGGAGAAGAGATATGTATGTGTTAGCCGCATTTTTGGCGGTAGCCGGTATCTTTGATCTCTTTTTCCGCAAAATACCGGGCAGGCTGATCCTGGTGATGCTGGGATGCTGCCTTATCCGGAACATTCTTTCATACGGAGTCGTGTCGGTTATTTATGTGATCCCAAGGATCCTTATCCCGGGACTTCTTCTCTATCCCGTATTCGCAATAGGAGCGCTGGGGGCGGGAGATGTGAAGCTGATCGCAGTCAGCTGCGGATTCATGCCGGCAGGGAGGGCTCTGTGGTTTCTGTTCTGCTCACTGCTGATCGCATCGGTGATCGGAATGGTGAAGACGGGAATGAAGGGCGAATTGAAAAAGAGGATGCACCGGCTGGCGCTTTATATAGAGAACACCATAAGGACGGGCAGGCCGGAAATGTACCATGCAAACAGGGAGGCTGCACTCAAAAGCGGAGTCGCAATGGCCGGTCCAATGTTCATAAGTGTGCTTATGGGTATCGGAGGATTTTACTGAATGAAACCGGAAAGGATACTGCTTTTATATGACAGAGATGAGGAATATGCGCATCTGATGGCGGAGTATCTGCTGGGGTGCAAGGGCCTTCCCTGGAAGATAGCATCATGTACGAGCGCTGGAGAGCTGGCCGGGATCATTAAGAGAAGGATCCCGGAAGTGCTTATTAC
>CAMNEB010000177.1 GCA_946536155.1 uncultured Lachnospiraceae bacterium | reverse complement strand
GGTCTCAGATGACCGGACTGAGAAGTTTTTGATCAGAGATGCACAAATAGTTTAACTAAAATTTAGTTATCATTATTAATTAAAAATTAACTTAAGTTAGTTTATAATGCATGCAAAGGCAGAGAGCCTTGCATGCATTTTTTTTGACAGATACAAGAGGTGGATAATGGGCGAGAAGGTAAGACTTGCAGATATAGCGGAGAAAACGGGAGTTTCGATAGTGTCGGTCTCCAAAGCACTGTCCGGCAAGGGCGGTGTCAGCAAAGCCAAGCTTGAGGAGATCAAAAAGGTGGCATCGGAATTGGGATATGAGCCGCATACTTACGCGGCACGCCACCCCAGCTGTCATGTGGGGATAATCGTAAGAGAGAGCTTCCTCACCAGATTCTCAAGCTTTTACTGGCAGATGTATCAGTATATGAATAAGATCGCATCCCTTATGGGCAGCTTTACCATGCTGGAGGTGCTGACGCCGGATACGGAGGATGGCACAGAGATGCCCAGGATCCTCGAGGAGGGCAAGGTCGATGCATATGTCGTAGTGGGCAATCTGTCCGAAGAATATCTTGAGGAGATGAGAAAGAGATACAAGGTTCCTTTTGTATATCTTGATTTTGCGGACGATGACGATTCACATGACTGCGTCATATCCGACAGCTTCTACGGCGCATATGCCATGACCAATTATCTGTATGATATGGGCCACACTTCGATAGCCTATGTCGGGACGGTCCTTGCTACGGGCTCCATAACGGACAGATTCCTGGGATATCAGAAAGCGGTCATCGAGCACGGCGGGCGCATCAAAAAGGAATGGGTCATTGATGACAGGGATGTCAGGAGCGGATTCATAGATGTGGAGAAGAAGCTGATACTCCCCAAGGATATGCCCACAGCCTTCTTCTGCAACTGCGACCTTACGGCCGGACATCTGATAAAGAAGCTGGAGAAGAACGGCTACAGAGTGCCCAGGGACATCTCGGTGGCGGGATATGACAATTATACCTACCCCGGTGTATGCGATACCGAGATAACCACGTACGAGGTCGATATAGAGGAGATGTCCAGACAGGCAGTGGAGCTGGCACTTCAGGGAGCCTGGGGAGAACCCCACAAACTGGGCCTCCATATCGTATGCGGAAAACTCATAGAGAAGAAAAGCGTTAAAAAGTTGCATAGTTAAATTTAGCTAAAAATAGCCTAAACGCTGAAAAGTAGTCAGGAATCAAAAAAGTCTTTGAGATTAGAAAAACAGGGATATATAATCCGAATTGTAAAAAAGAAAATTTTAATCAAAAGCAAGTTAAAAATTAACTAAACGGTTTAAATAACACAAAAAAGGAGAAGTAAAATGAGCGAGATCAAGATTCTTAATGCACCCGATGTTCCCAACATGCCCTGGCAGGACGGTCCCGAAAGCTTTCAGGATGCTCCCATCTGGAGATATTCCGAGAATCCCATAATAGGCCGCAATCCCATCGAGGGAGTCGCACGTATCTTCAACAGTGCGGTGGTGGCTTACGAAGGCGCTTTTGTGGGTGTGTTCAGAGGCGAGCAGAGAAACGGCGTCTCCTTCATCTATTTCGGAAGGAGCAAGGACGGTATCCACTGGGATTTCGAGCACGACAAGATCAGATTCGTAAATGAAGACGGCGAGGAGTTCATGCCCGTTTATGCATACGATCCCAGACTGGTCAAGGTCGAGGATACATACTATGCGATCTGGTGTCAGGACTTCTACGGAGCATCCATCGGAATAGCAAAGACCAAGGACTTCAAGACCTTTACCAGGATTGAGAATCCGTTCATTCCCTTCAACAGAAATGCGGTCCTTTTCCCCAGAAAGATAAACGGCAATTATGTCCTTCTTTCAAGACCTTCGGATTCGGGACACACTCCTTTCGGAGACATCTTCCTTTCACAGAGCCCCGACATGACTTATTGGGGCAAGCACCGCCATGTTATGAGCAGGAGCTTTGAGTGGTGGGAGAGCCTCAAGATCGGCGGAGGCGCAGCACCCATTGAGACCACCGAAGGATGGCTCATGTTCTATCACGGCGTTTCCGGCACATGCAACGGGTATGTATATTCCATCGGCGGTGCGATACTCGATATCAACGAGCCTTCAAAGGTTCTCTACAGATGTGAGAACTTCCTCCTTACTCCCGAGGAGTGGTACGAGGAGAGAGGCTTTGTGCCCAACGTAACATTCCCCTGCGCAACCGTGCACGATCCCGCTACCGGAAGGATCGCCCTTTACTACGGATGTGCTGACAGCTATGTCTCACTTGCATTCACAAAGGTCGATCTGATCGTTGACTATATCAAGGCACACAGTCATGTGACTGATTCGGATACCGAGCTCGGTATCAGATAAGGGCGGGAAATGGAACAGTTAATTCAGATGTCGGAATGGGGTACGGATCATCTGCTGGGCAGGCTGTATCCCTTCTGGGCAAAACTTAAGGATGAGGAGAACGGCGGTTTTTACGGCCATGTTTCTTTTGATCTTGTGACCGATAAGAAAGCCTTCAAGGGATGCATCTTAAACAGCCGCATCACCTGGTTTTTCTCAAACATTTACATTCTCTTCAAAGAAGGACTCCTGGACAGAAAGAAGTTCGAAGAGTACGGAACGGATCCCGAAGAGGTCCTTGGGCTTGCAAAGCACGGATACGAATTCTTAAGGGATAAGTGCATCGACAGGGAAAACGGCGGTATCTACTGGTCGGTAGACTGCTTCGGAAATCCCGACGATACGACCAAACATACCTACAATCAGGCTTTCTGCATATATGCGCTCTCTTCGTATTACGATGCATCCGGTGATGCGCAGGCTCTGGATCTTGCCCGTTCGATCATGGACGTGATCGAGAATAAATGCAGGGATGAGGGCGGATATCTCGAGGCCCAGAGTGCGGATTTTAAGCCCGAAGAAAATGACAAGCTTTCCGAAAACGGCGTCATAGCGGACAGGACCATGAATACCCTGCTCCATGTTTTTGAAGGATATACGGAGCTTTACAGAGTAAGCGGAGACCCGAAGGCCGGAGAGAAGGTCAGGGAGATCGGAAACGATTTTGCGGACCTCATCTATGAACCGGACAGACACAGGCTCGGAGTGTTTTTTGACAGTGATTTTAATACCATCATCGATCTGCATTCATACGGCCATGACATAGAGACGGCCTGGCTTGTTGATAAAGGGCTGGCGATCCTCGGAGACGAAGAGCTTACCCGCAGACTTACGCCCATCACAAAGGATCTTACAAAGACCATCTTTGAGACGGCATTTGACGGAAGATCTCTTCCCGCGGAGTGTGAGAACGGTGTCGTGAACGAGAGAAGGGACTGGTGGGTACAGGCAGAGACGGTGCTCGGATTCGTGAACGGTTTTCTGAAGGATGACAGCCATACGGATTATCTTGAAGGCGCTGTGCATCAGCTCGGTTTTATCAGAGATTTCGTCATCGATAAAAGAGACGGAAGCGAGTGGTTCTACAGAGTTGATAAGAACGGGAAGCCCGACGAATCGGAAGCGATCGTTGAGGAGTGGAAGTGTCCTTATCATAACGGAAGAATGTGCATGGAGCTTATAAGAGCCGGCAAGACGGGC
>CAMNEB010000176.1 GCA_946536155.1 uncultured Lachnospiraceae bacterium | reverse complement strand
GTTCCATCAGCGCAGCTCGTCTTCGTTGCAGAGAACGGTCCTGCCCTCGATGAGGGACTGCCTGACATTTATGAGGCGCTGGTTTGAGCTGCCCCGGAACTTGAGGCTTAAGCTCTTTTCTTTTATGTGGAATTCCCCGTCCACGATCACATCGAGGAGCGGCAGGAGATACCGCACGGTCTCGTCCGTATCGGCCCATTGCAGGATATCCGTCTCGTATGTGTATCCGCTGTAGAGCCATATGGTCTTTTCCGGATATTTTTCACGCAGCTTTCTGGCAAGAGAGAGGACATAGGGCCTGTTCTCCGGCTCTAAGGGTTCTCCGCCCAGGAATGTAAATCCCGAGATGTAAGGCGGGGCCATTGCCTCTATCAGGGACTGTTCAACTTCGGCGGTATACACTTCGCCGTATTTGAAATCCCTTGTCATGGCATTGAAGCAGCCTTCGCAGGTGTGACGGCATCCGCTGACAAAAAGCGAGACCCTGACTCCGGGCCCGTTCGCAACATCAGTTTTTTTGATCATTCCGTAATACATGGCATTCTCCTTCAGAATACGAGCGGATGTTTGAAATATCGCACACATTATACCATATTTCTTAAGCATATACTGTCAGCAAACGGTTTATCTGTGCTATAATCTCATGGGTCTGTCTGCAAGGCAGTTCCGATTTTTTTGAAAAGGAGATAGTTATGTCTAACGCACATATCGAAACACTCTGCCCCGAAATGGCGAAACATTCCGAAGAGGTCGTGAGAAGACTCGGAAGAAATGAGCCCTGCTGGTGCGGCAGCGGAAAAAAATATAAGGCATGTCATGCGGCATTTGATGACAGGATAAAAAAATATGCCCTTATGGGTAAGATCACTCCGGATCACAGCATCATCAAGACTCCGGATCAGATCGAGAAGATAAAGGAATCCTGCAAGATCAACATCGCGATCTTAGACAGGATCGAAAAAGAGATCCACGAGGGAATGGCCACCTCAGAGATAGACAAGATCGTCTACGATATGAGCATTGAGGCCGGTGCGATTCCCGCACCCCTTGATTATGAGGGTTATCCTTACTCTGTCTGTACCTCGGTCAACGAGCAGGTCTGCCACGGCTTTCCTTCAGAGAAGGTCATACTTAAGAGCGGGGACATCGTAAATGTAGACTGTTCCACGATCCTTAACGGATTTTTCTCGGATTCATCCAGAATGTTCTGCATCGGTGAGATATCCGAGGAAAAAGAAAGACTGGTCAGGATCACGAAGGAAGCCTGCTATGAGGGCCTCAAATACTGCAAGCCCTGGGGATTCCTGGGAGATGTGGGACAGGCGGTGCACGATTACTGCTACGACAACGGATACACCGTCGTAAGAGAGATAGGCGGACACGGCGTAGGACTTGAGTTCCATGAAGATCCCTGGGTAGGGTATCATTCGAAAAAAGGTACCGAGATGCTCCTTGTCCCGGGAATGATCTTTACAATAGAGCCCATGGTCAATATGGGAAAGGCAGACATAGTTACCGACAAGGAAAACGGCTGGGAAGTATCGACCAAGGACGGAATGCCCTCGGCCCAGTGGGAGATCATGGTGCTTATAACGGAGGAAGGCAGCGAAGTTCTGTGCTGGTGATCACTTGCGTATGAAGAAACTGAGGCTTTTTCACATACTGTTTCTCATACTGGTTATCCTGATGATAGCCTTTGTTTTCGCGCGCATAAAAAAGTGGGTAAGGGTCGTCAGCTTTGATGAGATCTCGGAGACGGACGATTCTGTCGCCAATTATGAAAACCACGACAGCATCATGCCCCTCACGGATGAGCAGTTTAAACTGATCCGCCAGAAGGAAGAAGTGATACTGGTGCTCGGAAACGAGCCTTTTGCGGAAGGCAGGGGCAGGGAGGATTCTCTTGCCGCGATGCTCGAGAGAGCAACAGGCGGAGAGGTGATAAACTGTGCGGTCGAAGGCTCCTGCATGAGCATGGAAGAGCCTGCTTTTGACATATCCCGGAGCCCCATGAATATTTTTTCACCCTATTATCTTTCCTGCGTGGCATGCTCCAAGATTGACTACGAGGCAGATCTTCAGGTCGCTTTAAATGCATCCGGTGACGATCTTCCGAAAGAGGGGGAAGAAGTCCTTAAGACCCTTAAAGAGCTTGATATGGACAGGGTGGATGTGGTGGTCATCTTCTATGACGGAGCCGACTATCTCAAAGGTGTGCCCACGGGACTGGATGAAAAGAGGTTTGACGATCCCTATTGCACATTTCTGGGATCGTTTTCCGCAACCGTAGAGATGATCAGGAGTTCCTATCCCGGGATCAGGTTCATAGTGATGTCCGCACCCTATATGTACCATGTATCTGATGACGGAACCTGGGAACCCAATGAGGATCATCCGAACACAGAGGGTGCTTCGCTGTCCGATTATGTGATGGCACAGTACAATCTCTGCGTGAACGGACATGACATTAGTTTTCTCGATGATTATTACACGGGCATCAACCTTAACGACGGATACGGATACCTTACAGACGGCAGATACCTGAACACCGAAGGGCGGAAGCTGTTATGCGACAGACTCCTGTATGCGATCAACTTTTATGACAGTGAAAACCTGGGTAAGGTTGATATCTCCGCTACTTGATGAATGACGGATTTGATAGTAAAATAAAAATGTTTATGCTTTGACGTAAATTAAAGAAATCAATTTATATATTTCAGGAGGTTTTTAAATGTATTCGCTTGATGAAGTAAAAGCAACAGATCCCGAAATAGCTCAGGCTATAGTGGACGAACAGAACAGACAGAATTCCCACCTTGAGCTCATTGCATCGGAGAACTGGGTAAGCAAGGCAGTCATGGCTGCCATGGGAAGCCCCCTTACAAATAAATACGCCGAAGGATATCCCGGAAAGCGTTACTACGGCGGATGCGAATGCGTAGACGTGGTTGAGGAGCTCGCACGCAACCGTGCAATGGAGCTCTACGGCTGCACATATGCAAACGTTCAGCCTCACTCCGGAGCACAGGCTAACCTTGCCGTACAGTTTGCTCTTCTTCAGCCCGGCGATACCGTTATGGGAATGAACCTCGATCACGGCGGACATCTTACCCACGGTTCACCCGCCAACATCTCCGGAACATATTTCAATATCGTTCCTTACGGAGTCAACGATGACGGATTCATCGATTATGACAAGCTTGAGGAGATCGCAAAAGAGTGCAAGCCCAAGATGATCATCGCAGGTGCTTCTGCATATGCGCGTACCATCGATTTCAAGCGTTTCAGAGAGATCGCAGATGAAGTCGGTGCATTCCTCATGGTAGATATGGCTCACATTGCGGGACTTGTTGCTGCAGGACTTCATCCCAGCCCCATCCCCTATGCACATGTAGTCACCACCACCACTCACAAGACCCTTCGCGGACCCAGAGGAGGAATGATCCTCTCCAGCGCGGAGTTTGCCAAGGAGCACAAGCTGAACAAGGCAGTATTCCCCGGAATCCAGGGCGGACCTCTTATGCATGTCATCGCAGCCAAGGCTGTATGCTTCAAGGAGGCTCTTGATCCTTCCTTCAAGGTATATCAGCAGAATATCTATGATAATGCCCAGGCTCTTGCAAAG
>CAMNEB010000175.1 GCA_946536155.1 uncultured Lachnospiraceae bacterium | reverse complement strand
ATCGATGCACTCAAGGCAGCAAAGGAACAGCTCACAAATTCCGCTCAGAGCGTATTCACCAAGATGTATGAGGCAGCAGGCGCAGCAGCAGGTGCCGGACAGCAGGCAGGCCCCGATATGGGCGGCTTCTCCGGCGGCGCAGCAGACCAGGGTGCCCAGAGCCAGTCTTCTTCGGACGATGATGTAATAGACGGTAATTTCCGTGAGGTTTAATCAAAATGGCAGAGACCAAGCGTGACTACTACGAGGTTCTCGGAGTAGACAAGAGTGCCGATGAGGCAACTCTGAAAAAAGCATACAGGGTACTTGCCAAGAAGTACCATCCGGATGCAAATCCCGGCGATAAGGAAGCGGAGGCCAAGTTCAAAGAGGCCTCCGAAGCCTATGCCGTTTTAAGCGATCCCGACAAGAGGGCAAAGTACGACCAGTTCGGCCATGCGGCATTTGAAGGCGGCGGTGGCGGAGCCGGAGGATTTGATTTCTCCAATATGGATTTCAGCGATATCTTCGGCGGTTTCGGCGATATCTTCGGAAGCTTTTTCGGAGGCGGAAGAGGATTCTCGTCCGGTCCTTCAAACGGTCCCATGAAGGGTGCAAATATCCGCACCAGCGTAAGGCTTACCTTCATGGATGCTGTTTTCGGCTGCAAAAAAGAGATCGAACTGAATGTCAAGGAAGAGTGTAAATCCTGTAAGGGAAGCGGTGCAAAAGCCGGAACTTCTCCCGTTACATGTTCGACCTGCGGAGGCAAAGGCCAGGTCGTAAGGAGCCGCAATTCCGTTATCGGACTCATGAGAAGTGTCGAGGTGTGCCCCGACTGCCGCGGAACCGGCAAGATCATCAAGGATAAGTGTCCCGACTGCCGCGGAACCGGATATATCTCCATCAAGAAGAGATATGCGGTGGATTTCCCTGCAGGTATAGACAACGGACAGGCAGTGAACCTTCCCGAACTCGGAGATCCCGGAACAAACGGAGGGCCCAGAGGAGATGTGAGGGTTGAGGCGATAGTCGAGAGCCATCCCATCTTCCAGAGGGACGGTTTCGATATATACTCCATCGTTCCCATTTCATATGCCGTTGCCGCACTTGGAGGTCCTGTACTCGTCGATACCGTTGACGGCAAGGTCATCTATGATGTAAAGGCCGGAACCCAGACGGATATGAGAGTAAGGCTCAAAGGCAAGGGCGTTCCTTCCTGGAGGAACAAGGATCAGAGAGGAGACCACTACATTACCCTGGTGGTTCAGACTCCCGAAAAGCTTTCAGGCGAAGCAAAGGAGCTCCTCAAAAAGTTCGATGCGCTCACCGGCGATTCACTTCATGCCGCAGAAAAAGCATCGGGTACAGAGACCAAAGAAAAGCCCACAAGGAAGAAAAAACTCTTCTGATCACATACAAAATAGTAAAAGTGCACCACTATGGTGCACTTTTTTTGTCATCATTTAGGGTCTTGTAATGATTTTTAAAATGATATATATTTACATTAACTTAATCCATTAAGTAGCCGGAAACCGAATTAATGAGGGGAAATCAGTATGGTTTCTATGAAAGATATAGCCAGAGAATGCGGTGTTTCAGTTGCTGCAGTCAGTAAGGCTCTTAGCGGACAGCCGGATATCAGTGAGGCCACCCGGGAAAAGGTGAAGAAGGTTGCCGAGAGTATGGGATATCAGCCCAACTCCGCTGCCAAGGTGCTGAGAACGCACAGATCGAACAATATCGGAGTCCTCTTCGTTGATGAAGCACATAACGGACTCACCAATGAATTCTTCGCTCTTCTTCTTGACCATTTTATTCATGTGGCCGATTCCAAAGGATATGATGTTACTTTTATAAACAGAGGTATTCCCTCGGGAAGCCTCGGCAAGATGAACTACCTTGCACATACGAGATACAGGGCATTCGACGGAGTCCTCATCGCATGCATGGACTTCCACAATCCCGATGTCATAGAGCTTGCCGCAAGCGATGTCCCCATAGTCACCATCGACTACACATTCGAGAACAGGATGTCCGTAGTATCGGATAATGTAGGCGGAATAAAGGATCTTGTCACATACTGTGCCAGGATGGGACATAAGAAAATAGCATATATACATGATAACAACGACAGTTCCGTTTCAAGGGACAGAGTCGAATCCTTCAAAAACACCATGGAGGAGCTGGGACTCGAAGTTCCCGAAGAATATCTTCCTGCAGCGGAATACAGAAAAACGGACGGTTCCAGAAAAGCGACAGAGCAGCTCTTAAAGCTTAAGGACCGCCCCACATGTATCCTTTATCCCGATGATTTTTCCGCACTGGGCGGTATCGCGGCGATCAAGGAAGCGGGACTTGAGATCCCGGGAGATATCTCCATCGTAGGCTATGACGGTATCAGGGTCGGAAGACATCTGACGCCTTCGCTCACCACCTTAAGACAGCCGACCGAGCTTATAGGTGAGACCGCAGCGAATAAACTGATCTCCCTTATTGAAGATCCCGCCGGTACCCGGATCGAGAGAGTCGTGGTGAAGGGAAGGATCTATGAGGGACAGTCGGTAGCAAAACTCAGGAAAAAATAAGTAACTGTAAACCATACATATTAAGGAGAAGTCAAAATGAAATTCGGCCATTTCGATGATGAGCACAGAGAGTACGTAATTGAGACACCGAAGACTCCGCTCCCCTGGATCAATTATCTCGGAAGCAGGGAATTCTTCTCGCTGATCTCAAACACCTGCGGAGGCTATAGCTTCTACAAGGATGCAAAGCTCCTCAGACTTACAAGATACCGTTATAATGATGTTCCCATGGACATCAACGGAAAGTATTTCTACATCAAGGATGGCGATACCGTTTGGAATCCCGGCTGGAAGCCCACCCAGACCGAGCTTGATGAGTACGAGTGCCGTCATGGTATCGGATACAGCAAGTTCAAGGGCGTCAAGAACGGCGTAAGAGCGGAGTCTCTTGCATTTGTTCCCGTTAATGACAACTGCGAAGTCACCAGACTCGTTGTTACCAACGACTCCTCCGAAGAGAAGAACATCAGCATCTTCTCATATGTTGAGTGGTGTCTCTGGAATGCCGATGATGACAGCAGAAACTTCCAGAGAAACTTCTCCACCGGTGAGGTTGAGGTAAAGGGTTCCGCTATCTATCACAAGACCGAGTACAGAGAGAGAAGAAATCACTATGCGGTCTATTCCGTAAATGCACCCATCACCGCTTTTGATACCGCAAGAGATTCATTCCTCGGACTCTATCACTACGCGGCAGATCCCGAAGCCGTATTAAACGGCAGGCTCACAAATTCCATAGCATCCGGATGGAGTCCCATCGCAGCTCACCAGCTTGATGTGACCCTTAAGCCCGGAGAGAGCAAGTCCTATGTATTCGTACTTGCTTACATTGAGAATCCTGTTGAGGACAAGTGGGAATCACACAATGTCATCAACAAGAAGCCCGCTGAAGCTCTTCTTGCAAAATATGACACCGATGCCAAGGTTGATGCCGCATTTGCAGAACTGGGCGAGCAGTGGGACAAGCTCCTGAACATTTATACGGTCGATTCTTCCAATGACAAGGTCAACCGTATGGTAAATATCTGGAACCAGTACCAGTGCATGGTCACCTTCAACATGTCCAGATCTGCTTCTTATTATGAGTCCGGTA
>CAMNEB010000174.1 GCA_946536155.1 uncultured Lachnospiraceae bacterium | reverse complement strand
AAATTTACTTACAATGAATTAAGAAATGCATGGCTTAACTTCTATAAGGAAAGAGGCCATGTTGATATCGGAGCCGTTTCGCTCGTTTCCGACGGTTCCACCGGAGTTATGTTCAATGTTGCGGGAATGCAGCCCCTTATGCCTTATCTTCTCGGAGAGAAGCATCCCAAGGGAACCAGGCTCTGCAATATACAGGGATGTGTCAGGACCAATGACATCGATTCCGTGGGAGACAAGAGCCACCTTACTTTCTTTGAGATGATGGGAAGCTGGAGCCTTGGAGATTACTTCAAGGAAGAGCGCTGCAAGTGGAGCTTTGAGCTCCTTACCCAGGTGTTCGGGTTTGATGCGGATCACCTTGCTGCCACCGTGTTCGAAGGCGACGAAAATGCTCCCAGGGATGAAGAGGGAGCAAAATTCCGTGAACTCTCGGGATTCAAGAAGGAGAACATTTTCTTCCTGCCTGCAGAGGACAACTGGTGGGGACTTGAGTACGGCCCCTGCGGACCCGACTCCGAGATGTTCTTTATTGATGACACCAAGGCCCCCTGCGGCCCCGACTGCAAGCCCGGATGTCATTGCGGCAGATATACCGAAGTCGGAAACGATGTCTTCATGCAGTATGAGAAGCATCACGACGGTCATCTGACACCCCTTAAGCAGAAAAATGTTGATACCGGATGGGGACTAGAGAGAAATTTTGCATTCCTTAACGGTATCGATGATGTTTACAAGACCGATCTTTTTGCACCTGTCATCGCAAAGATCGAGGAACTCAGCGGATTTAAATATGATGCTGAGGACAAGAATACCCGCTCCATGAGGATCGTTGCAGATCACCTCCGCACTGGCGTCATGCTCATCGGAGATGAGGCAAAGCTTCTGCCCGACAATACCGGTGCCGGATATATCCTCAGAAGACTCATCAGAAGAGCGGTCCGCCACGGAAGAAGCCTCGGACTTAACGCAGACCAGCTCCTTTCTGTAGCAAGCATCTATATCGACGATATCTACAGCGAAGGATATCCTCTTCTTGTAAAGAACAGGGATTACATCCTCGGCGAGCTGAAGAAAGAGATAAACCGTTTCGAAGCTACCATCGAAAACGGAATGGCTGAGTTTAAGAAGATCCTCGAAAATGTAAAGAGCTCAGGCTCAAAGCAGATCGAGGGAAAAGACGCATTCTATCTCTATGATACCTTCGGATTCCCCGTAGAGCTCACATCAGAGCTTGCGGAGGAAGCGGGACTTAGTCTTGACGAAGAAGAATTTAAGGCCGCTATGGAAGAGCAGAAAGCAAAGGCGAGAGAGAATGCAAACTTCTCCGCAAAGCTCACAAGCCCTGCGGTTTACGACAAGCTTGACGAGTCCCTTAAGAGTGTATTTATAGGATATGACTGTCTTGAATCCGAGGAAACGATAGCTGCTATCGCAGGTGAAGAATCTCTTCTTGACAGTCTCTCATGCGGTGAGGAAGGTACGCTCATCACGGAGAAGACTCCCTTCTATGCTACCATGGGCGGACAGAAGGGCGATACCGGTATCATAAAGACCGCATCCGCCGTTTTCGAAGTCAGCGAGACCGTAAAGCTCCCCGGTGGAAGGATAGGACATATCGGAAAGGTTACCTCCGGCAGCATCAATAAGGGAGATAAGGCATCTCTTGTTGTTGACAAGGCTGAAAGAAGCGCAACCTGCAAGAACCATACCGCAACCCATCTGCTTCAGAAGGCACTTCAGGAGGTTCTCGGAGACGGTGCTCATCAGAAGGGATCATATCAGGATCCTTACAGAACACGTTTCGATTTCAGCTACGGTCAGGCTATGACCGCAGAGCAGATCGCAGAAGTTGAAAAGATAGTAAATGAGAAGATCGCAGAAGATCTTGATGTGGTCACAAAGGTCATGGGCATTGAGGAAGCAAAAGCAACCGGTGCCATGGCGCTCTTCGGAGAAAAATACGGAGATGAGGTCAGAGTCGTAAATGCAGGCGACTGGTCCATCGAGCTCTGCGGCGGTACTCATGTTTCTAAGACGGGACAGATCGCATCCTTCAAGATCCTCTCTGAAAGCGGAGTCGCAGCCGGTGTAAGACGTATCGAAGCTGTTACCGCAGATAATGTCATCGCATATTATAAGGAGCGTGAGGAGCTTCTTCTGGAAGCTTCAAAGGCTGCAAAGACCACTCCCGATATGCTTGCAAACCGCATTGCACAGATGAACGAGGAGATAAAGGCTCTCGGTTCGGAGCTTGAATCCCTTAAGAGCAAGGCTGCTAAGGATGCTCTCGGTGATGTGAGCGATAAGGTCACAGAGGTAAAGGGCGTGAAGCTTGTTGCCGCATCCTTAAAGGGTGTCGATATGAACGGCTTAAGAGACCTCGGAGACCAGACCAAGGCAAAGCTCGGAGAATGCGTTGTTGTTCTTTTCTCAGAGCTTGAAGGAAAAGTAAATATCGTGGCAATGGCTACGGATGGCGCCGTAGGTGCGGGAGCACATGCGGGCAATCTTATCAAGGCACTGGCTCCCATCTGCGGAGGCGGCGGTGGCGGAAGACCGAACATGGCTCAGGCCGGCGGCAAGGATCCTTCCGGAATCGAAAAAGCTGTGGCTGAAGCTTCAAAAGTACTTGAGAACCAGCTTGGTTAAGTGAACAACTGAAGGGAGAGAATAAATGGCTGCAAATATTTTCACTAATCTTGTCAGTTCATTCGGACTCAAGAGTAACGGTGTTAACGCATTCGATGTTGTAAACGGCGTACCCGTAAGGATCAACAATTATCAGGGTAATGCCACGGTATATGTATACTGCGGCAAGGAGAAGGCACCTTCGATCATTGGCCCCATCAGGGATGCGGCTGATGCTGCGGGACTTAAAAAGCCTTCCGTGTCGGGGGATTCGATCATATTCGGATTTAAGAATGCCAAGATGGCGGTATCCAATTATGAAGCCATCAGATCGATCATTTCGAATAATGCCGGAGTGCTGACCGTGGATCAGTGCCCCTACTGTTCCATGGGAAGCTGTGATACCGCAGGAATGTACGGAAATACTGCCGCAAGACGTATGCACAGACAGTGTTATCTGAACAACAGGAACGCCGCCATCAGCAAAGTCCAGAATTCCGAGGGCAATTATATTACTGGAATCCTCGGCGCACTCATCGCAGCGGTGCTGATTGTCGCTTTTGCGGATCTTCTGGTCCTCGGATTAAACAGGATCTTCTATATACTTTATTTAGGATTTCCTCTTTTTATCGCCGGAGGATTCAGGCTTGGAAAGGGACCTTACGGTGCAGGCGGAACCTTCTGCCATGTTACGATAAGCATTCTGGCCATGTACGTATATTTCTATATCCAGGGCTGCTACTACGCATCCCAGATGTACAGGGTCACGATGTTTGAAGCGGTTCCCTATTTCGGAGATGTCATGGAGATCGTAACTCATCCAGAATTCCTTAAGGAAAGTGCACTTGAGATCGTTCTTTTTGTGATAGGTCTGATAATTGCAATCTTTGCAAATCCGAACTCCAAGACCGCAGGAACCAAATCTGCCCAGCAGAACGATGTGTTCCTCACCCCGCTTTCAAGAGTCGATACCGGATTTTCCGGATATGATACCTATGGTTCCGATTCTTACAGAAACGATACCGTTCAGAGCAGCTTTAGCGATGCTTTCGGAAACAGCGG
>CAMNEB010000173.1 GCA_946536155.1 uncultured Lachnospiraceae bacterium | reverse complement strand
TATCACTTTGCTATATGGCTTTCATATCACTTTACAAAAAAACGCGGCACCTCAAAACGGTATGTATTTCAGCCCTTTTACTGTAGAAATAAAGGGCGTTTTGAGGTATATTTATTGTGTATGTAAAAAACTCGCAGGTGAGAAAAATGCCAAAGTTTACATTTAAGGGCGGAATTCATCCGAAAGACGGAAAGAGTCTGTCCAAACATAAGAGAATCGCGGACGCCGTCCCCGGAAAAGAGATGGTTTTTCCTGTCAGCCAGCACATCGGTGCACCGGCTAAACCCCTTGTCAAAAAAGGAGATCAGGTCCTCAGAGGACAGATGATAGCAGAGGCGGGAGGCTTTGTTTCCGCGCCTGTTTATTCCTCCGTATCAGGAACAGTCAAATCCATTGAGAAGAGAAGAGTTGCCACGGGTGATCTCGTGGACAGTATCGTGATCGAAAATGACGGGCTCTTTAACGAAGTCAGCTATGAAGAGGCCGACTGGAGAACTCTGTCCCGCGAAGAGATCCTTGCAAGGATAGCAAAAGCGGGCATAGTGGGCATGGGAGGTGCGGGCTTTCCCACACATGTGAAGCTCTCCCCCAAGGATCCCGATTCCATCGACTACTGCATCATGAACTGCGCAGAGTGCGAACCCTATCTTACCTCCGATTACAGAAGAGTCATCGAAGAGGGTGATAAGGTCACGGAAGGACTCAGGATAATCCTCAGTCTTTTTTCCGGAGCGCACGGTATCATCGCCGTTGAAGACAATAAACCCGAATGTATCGGTAAATTCAAAAAGCTCATAAGGGAAGATACCATCATCAGCATCAAAGAGCTGCAGACCAAGTATCCCCAGGGCGGTGAGAGACAGCTCATTTATGCGACGACCGGCAGGAAGGTTAATTCTTCCATGCTTCCCGCGGATGTGGGATGCATCGTAAATAACGTGGACACCATATATGCGGTCTACAATGCCGTGGTGCTCGGAAAACCGCTCATGGAGAGGATAGTTACCCTCACAGGCGATGCGGTGACTTCTCCCTGCAATTACAGGGTCCCCTGCGGCATGAGTTATACGGAACTCATCGAGCAGAACGGCGGATTCAAGGCAGATCCCGGCAAGATAATATGCGGAGGACCCATGATGGGATTTGCCATGTTTTCAACCGACGTTCCCGTAACAAAGACCTCTACGGCGCTTCTTGCCTTTGAGAAGGATCCCGTTTCGGAAGCGGAGACAACGCCCTGCATCAATTGCTCAAGATGCTCTTATGCGTGCCCTGCGGGACTTATTCCCGGAAGACTTTCCGATATGGCTGAAGCCGGCGACAGTGAGAACTTTGTGAGAAACGGCGGAATGGAATGCTGTGAATGCGGATGCTGCAGCTACGTATGTCCCGCAAAGCAGCCTCTTACCCAGAATATCAAGACAATGAGAAGGGCTGAACTTGCTAAACGCAGAAAATAATCCATGAAGGGATCTTTATAAATGAGTCTACCTAAAGTATCGTCAAATCCCCATATCAGGAGCGGTGCAACGACACAGCTGATAATGTTCACGGTCGTTCTTTCTCTTTTGCCCGCTCTCGGATACGGAATCTACAATTTCGGAATAAGAGCCCTGCTGGTCACGGGCGTGTGCATCCTGAGTGCGGTATTATCCGAGGCTTTGTTTGCGGTCATTGTGAAAAAGAAGGTCAGGATCAGCGACCTCTCTGCATGCGTCACTGGCCTTTTGCTGGCGCTCAACCTTCCTGTCTCAATACCTTTATGGCAGGCTGCTCTCGGTTCTGTTTTTGCCATTGTTGTGGTCAAGGAACTTTTCGGCGGACTGGGCAAGAATTTCATGAATCCCGCACTTGCCGCAAGATGCTTCCTTCTCATATCTTTCCCCGTTGCCATGACGGATTTTTCAACGGATGCATATACGGGAGCGACTCCCCTTGCGCTCTTGAAGGCGGGAGAGGCTGTTGATATCAAGGCTATGATCTTCGGAAACATTCCCGGAACCATCGGCGAAACTTCTGCGGTCATGCTGCTTCTCGGAGCCTGCATACTCCTTCTTACCGGTGTCATAGACCTTTATATCCCGGCAAGCTACATCCTTTCATTTTCACTTTTCATCGTATTTTTCAGCGGACACGGAGTTGATCCCGCATACCTGACCGCACAGCTTGCGGGCGGCGGACTTATGCTCGGTGCATTCTTCATGGCGACCGATTACGTAACAAGACCCGTCTCCAAAAAAGGACAGGTCGTCTTCGGTATCTTCCTCGGCATCATGACAGGTCTCTTCAGGCTCTTCGGTGCATCTGCCGAAGGCGTTTCCTATGCGATCATTTTAGGCAACTGTATCGTGCCTCTGATCGACAAGCTGACCGTTCCCGTTCCCTTTGGGATAAAGCCCTCCGATTTCAGGAAAGGAGGCAGATGAGATGAATAAAGATGTTAAAGAAGCGGTAAGAAACGCCATCGTTCTCCTCATCATCACATTTGTATCCGGACTTGCCCTTGGAGGCGTATATCATATCACCGAGGAACCCATAGCTGCTCAGAAAGAGCTTGCCGTATCCCGCAGCTGTATGGCTGTTTTTCCGCCGGATATGTATGCATCCGAAGGATTGTCTTTTGTCCTGACTGATATAAAACCCTCCGATACTCTTGCAAAGGGATTCAAAGAAAACGGTGTCACCGTCGGAAATATCTACGGAGCATATTCCGGGGAAGGCACTTTTGAAGGATATGCCATCGAAGTGACCTCCTCCGAAGGCTATGGCGGAGATATCAAGATCATGTGCGGTATATCCGCGGAAGGAAGGCTCAACGGCGTGTCGATCCTTGAGATATCCGAAACCGCAGGACTGGGAATGAGAGCGGAGAGCGTACTGGTTCCCCAGCTTCACGGACTTAATTCGGAGCATATAACATTTACCAAGACCTCTAAACAGTCTCCCGATGAGATAGATGCCATAAGCGGAGCGACCGTGACGACCACTGCATTTGTAAACTGTGTCAATGCATCTCTTGATGTATTTGCGGAAATATCTTCCGCAGAAGGAGGTGCATCATGAAAAAAATATTAGAGCGGCTTTATAACGGCATCATCAAAGAAAATCCCACACTGGTCCTGACGCTGGGCATGTGTCCGACTCTTGCGGTCACCACTTCCGCAGTCAACGGACTCGGGATGGGACTCACCACCGCGGCGGTACTTACTCTGAGCAATCTTTTCATATCACTTCTCAGAAAAGTGATACCCGATAAGGTCAGGATCCCCGCATTCATCGTCATCGTTGCATCCTTTGTCACCATGGTGCAGCTCCTTCTGGAAGCATACCTTCCTTCGCTGAATGCGTCACTGGGAATATACATTCCGCTCATCGTGGTAAACTGCATCATCTTAGGACGTGCCGAGAGCTATGCATATCATAATTCCGCCATACTTTCTTTCTTTGACGGACTCGGAATGGGACTCGGTTTTACCATGGCACTTACGCTCCTGGGCATTTTCAGAGAGCTGATAGGAAGCGGAACATTCTTCGGAATGAGAGTATTTCCCGAGGAATACGGCATCACGATATTTGTTCTTGCCCCCGGTGCTTTCTTCGTACTTGCTTTTCTTGTTGCCATCCAGAACTACATCAAAGGAAAGCTTGCGGCAAAGGGCAGGGATGTATCAAAGATCGGCTCCGGATGCGG
>CAMNEB010000172.1 GCA_946536155.1 uncultured Lachnospiraceae bacterium | reverse complement strand
TTTACGACCTCTGGCTCAGGATATCGGAAAGCTTCAGGGTATCCCATATCGACAGGGTACTTTGCCACAGACTTGAAGGATATGTTTTTCCGGATGCGGATCCGGAGCCTGTAAGAAGAGCACTTGAGAGAAGAGGACTTAAGGGAAAACTGACCATGTGTGACGGCAGGGTCATAATCGACCATGAGACCGAAGGACTTGTCAGCATAATAATCCCGTCAAAGGATAACCCGGGACTTCTGACGGATGTTCTGGGCTCTGTAAACGATCTTACGCTCTACAGGGATTACGAGATAATAATAGTCGATAACGGAAGCTCCGATGAGAACAGGGTACTCATAGAAGAGCTTTGCGGAAAATACAATGCGCAGTACATATACGAGAAGAAGGATTTCAATTTTTCATATATGTGCAATCTGGGCGCATCTCATGCAAAAGGTGATGTACTGGTATTTTTAAATGACGATATCAGGATCACCGAACCCAAATGGCTCGGAAGCCTCGCCGGACAGGCACGTCTTCCGTATTCGGGTGCCGTCGGATGCCTTCTCATATATCCTGACAGTGATGTCATACAGCACGGAGGTATCAAGGAATACGAGAACGGTCCCGGCCATATCTTTCACTGCTATTCACTTTCGGATCCTGACAGCAGATATGCGAAGATGCCCGCCGACGTCAACGGTGTCACCGCGGCATGCCTCGCTGTCCGCAGGGAAGTCTTTGAGAAGATCGGCAGATTCGATGAGAGCATGGAGGTGTGCTACAACGATGTGGCACTTTGCTATGATCTGGTAAATGCGGGATATGTCAACTGCATAAGGGGAGATGTCTGTCTGATACATGCAGAGTCCGTAAGCCGCGGATCCGATGATGTAAATATCACCAAATTCCGCAGGATGCTTAAAGAACATCAGACACTTTATGCAAAGCATGCTCTTAAAGATCCTCCCCATCCTTTCTACAGCATACATCTGAGCCGCAGATTTACCGGCAATGTACCGAACTACACCAAATGGATGTATGATGTTGCGACTAAGGTCAGGAAGATGACCGCAGCGGAGATATCCAAATGGGAAAAAGCTCCTGTCAGGGATGATTTCAAGTATTATTTCGATCAGTGCGACTCCTTTGAAAGGGTCAATATCTTCGGATGGGCATATATACAGGGACATATGGAGAACTCCTTCCTGAAGAGAGCACTGGTTTTAAGAAGCGGGGATAACTGCTATATCGCGGAGATCGCAGACTGGTACAGGCCCGACCTTGTCTCCATAACGGGACGCAAGGACGTAGAATACTGCGGCTTCAGGGCGAGATTCGACAGAAACGATATGGCTGAGGGAATCTATTCCGTAAGCATTCTGACAGATATCGGAAAAACTGATACTGACAAGGTACTGATAATATGAGTGAAGAAAAGATCGGAAATGTAATACTTGATCTGAGCTTTTACAAAGGCACGGATACCTACTCAGACGGCGAGAGCGTTGAGGACAGGATACTTGATATCGTAAAGAGCGGAGAGGATATAGACAGAAGGCTTGCAGAGGGAAGCGACTGGGCCGAGCTTTATCATCTCTCCGATATCAGGAAGAATATCCTTTCATGGGCGGATATGGATAAAAATGCCTCCGCACTTGAGATCGGCTCGGGATGCGGTGCTGTGACAGGTATTCTCTGCGAGAAATGCGGAAGCGTTACCTGTGTCGATCTTTCGAAGAAGAGATCTTCCATCAATGCGTACAGGAACAAAGATCATGATAATCTCCGCATCATGGTGGGGAATTTTGAGGATGTTGAGTTTAAGGAAAAATTCGATATCGTGACTCTCATCGGAGTATTTGAATACTCCATATATTATATTTCTTCCAATGATCCCTTTGTGGATATGCTGAAAAAATGCAGGTCCCTTTTAAAAGAGGGGGGCAAGCTCTATATCGCCATAGAAAATAAATACGGAATGAAGTATTTTGCGGGAGCCTGCGAGGACCACACGGGACGCCCCTTTGACGGCATAGAGGGGTATCACGGAGTGGAGAGGGTCAGGACCTTTTCCGGCTATGCGCTGGATGCGATGCTCAAAGCTGCGGGATTTAAGGATATCGAATTCCGTTATCCCGTTCCCGATTATAAGCTTCCCATGGAGATCTATTCCGACAGAAGGCTTCCGGGCCCGGGCGATATCACCTGCAGATCACCCAATTATGACAGAGCAAAGATCGAATGCTTTGACGAGATCAAGGCTACGGACCAGGTATGTGCGGACGGGCTTTATCCCGATTTTGCCAATTCCTTTGTGATAACCGCATCCCCCGATGCATTCACGGAGAAATGCATATATGCGAAGTTCAACACTCTGCGCTGCAGAGAGTACCGCGTGGATACGAGGATCGTGGAGGAAAACGGAAAGCTCTATGCGGTAAAGAGCCCCGCGTGCAAGGAGGCAGTCTCCCATATCGACAGGATAGAACAGAACAGGGTCCTTACGGATAAATGCTACAGGACCATAAAGCCCGTGGGAGTCGTGAGAAAAGGAGACGAGCTCTATTTTGATTATGTCAGCGGACTTCCCTTCGATCACGACTGCATCGATTATGCGGTATCTTCTCTTGAAGATATAAGGACCGATGTCAATAAGCATCTGAATATCCTGATGAACAATATCTCACAGGACTGCAGGTGCACTTTTGAAAAGACGGATGAGTTCAGGGAGTTCTACGGTGACATAGATGTTCCTGACGGGATCCCCGGACTTAAGAATATCAATCTGGATATGATATTCGGGAATTTCCTCATCACAAAGAGCGGCATGGTATGCATCGATTATGAATGGCTCTCGGAGTTCCCGGTACCCGAGGATTACATCAGATACAGGGTCTTCAGATGCATATTTGAGAGCTATGTGAATATTCCGGGGCAGATAAAGACCAGACAGCAGTTTGCGGCGTTCATGGGTATTGATGAGAATCTTACGCAGCTTCTGGATGAGATGGAGAATGCTTTCCAGAAGAGGGTCGCAGGCGACGGCCTCGGTATGGACAGTCTCAACAATTACAAGAAGCTTTACGGAAAGCTTGAAGATGAGCTCCGTGAGAAGAACAGGATATTCGAAGATAACGAAAACCTCAGGAAGGAAAAAGAGGAACTTCAGAGGAGATTATCCGAGCAGCAGTCGATAGTGGAAGAGCAGCAGGCGTATATCGAGAAGCTGAAAAAAGCCATCAAAAATCCTTTCTTTGCCGTCAAATGGGCTGCAAAGAAGGCTGTTAAGAAGAAATAAAAGCAAAAAATAAAAGGACCTTCCCGCAAGGAAGGTCCTTTTGTTTCTGTCACGGGGACTTTTCCCATGTCATGTTATATACGCGGACAAGCGGGTCCTGCCGCCGGTATAAAATGCTTCCTTTTCTCGGCGTTAAGCGGAGATGCTTTTACCGTAAAGTTTCACTCTGTGCCGCAGGCCCTTCGCACCGCTCGGGCCAGGCGAGACGCATCGAACTATGAGATTTTGTTCGCGAGCAGGCGTTCCTGCGAGGGATTACAAAATCCATAGTTTTTCGCAAGTGCCTCGGCGTCAGCATCTTTATACTCTGGCGTCACCCGCTGACCCCGGATTATAAACATGACAGGGGGCGTTTCGCATGTCGCGTCCGAAAACTATAACAGCCTCGCAGCGTAACTTATCTGTGAGTGCACCATGTTTTT
>CAMNEB010000171.1 GCA_946536155.1 uncultured Lachnospiraceae bacterium | reverse complement strand
ACGGCGAGTATTCCTTCAAGATCGTAGATCCCCTTCTTTTCTATAAGCATGTATCGGGAAATGTTTCCGGTGACTATACCAAGGAAGCTCTTTCCTCCATCATGAAGTCGGAGCTTGTCAGTGCGCTTCAGCCCGCATTTGCCAAGATCTCCGCACAGCGTATCGAGTACGATCAGCTCGTAGGCCACACCACAGAGCTCTGCAACATCCTCAATGAGGAACTTTCAAGCCAGTGGGGCGACCTCCGCGGAATCAATATCGCATCCATCTCCATCAACTCCGTTAAGGCTAACGAAGAGGATGAGAAGAGACTTAAGGATGCTCAGGAGAGAGCAGTCTACAGAGATCCCAACATGGGCGCTGCAGCTATGACTCTCGGAACCGTCAACGCTATGGAAAAAGCAGCAGCTAATACTTCTACCGGTCCCATGATGGCATTCGCCGGAATGGGCATGGCAGGTATGATGGGCGGACAGCAGGCATCGAGCATGTACCAGATGGGTGCACAGCAGGGATATCAGCAGCCCATGTATCAGCAGCCTATGTACCAGCAGCAGCCCGTTCAGGGCGGAGTTGTCGCAGGTGCCGCAGCTCCCGTAAACGGCTGGACCTGCTCATGCGGAACCGCAGGCAATACCGGCAAGTTCTGCTCCAACTGCGGAAGTCCCAAGCCTTCGAATGCAGGCTGGACCTGCTCATGCGGAACCGTAAACCAGGGCAATTTCTGCAATAACTGCGGAGCAAAGAGACCTGCGGGTGCACCTCTTTACAAGTGCGACAAGTGCGGATTCGAGCCCGAAGATCCCGCTAATCCTCCTAAGTTCTGCCCTCAGTGCGGAGATCCTTTTGATGCAAACGATATCAAGCAGTAATTGATCGATTCTGATTTTAAAGCCCGTCTCCGATATGGGGACGGGCTTTTTGAAAGGGAAGTCATATGAGAATGTTTCCTCTTATCTCTTCGATAATATTTCTTGTTCTTCTTGCCGGGGTCATGGTGGCCGGCTTCGTGATCTATTTAAAAATAAAAAACAAGGCAAAGGAGATCTCAAGACAGGTCTACGGAAATGACGATCTGATCGCAAATCTCAAAAGGCAGGAAGAGCTCTATGAAAAAACTCCAAAGTCCATATCCGACGGTTCCTCCATTTATGTGCCGAAGCTTTCCAGAGATTTCCCGGACTTTAATGTGGATGAGATGAAAGCAAGGGCGGAGAACTGTCTCAGGGAATACCTGCTTGCGCTGGACACGAACAATGCCTCCGCACTTCAGGACGGCAACGAAGAACTTAAGGAAGCTCTTTTCCTCAGGTTAAATGACTTAAACCTTCGTGAGATCAAAGAACATTACGAAGGAGTTAAGATCCACAATACCGTTCTCAATACATATAACAGATACGGTGGAAGATGCGTTGTCAGATTTCAGTCATCCGTTCAGTACAAGTTCTGGGCGGAGCAGGACGGCAAGGTCATAAGAGGCAGTAAGGATTCTCTTGTCCAGACAAGGTATATCATTGACTGCTGCTATATACAGGACTCCGAAAAGGTTGAAAACATCGGTGCCGCATCACATGCACTCAACTGTCCCAATTGCGGCGGTGTCATAAAGAATCTCGGCATGAAGTTCTGCCCCTATTGCGGCAGCGGCATAGTCGAGTTTAATATCAAGGTCTGGAATTTCTGTACCATCAAGGAGAATGCTTAATGGATCTTTTGAACGGATTAAATCCCAAACAGGCGGAGGCTGTTACCGCACCGGACGGACCGCTCCTCATACTGGCCGGTGCAGGCTCCGGCAAGACGCGTACCCTCACTTACAGGATCGCGTATCTGATCTCCGAGAAGAAGATCGATCCCTACAACATTCTTGCCGTTACCTTCACGAACAAAGCTGCGGGTGAGATGAAGGAGAGGATCGCGGGACTTATCGGTCCCGGTTCCGAATACATGTGGGTATCAACTTTTCACTCGGCATGCATCCGTATGCTCAGGTCAGGAATAGCGCTTCTCGGATATGATGACAGATTCACCGTATATGATACGGACGATCAGAAGAGCGTTATGAAGAATGTCTTCAAGCGCCTCAACATAGATACCAAAATGTATAAAGAGAGGAGCGTGCTTTCCGAGATCTCCTCTGCAAAGAATGAACTGATCGACGAGAATGAATATGACAGATATGTCATAAATGATTTTACCAAGACGGTGATATCCAGATGCTATCATGAGTATCAGGATACTCTCCGTAAAAACAATGCCGTTGATTTCGACGACATCATAATGCTGACAGTAAAACTCTTCAGGGAGTTTCCGGAGTTTCTGGAAAAGTACAGGGAGAGATTTAAATATATACTTGTTGACGAATATCAGGATACCAACACCGCACAGTTTGAACTCATAAGACTTCTCGCGGACAAATACAGGAATCTCTGCGTGGTGGGAGACGACGACCAGTCAATCTACCGCTTCAGGGGTGCCAATATAAGAAATATCCTTGATTTCGAGGAACACTATCCCGAAGCAAAAGTCATCAAGCTCGAGCAGAATTACCGCTCCACCCATTTCATACTCGATGCGGCAAATGCCGTGATAGGAAATAACAGGGGACGAAAGGATAAAAAACTCTGGACTGAAAATGAAGGAGGAAAGAAGCCTCATTTCGAGCAGTTTGATACCGCATACATGGAGGCTGAATATATCGTTTCGGATATAAAGCACAGAAAGAGGATGGGCACGTACGGTTACGGAAGCTGCGCGGTCCTCTACAGGACAAATGCCCAGTCCCGTATCATAGAAGAAAGACTTCTGATGGCAGGTATCCCCTACAGCGTTGTCGGAGGCATCAATTTCTATTCGAGAGCTGAGATCAAGGATATCCTCGCATATCTGAAGGTCATCGATTCGGGCATAGACGATCTGGCTGTGGCGAGGATAGTGAACGTCCCCAAGAGACAGATAGGAAATGCCACTCTCGATAAGATACGTGAATATGCGGAGAGCAGGGATCTTTCCATGTTCGCGGCGATGTGCAGGGCAGACGACATACCCGGACTCGGGAAAGCTGGGACCAGGATTCAGGCGTTTACCGATCTGATCGGAGTGCTCAGGGCCTATAACGAAAATGCATCTCTCGGCGAACTGATCTCACAGATAGTCGAACTTACCGGGTATGAGGATTACCTTAAGGATCAGGACGATGAGAAGGCGGATGACCGCATAGAAAATGTCAACGAGCTGGTCAGCAAGGCGGTTTCATTCTCGGATCAGAACCCGGAAGGGACCCTGACCGATTTCCTCGAAGAGGTGGCACTGGTAAGTGATCTTGATAACACGGATCTTGCCGAAGAAAGAGTCCTTCTCATGACACTTCACTCGGCAAAGGGACTTGAATTTCCGGTCGTGTACCTTACAGGAATGGAGGACGGACTCTTCCCCGGATATCTCTCCCTTTCATCGGGTGATCCCGACGATATTGAGGAAGAGAGAAGACTTGCATATGTCGGTATGACAAGAGCAGAGAAGGAGCTGATCCTGACCTGCGCCAAGGCAAGGATGATGAGGGGCGAGACCCAGTTCAACCCCATCAGCAGATTCATAAAGGAGATACCGCCCGAATGCCTTGACGGATATGTTCCCCGTAAAAGGTCATCCTCTGCATCCTCATACGACGATGACAGATATGCCGGCAGGGATTCCTACGGAAGCAGGGATTCTTATGGCAGCAGGGAT
>CAMNEB010000170.1 GCA_946536155.1 uncultured Lachnospiraceae bacterium | reverse complement strand
TGTTCTATGAAGGAAGGAACGGAAACATAGGCGTAAAGAGAAGGATATCATTTTCCAGGAAGCTTATGGAAAAAGGTGATCGGAATAGTGTCGGAGGGACCAACCGACCATATGGTTTTAAAGGCGGTCATTGACAGGATCACTGGTGAAGAAAATCGATATTTATCTCTGCAGCCAGAGCAGGATATGATGGGGCGTTTTGGCAACGGATGGAAAGGCGTCTGGAGATGGTGTAAGGAGACAGATTCGATTAGGAATAGGTAAAGCAAAGTTATGATAAAGTATCGTTTCCGTCCGTTCTGGCGCGGTTGCTAGGACATAAACCATAAAAAACTGTCTCCTGATCCGTATCACAAATATCAGCATATAAGGGAGGCGGCTTCATGAGTGTAAATACAGCCATAACATTGAACAGGATCTTTTCGAACCCGGCTTGGAAGTTGTTGCTTGTCGCCGGGCTTCTGGCGTTTATCGCATGTTTTATCATAAAAGGGAAAAAAAGAGCAATACCGGTCATTATCTGTATCGTGTCAGTGTGTTTATATATTGTCACGGCAGGGATTAGCGAAAGTGCGAATCATATGATAAGTCAACAGGCTGGGCAGGAACCGGTAAAGATAAGAGATATGAATACGCTGGAGCCGGAATCGACTGCTCCGGTGGAGGCTGAGCCGGTATCGGCAGAAGGAACGGCAGATCAGGAGATGACAACAGTGGGCATTGGCGGGCCCTATGGTGAGATTACTGTAGAAAAGCGTGATGGCTGGAGTATTGAAGCGGCACCGGTAGACAGCGGTAAGTTGAGTTATGGCCTTTATGGTCTGATACTGAAGCCGGAGGATGCTAAGGACGGTCAGATAGAGGTGTTCTGCATAGACGGCTTTGGGGTATGTGGAACCGGACTGGAGACAGAGGAGATGACCCTTGCAGGATATACGGCTTATATGGGGACTTATGATGACCATGAGCACTGGGATTATATCCTGATAAAGGGTGAGAAGCCGGAGATAGTAGCCCAGCATACGGAGTGCGATTCCTGGACGGATGTGATGTGGGAAGAAGCGCTTTCGATACTGGATACAGTACGCTTTAATGAAGGAAAGACGGAGGGCGGTATAGGACAGTACATACCGGAATCGGAAGATGAAACTATAGCAGTGATGATGAGCGTATCAAATGTTACGCCTGGAGGGCTTAAGATCCATCTTTGGCAGTATGATAAGCGTGACTGCGGGGAACTGATCTATGGGGAAGGCTATCACCTTGAAGTACTGAATGACGATACTTGGGAGGACGTGTCGACGATCATCGAAGACTGGGCTTTCACTGACGAAGGATTTATCCTGCCTGCGGAAGGCGAGTCTGAGGAAGATATTAACTGGGAATGGCTGTATGGTAAACTGGCTCCGGGAACCTACCGGATAACCAAGGTACTGATGGACAGCGACAGGAACGATCCGAGTGTAAATGTTCCGGCATATCCTCTGACGGCGCAGTTCGTCATTGCGGGAACGGATGGGATGTGAAAGCCCCATTAGTTCTCATATGCTATATGCATTGGCATTTCTTACAGGAAAAAGTGACTTTTTTCGGGAGATTGCTCATATCCGTGGGGGTTATGATATGTAATTGCCTGACCGATAATTCTATTGAGGTATTTTTATCTCGTTTAAGGCATTGAAAAGGATTTCGATGGCATCTACAAGGAGGTAGTTGGTCATGGCATCTGTGAATGGTACATCTGCGTATCAGCAGATCAATTATACGATCAAAGCAAGAAATATGGGTTCCGACCGCACCGGGGCTTCTGATGCACGTAAGGCTGAGAGGGATCCGTCTGTAAAAGAGGAAGGCAAGGTCGAGACCAAAGGCTGGTCCCCGATCGATCCAAAGAGTTCTTTAGTACCCAGAACAACGGAATATGGCAACACCATAGGTGATGTGCAGCTTTCGGATAAGGCGAAGGCTTATTATGATACGCTGAAATCCAAGTATCATAATATGGAATTCATAGCCGTAAGCAAGGATATGAAGGGACAGGTGCAGCAGAACGCTGCGGCATACGGTCATGCCGGCAAGATGGTGGTGCTGATCGACGAGGAGAAGATCGAGCGTATGGCAACGGATGAGTCATATCGCAAGAAATACGAAGGCATCATAGCCGGTGCACAGAATAAAATGGCAGAGGCAAAGAAGAGCCTTGCAAGCACAGGAGCATTGATTAAGAATTTAGGTATGTCCGTGGATTCTGAGGGCAAGGAAAGTTTCTTCGCCACGGTCGAGAAATCGCAGGCGCTTGAAAAGAAACGCATAGAAAAGAAAGCGGCAGAAAAGAAGGAACTTAAGGCAAAAGAGAAGAAAAAAGCGGAAAAGAAAGCGCAGGAGGAGCGCATTCAGAAACGCAGGGACGAAAAGAAGGCAGAAGAGGAAAAAAGGACTGAGGACAGGGGACGGGAGAATACTTCGGATCATGATGAGATTCCCAAGGATATAGAGGAGAGGATACACGATAAGGTTGTTGAAGCCTATGGAAAAGAATATGAGACCATAGAAGCGGATTCGATGGATGATCTGTTATCGAAGGTACAAAGCTATTCGTACAGCAATGCGGCAAACAGGGTTATGACAGATACAGAACGCGCGATCGGATCACATTTTGACTTCAGGGGATAAGAACCACGGAGGTGCGGCATATGAATATTTCGATCAATGGTATAGGAAATCAGAATACACAGCAGCAGGTAAAAGCAACTGTCAGCACAGTGAATGCCCCGAAAGAAGAGAAAAAGGGGATGACTGTGTTTGCCGGGAACCTGAATATGGGGCGGGATCCGGTTAAAGAAAAGCTGGAAAGCGCCAGAAAGCAGGCCTTTAAGATGGTATCGGATGCCTGGAATACGGACAGGGATTTCCAGAAACGCTTGCAGGATCTGAAGGATTTTGTGGCGGAGCAGAGGTCGGAGAAGGCATCTGCAAAACAGATGGCCAATGATGCAGAAAAGACGATGAAAGATCTTAAGGAAGAGTATAATCTTGGCCCTGAGTCGGATGAGCAGAAGGATCTGGAATGGATAATGGCGTGGAGAAAACAGCCGTTAGAGGAAAAACTTAACAATCCTGATTTTGTAAACAATGTAGAACGTTCGAAAGAAATAATGAAGAACCTGACAGAGTATCAGTCCCGTATGCTGGAAGCAGATGAGAGGCTTACTGTTGCAAAGCAACGTATCGATGAGGCGGATAAAGCCATGATCGCGGCAACGCAGAGTTATACGGATGCGGAATCGGAGAATAATAAACAGCATACCATGCTGGATGCGAAGAAGGACGGAGAAGCTATTATCGCAGCTGCAGAGCGTGATGTGATCGGGATGGTGGTCACGGATGCCAAAGAAAAACAGGACGAGAAGATTCGCGAAGAGCAGGAAGAAAAAGAGAAAGAGAAGGAAGAAGAAAAAGAACAGGCCAAGATCGAAGCGAAGCGCGAGGAGCAGAAGGAACTTCAGGAAGCTCTGGCTCATAATAACCGTGAGGCCATCAGTGATGTGGAAGCAAGAAGCCGGGAAAGAAAACAGGAAGATCTGGAACTTTCGGACTTGACAGATCTTAATCCGGTGCAGATGTATCAGAGTTCAGGGCAGGCAGAAGCGGCACTGGAAGAACTTAAGAATAAGATGGCGCTGATTGATGTGGACCTTATGGGACTTAAGGTGGACGAGACGGTTTGATCAACATGCCGGAAAAGCGGATCCGAGGAGGCGGACGATGAAGATTAAGG
>CAMNEB010000169.1 GCA_946536155.1 uncultured Lachnospiraceae bacterium | reverse complement strand
TGTCATAAATCTTGACGATTTCTTGACGATTCTTTGGCAGGTTTCTTGACCCTGTCCCTTTATCATTACATCATCAACAAAAACGAAACAAAAGAAAGGCAGACCATGGAATACATTTTCAAAAGCAACTCACTTTGCAAGAAATACGGAAGCTTCAGCGCACTCACCGATCTCAACATGAATATCGAAAAAGGATCCATCTACGGATTCGTCGGCAAGAACGGCGCAGGAAAGACAACCCTTATAAGGATCCTCTGCGGACTTCAGCATCCCACCTCAGGTTCCTTCGAGCTTCTCGGTCATGCAAATACAGATAAGGCACTCGAGCATGAGCGCCGCAGGATGGGAGCCGTTGTCGAATCCCCCGCGATCTACAAGGACATGACGGCAAGAGACAACCTCATCCAGCAGTATCTGGTCCTCGGACTTCCTGATTTCAAGGGTGTCGATGAGCTGCTTGAGCTGGTAGGCCTTGCCGACACAGGCAGAAAAAAAGCAGGCCGCTTCTCTCTCGGAATGAAACAGAGACTCGGTATCGCCATCGCCCTTTGCGGAAACCCCGATTTCATAATCCTCGATGAGCCCACAAACGGCCTCGATCCCCAGGGAATAATCGAGATAAGAGAGCTGATTTTAAAACTCAACAGAGAAAAGGGTATCACCTTCCTCATCTCAAGCCACATTCTTGATGAACTTTCAAGACTCGCAACACACTACGGCTTCATCGACAAAGGTCACATCGTCAGGGAGATGAGCGCCGAGGAACTGAGACAGGAGTGCCGCAAATCCGTCAGGATGAAGGTCAGCGACACCGGCGTTCTCGCAGAGATCATGGACGGCCTCGGCATCGAATACAGGATCATCGATGACACATGCGCCGATATCTTCTCAGAGATAAACTTCTCTGCGATAGCTCAGGCTTTTGCAGAGAAAAACTGCACCATCTTCACTATGGAAGAGCATGACGAAAGTCTCGAAGCTTTCTACCTTTCACTGATCGGAGGCAATGAAAATGCTTAATATGATCTACTCGGATCTTCACAGGATCATAAAAAGCCGCGGTCTTATCGCAGGTGTTGCGACGGTCGCAGGATACAACCTGTTTTTTGCGATAATACTTAAAGCAGTGCTTCTTTTCATAAATTCGGATCTGTCCGCAGACGATGTTGTCACCGCCTTTTCCGGCGCAGCTCCTTTCGTCATAGCAGCTACGGTATTATATGTCTTCATCGGAGCATTCAACGACGGTACCATCCGCAACAGACTCCTCTCGGGATCCGGCAGAAAAAACGTCGCAGCCTCCATGATAATAACCGGAAGCATGCTGTCCGGTATTCTGAGCATCGTATCGACGGTATCAGCTCTCATCATCGCAGTGATCTTCACCAAAGGCTTCGGCTCAATGACTGCTGCAGATGTTGCCGAGTACAGCCTGATCTCCGCAATGGCGTGCATGGCGGCCGGCGCGTTCTGCTCGATGCTGATCGTCATTTTCGGCGGAAACAAAGCAGCGAGCTACTCGGGACTTGCGCTTACCTTCATCTTCAAACTCATCTCCACCGAAGTGGCCGACAAGCTCTATCCTGAAACCGGCATAAGCCTTCTTAAGGGAACAAAGCTCCTGGTCTATAACTTCTACGACAGATACTTTACCTACGCACACTTCTCCTCCATGGTCAGACATCCGTTTTCATCGTATGTTATCGGAAACGCAGCGCTCATCGCCCTTTCCCTCATCGCAGGAGTCCTGATCTTCAGTAAAAAAGAAATCAAGTGATCATAAACACAAAGGAAAAAAAGATGTTGAACATATATAAAGCAAATCTTCACAAGCTCATCAAAAACATATATTTCATCGGAGGCTGCATCATCGCCCTGGCCGTAACATACGCATTCACATCGGGCATCGTGAACTTCCCTCCCGTATCAAAATACGGCCCCGAAACGGTATTCCTCTTTGTCAGTGCAGCCATGGTATTCTTCTTCGCAATCTTCACTCCCATGTTCGTATGCGCAGAGTACACCGACGGTGTCATCAGAAACCGCATCCTCGCAGGACACACACAGAAAAACGACAGCCTTGCAATGATCCTCGCCATGATCTCCGCTCTCCTCATAATGAGCCTTTTCTATATCGCAGGCGGTATCATCGGATGCATCTCGGCAGGCTCACAGATCTCCGGAAAGACCATTTTGCTCGTCTTTGTCGACATCCTCGCTTACTGCGGCTTCACCGCACTTATCGCAGCAACCAGCTACAGGATCAAAAACTACATCGGTGCATTCGTCTTCGGATTCATGCTCTTTGTCATGGCATACAACTGTGTGATGTTCGGAAACGCGATCCTCATGGTCTTCGCTGACAGTTCCGCTTTCAAGCCCCTTGCATGCCTCTACAACGTCAACGCCCTGGGACAGTGGTTCTCAAACACCCCTCTTGTGGATGATTTCGTCAATCCCGGAGCAGCCGCACAGATACTTATGTCCGTCGCAGTCCTTGTTCTTTCCTTCTTCATCGGCATCGCAGGAATTGAAAAAAGGGATCTTAAATGATCCGGGGAAAACGGGCAATACATAAAAATATAAAAAGGAAGTATCTCTTAATGAAAAAATTCAGTAAAACAGCAATCATCATCGCAGCAGTGATCATAGTATTTTTCGTAGTGATGATACTCGTAATGAAGGGCGTGTTTTTTTCATCGAAAAGACATGTCAGGGGAATAGAAAATGTTGCCATGACTCTTGATGAACTTGAGATCCCTTCGGACATCAGGGTGATCGGTATCGGCGAAGCGACCCACGGAAACAGAGAGTTCCAGATTGCCAAGCTGGATCTCCTCAAAAAAATGGTCGAAGAAGGAACCTGCCACAGCATCGCATTTGAGATATCCGTGGGAGAAGGCGTAAGGATCAACGACGCGGTCCACGAGCAGGAATCGGATCTGACAGAGCTTGTGGGCACTCTGGACTATCCCCTTTACGATACCGAAGAGATGGTCAGTCTCTTTGAGTGGATGAGAGAGTATAACAAGGATAAAGATTATGACGACTCTGTCATTTTTTACGGAATAGATATGCAGGGCGCATATACAAGCGCACAGCACCTGACGGATTTTGCAAAAGAGCACACAGGACTCTTTTCCGAAGAGGAGATAAATGCACTTGAGATCTTCGCTGACCTCGATCGTGATGATATCCCTTCAAGAGAGATCTTTGAATCCGTTTATAACAAACTCGCTTCCGAAACAGACACCGGGTATATGATCGCCGCAATGTGTGCAAATACGATCCTCCAGTCTGTAGATGCTCCGGGATTTGACGAGGATGCGAACGGTTACGGCGAGCACAGGGACCTTTGCATGGCTCAGAACGTAAAGAGAATCTCCGAAATCGAGGAGGCCAGGGGATACAGCCGGATCATCGTCACCGCACACAACGGCCATGTCATGAAGGGCGGCGCCGAAAGCTACGGCGAGACCGCAATGGGACAGAGGATCGATGACCTGTTCGAGGGCAGTTACTTCTGCATCGGAACCGAATTCTACAACACATGCGTCAACATCCACACCGCCGGAACCTACGATGAAGAGTATGAAAGAGCAGACCACGACTACTGCTCGGATGACGTTCTTGCTTACCAGGCAAAAGACTTCGGAGGATGCTACGTTCTCGACTACACCTCAATAACAGAGGATGACGGTGAAGTTTATAAAATAATCCACAGTGACAACTTCACAGGAATGGCGGGCGAAGGTTATACTGTTTACATGGATCTGTACAAAACCTACCGTATCAAGCTGACCGTAGCTGACAGATACGATGCGATGATCTA
>CAMNEB010000168.1 GCA_946536155.1 uncultured Lachnospiraceae bacterium | reverse complement strand
GTTATTTGGTCCGCGGAAGGAAGGTTTTGAAATATGTGCGGAATAGTCGGTTATGTAGGAAAAAAGCAGGCGGCCCCCATACTGCTTGAGGGTCTGTCCAAGCTTGAATACAGAGGATACGATTCTGCAGGACTTGCCGTAAGAGACGGTGAGAAGCTTGCCGAGGTCGTCAAGGAAAAGGGAAAATTAAAAGAACTTGCAGAAAAGCTTGATGACGGAAGAGCTCTCAAGGGAACCTGCGGAATAGGTCACACCAGATGGGCCACCCACGGAGCACCCAGCCAGATCAATGCCCATCCCCATGTCAGCGGCAACTGCTCACGTTCGGGATCCGGTGCCGTTGAGAGCGAGGTAGTAGGCGTTCATAACGGAATAATAGAGAATTATCAGGAGCTCAAGGACAAGCTTGAGAAGCACGGATATCAGTTCTATTCGGAGACCGATACCGAGGTCGTCATCAAGCTCATCGACTATTATTACAAGAAATACAAGGTCGGTCCCGTGGATGCACTTGCCAAGACCATGGTCAGAGTCAGGGGATCCTATGCTCTCGAGGTCATGTTTAAGGATTATCCGAACGAGATCTGGGTCGCAAGGAAGGAAAGCCCCATGATCATCGGTATCGAAGGCGATGACTGCTATATCGCATCCGATGTTCCGGCGATACTTAAATATACCAGACAGGTTTATTACATCGACAATATGGAGATGGCCAGACTCGCCGACGGCAAGGCCACCTTCTACAATCTCGACGGTGATGTGGTCGAGAAGGAAAAGGTTGAGATCAAATGGGATGCGGAGGCTGCCGAAAAGGGCGGCTACGAGCATTTCATGATCAAGGAGATCCACGAGCAGCCCAAGGCTGTAGAGGATACCCTTACAAGCGTCATAAAGGACGGCAGGATCGACCTGAGCGGCGTAGGTCTTACAGAGGACGAGATAAAGGGAACCTCACAGATCACCATAGTTGCCTGCGGCTCCGCATGGCATGCAGGAGTGGTAGGTCAGTATGTTATGGAGTCCCTTGCAAGGATCCCTGTCAGGGTCGAGCTTGCGAGCGAATTCAGATACCGCAACCCCATCCTTGATCCGAAGCAGCTGGTGGTAGTCATCAGCCAGTCAGGTGAGACGGCGGATTCGCTTGCCGCACTCAGGGAAGCAAAGAGCAGGGGTATCAATACTCTCGGTATCGTCAACGTGATGGGATCATCCATCGCAAGAGAAGCGGACAATGTCTTCTATACCCTTGCGGGACCCGAGATATCCGTTGCCACCACCAAGGCATATTCCGCACAGCTCATCGCAATGTACACCCTTGCCATCGAATTTGCCAGGGTCAGGGGATGCATAGATGATGAGAGATATCAGAACCTCATAAATGAACTAAAGACCATACCCGACAAGATCGGCAACATACTCCTCGACAAGGAGAGGATCCAGTGGTTTGCCGCAAAGTATGCAAATGCGCATGATATCTTCTTCATCGGAAGAGGCATCGATTATGCGGTCACCATGGAGGGCAGCCTGAAACTCAAGGAGATCAGCTACATCCACTCGGAAGCCTATGCCGCAGGTGAACTCAAGCACGGCACCATCAGCCTCATCGAGGACGGAACTCTCGTTGTCGGAGCACTCACACAGCCGGATCTTTATGAGAAGACCGTCAGCAACATGGTCGAGTGCAAATCGAGAGGAGCATATCTCTTCGGACTCACCATGGCAGGCAATTACAAGACCGAGGATACCTGCGATTTCGTTACCTACATCCCCAAGGTCGAGCCCCTCTTTGCAGCCAGCCTTGCGGTCATCCCGCTCCAGCTTCTCGGCTACTACGTATCCGTTGCCAAGGGCCTTGATGTCGACAAGCCCCGCAACCTTGCCAAGTCTGTTACCGTAGAATAGTTTAGTCATTCACATTTCAAAAAAATAAGCCTCGCAGTAAGACTCATTTTCCCTGCACAAGCCTTTCGGCTTTAAGTCAGATAAGTCATGCTGCGAGGCTTTTTTTGATCCTGTACATGAAAGGTGAAACTCCCACGATCACCTGGGAAAAGGTGACAGGTGAAACGTTATCGTGTCCCGGAAGGTGTCCCGGAATGTGACAGGTGAGACGTGTTCCTACCTGGGCTTTTCCCCGAGGGTTACGGTAACTGTGTGCTCTTCATAGGTTCCGTCTTCGTTACGCATGAAGGTCACATCAACACTGTCGCCTATCGCATAATATTTGAGGAGCTTCTTGAGACCGTCATTTGTTTTGACGGAGTATCCGTCGAAACCGACAATGATGTCACCGGCCTTGATGCCTGCATTATAGGCACCGCCGTCCTTTACGACCTCTGTCACGTAGATGCCCTGAGGAAGGCTGTAGTATTTTGAAATCTCTTCGGTGACCTCCTGCATATAGATGCCGATATATCCCGAATCCTCTTCATCAACGGCGATGAGGGTATCTCTCTCCATGAGATTCTCGATTATATGTCTTACGGAAGAGATAGGGATCGCATATCCCATTCCTTCGATGCTGGATCCGCCGATCTTGTTGGAGTTGATGCCGATGACCTGACCTGCGATGTTGAGGAGAGCTCCGCCGGAGTTGCCGGGGTTGATGGCTGCATCGGTCTGGATGAAGAAACCGGTTGAGCCGTCGGGCATTGTGATCTCTCTGTCGAGTGCGGAGACGATACCTGTCGTGACTGACTGGCCGTATCCGAGAGCATTTCCTATAGCTATGACATTCTGTCCGAGAACAAGTCCTTCGCTGTCACCGAGTTCTGCAACGGAGATAGCGGATATCGTCTCATCATCGAGATCGTCCTTGAGCACGGATATGACTGCGATGTCTTTTGAAGGATCGGTTCCTTTAAGATGAGCGGTGGCATCTTCATTATTTATAAAAGTGACAACCATGTCATCTGCTTCTTCAATTACGTGATAGTTCGTTACGATGATATATTCATCATCCGTTTCTCCGATTATGATACCCGAACCGGATGCTTCCGTGTCCTCGGAATAAACCTGTCCCCAGTAATTTCCTGTGTATGTGAAATACTCTGTTATCGAAACCATCGAGGGCATTACCTTCGTGACAACGTCCGTGATATCGGATTCTTCAGTGGTGAGTACACGGACAACTGTCTCGTCGGATGCATCATTAAGAGAAGTTACGGCAGGCTCGTTAAATGTCAGCGTATCCTTTTCTGAAGTGCTCACATCCTGGACTTGTGCGGAGCCGCTTTGTATTGGACCCGCAAAATGAACGACCGCTATGAAGCCTGCGCCGGCAAAGAGCCCGAAGAGAAGTCCCATGCATACCGCCATCATTACTTTGCCGAAGCGTGAATGCCTGGGCGCCTCATGCTTAGGTGCGGAAGTGTTCTGCGGGGTACTTTGTGTATAACCGGAAGCCTGCGCAGTATTCTGTGTATATGCAGATGCAGTCTGGGACGCGGCCCCTGCACCGTAAGCTGCTGATGAATTCTGTGAGTAAGCAGTTGCTCCCTGTGATGCATTTTGAGTATAGCCGGAAGTTTGTGAAGAGTTCTGTGTATAGCCTGAAGCCTGTGAAGCATACTGTGAGTAATTCCGGTTTGTGTTTACCGCCGCAGGATCCGGTGCAGGATTCTGTGAATAGGTGGATACCTGTGAAGCGTACTGTGAGTATGCTGAAGATCCGTCAGACGCCTGGCCGGGCTGCTGAGCAGAGCTGTTTGTAGCGGAATACCCCGGCTGACCCGTATATGACGGATTCTGTTCGTTTGGTGAATGGTTATCTTCGTACATTTGTTGATGCCTCCTTATCAAAGGATTTTACTTTTATGATGACGAGTATAGAG
>CAMNEB010000167.1 GCA_946536155.1 uncultured Lachnospiraceae bacterium | reverse complement strand
GTACGGGGCTTGTTGGTATAGATCCTGGGTATGAGGATGAGCTTATCCTTAACCTTGTCATATACCCCCGCAAGTCTGTTCACATAGTCACATACCGCTTCCTCATTGTCTGCGGAGCAGGGACCGATGATGACAAGAAACTTATCGGACTTGCCGGTAAATACATCCTTTATCTGAGCATCGCGCTCTTTTTTGATCTCCCTGACCTTCTCGGGGACGGGATACTGTGCCCTAATCTCATCAGGGGTGGGTAATTTCTTAATGAATTCGAATGACATACTTATTGTTTCCTTTATGCCTGTTTACTGGGTTTCTCTCACCCGCAGGGGATGAAAAAACTCCTGCCGGTGAAACTCTAATATTATAGTATATTGTCCTGACCAGTGCAAACAATAAGTATTGTATTTTCCGTGTTTTTGAGGTGCCCTTCACGTTAATAGCCGGTGCGGTTTTCACCGTACCGGCATATCTGTTACGGACCCTTTAACTCCTGGGATGAGCATAGGCATACGTCTTCCTCAGAGAGTTCTGTGCCATCTTCGCATATACCTGTGTCGTTGATATGTCCGAATGGCCCAGCATGACCGATACGCTCTTGATATCGGCCCCGTGTTCGAGCAGATGCGCCGCAAAACTATGTCTGAGCAGGCAGGGAGTAACATCCTTCTCAATGCCCGCTTCTTTTACATAAGATTTAAGTATCTTCCAGAAGCCCTGTCTGGACATCTCTCCGCCCTGGTAATTGGGAAAGAGGACATCGCTGTTCCTGTCGCCTATAAAAGCGCTCCTGGACTTCTCAAGATATGCCATGACCGCACTTCTTGCGTGTCTTCCGAGGGGAATGCTCCTGCCGCTGACACAGAGCATATCCGTTTTAAGATCCACATCCCCGACTTTGAGACTGACAAGCTCCGAGACCTTGATCCCGGTCGCATACATGATCTCAAGCATGGCTTTATCCCTGAGCCCCTTGGGATCCTCACACGAGGGAGCATCGAGAAGCTTTACCACTTCCTCTTCGCTCAGGATCTCGGGATCGTTCCTCTTTACCTTAGGTCCGGCAATGTGCCTGGAAACATCCTCTTCCACCTCATGGCAAAGATAAAGATATGAATAAAATGCATGTATCGAAGCGACATTCCTCGAAATGGTCGAAGTCTTGAATTCTCCGGCCTCAAGGTAATCGATATAACTTTCGAGGTTGCGTTCGGTTGCCTCCGTCAGATCGTCAACGGCAAGATTTCCGAGGTAATCCTCCAGTCTGCTGAGGTCCCTCCGGTACGACTGTATGGTATTCTCGGACATCTTTTTTTCTTCGCCGAGATACCTGGTGAATAGATCAAGATAACGCCCCATCACAAAAAAGTTTCCTTACCGGCATCCATGCCTGTCTACGCCCCAATCCTAAAGGTGCAAAACGCATTATATAAAACGAAAAATCAATAATCAAGTCAAAAAAAATAAAGAAAAACCGCAGATTTTTCTACAGTTTTTCTTCACCACAAGATGTTGTTTAAATGCTTATTCAGTTAAACTTCCGACCACAATTTTGAAGAAAAAAATTTTTTTCTCAAAGTCCGTATTTGGAAGCGTACATGAGTATGCCGACGATGGTCTTGGAATCCTGTATCCTGCCTTCGAAGATCATCTTACGAACCTCATCGAGAGTATAGCTCTCAACATCCACGAACTCATCCTCATCGAGGTGCTGGGGATGTCTGTCCTTAAGACCGCGCGCCAGATAAAGGCCTATCTTCTCGTCGCAGAATGCAACCGTCGTATATATGGTGGTGAGGTATTCGATATCATCGCACACATATCCGGTCTCCTCGGCAAGCTCACGCTCCGCTGCGATCTTCGGATCCTCATCCCTTGTATTCAGCTTTCCGGCAGGGATCTCAAGAGTATATCTCTCAAGAGGATTCCTGTACTGACGCACCATGAGGAGCTTTCCGTCCTCTCTCACCGCCACCACGGCAGCGGCTCCGTCGTGATCTATAAGATCCCACTTGACCGTATCGCCGTTGGGAAGCTGCATCGTATCCTGATAATAATCTATGACCTTACCCTTCGTGATCAGGGTCCTGTCAATTCTTTTTATCTCATCCATTTCTGTTCCTTCCTGACACGGGAACTTTTTTCCTGTCACATATATTGTTGGTCCGCGGGTGACGCGAACGTATAAAATGCTGACGCTGAGTAAGGAAGCGTTTATACAAGCGGCAGGACCCGCGTATCTGACTTATAATGCAGGACAGGGGAAACGCCCCCGTGTCACATTATTTTGAAAGAAGTTTCTCGACTGCGGCGAGTTTGACACAGAGGACCAGAAGATCCGTCGCCTGGGCCATTTCCTCCGGTGTGGGATAAGAAGGTGCGATACGGATGTTTGAATCCTTGGGGTCATTCTTGTAAGGGAATGTTGCACCCGCTCCGGTAAGAGTGACGCCCGCTTCCTTGCAGAGAGCAACAACGCGCTTTGCGCATCCTTCAAGTACATCGAGGGAAATGAAATATCCTCCGTTGGGGGTGGTCCAGGAAGCGATGCCCGTTCCGCTCAGTTCCTCTTCAAGTACCTTCTCACATGCCTCGAACTTGGGACGAAGGAGAGCCGCATGCTTCTTCATGTGCTCCTTCATTCCGTTTATGTCTCCGAAATATCTGACATGTCTTAACTGGTTTATCTTGTCATAACCGATGGTCTGAACGGTCATGCTCTTTCTCATATCGTCGAGATTAGCCTTGGAAGATGCAACGGCTGCGATACCGCTTCCCGCAAAAGTAACCTTTGAGGTCGAGCAGAACTCAAATACCATGTCGGGATTTCCGGCCTTCTCACACTCTGAAAGGATCTCAAGGATCCTGTCCTGACGGTCTTCCTCTTCATAGAGATGATGGATCGCATATGCGTTGTCCCAGAAGATCCTGAAGTCCTTTGCGGCGGGTTTAAGTGCTGCAAATCTCTTAACGGTCTCATCCGAATAGGAATATCCCTGGGGATTCGAATACTTGGGAACGCACCAGATTCCCTTTACGGACTCGTCGCCGGATACGTACTTTTCCACCATATCCATATCGGGGCCCTGGGGAGTCATGGGAACCGTGATCATCTCGATGCCGAAATGCTGGCATATTGCAAAATGTCTGTCATATCCGGGTGCAGGGCAGAGGAACTTCACCTTATCCAGCTTGCACCAGGGAGTATTTCCGCATATTCCGTGGGTAAATGCTCTCGATACGGTATCATACATTATATTAAGAGAAGCATTTCCGCATACGATGACATTTTCGGGAGAGGTCTCCATTATGCCTGCCATGAGCTGCTTTGCTTCGGGGATACCGTCAAGCTCTCCGTAATTTCTGGTATCTATGCTTCCGGCAGACTTAAGATCGCTTGCCGAATTGATCACATCAAGGAAATCCATCCCCATATCGAGCTGTGAGGGTGAAGGCTTTCCTCTCGCCATATTAAGGGCAAGTCCCTTTCCCTTGGCATCCCGGTATTCTTTGTTGAGCCGGGAACTTAATTCCAGAAGTTCTTCATGTGACATTTCGGTGTAGAGCTTAGACATTTCAATCCTCCGGTTTTTCTTATGATCATAAGATTGCATAATCGTATACAATCTGTGCCTGTGATATTCTACACTACACATTTATCGTTTGTAAAGCGTAAAAAAAAGACAGCCATTCCTTTGACTGTCTTTTCCTTTTTCAATTGTGTTCTCAGAAACCGGCGGCCGGATCACTTTGCGTAATCTACGACCCTCTTCTCACGGATGATATTTACCTTGATCTGTCCGGGATACTTCATCTCGTCCTCGATCTGCTTGGAAATATCTCTTGCGAGTATCACCATGTCCGTATCCGAAATCTGATCGGGTACGACCATGACTCTGACTTCCCTACCTGCCTGAATAGCAAAAGATTTTTCAAC
>CAMNEB010000166.1 GCA_946536155.1 uncultured Lachnospiraceae bacterium | reverse complement strand
TGCAGAGGCTACCGGACATACCGAGCCCGAGCTTGCTTCCATCGAGGCAGAGATGAAGGAGTGGAAGAAGCAGGATGAGGACGTGCTTTCATATGCACTGTTCCCTCAGGTTGCAACAGACTTCTTCAAATATCGTCAGGCTCAGGAAACAGGTGTTGATGTTAAACTTGCAGACAAGGAAAACAAGGCATATCCTGTTTAATACCGGACTGAAATGTATGTGCCCCGGGCCTTTAAAAGCCCGGGGTATTTTTATGAAAAATGGCGTGAAACCTTGACTTGCGTTATTTGTATGGTAAAATAACAATCGTCACTTTTCTTTGTTTTTTCACGTATTACGAAGAGTAAACCCCATCAAAAGTTAGGATTTTTTATGGCACGTAAAGAGAGCATTACAATAGACAGGATACTCGGAACAGCTTTTGAGATGACGAGAGAAAGCGGTTCGGATTCCATCACGGCAAGACACGTGGCAGAGAGAGCCGGCTGCTCGACACAGCCCATCTTCAGAGTATATAAGAATATGTCTGAACTGCAGGCGGCTGTATACGATAAGGCTGCTTCATATTTCAAGGAGTTTATCTCGGGATTTGAGAAATACGGCAAGGTTCCCTTTACCAATCTGGGAATGGCATATATCGCTTTTGCGAGAAAAGAGAAGAATCTCTTCAGACTTTTATTCGTGGATGTGGTCCCCAACAGGACATCCATGTATGAGCTTTTGAACGGCAACGACGGAAATGTTGTGACAGAGATCAACATGGCCAAGGAGATGGGATGCCAGGATCCCGGCGGAATGTTCATGAAGATGTGGATCTTCATTCACGGAGCCGCATGCATGACTCTTTCCGGTGATTACGATCTTACGGATGAGGAGACTCTCAATCTCCTCGAGAAAGCATACAGCTCATTCCTTTCGTAAGAATATAAAGCGGATCGTAATGGATCCGCATGAATAAAGGATCTGTTTATGGAATTAAAAGGTGATGTGCTCCTGCGTATCAGGGATATGATCCCCCGCATGAGCAAAAGCCAGAAGAAAATCGCATTTTACATACAGAATGAATATGAGACCGCAGTGTTCATGACTGCTGCGGAATTGGGAAAGCAGATCGGAGTCAGTGAATCCACCATCGTGAGATTCGCCTCGGCTCTCGGTTACGACGGATATCCCGATTTTCAGAAAAGCCTGGTCGAGTGTGTCAAGACCAAGCTTTCTTCTGTTCAGAAGATCGATGAAAAATACGGAAGAAGCTCCCAGTCCGAGATCGTTTCATCCGTTATGAACGCAGATATCGAGAAGATCAAAGACACCATCAAGGGACTCAATCCCAGTGCCTTCGATCTGTCCGTGGATATCCTGCTCAAAGCAAAGCATGTTTATATCATGGGTCTCAGGTCGAATGAGCCTCTTGCGGCTTTCCTTCATTTTTATCTCGGAATGGTAAGGCCGGACTGTTTTCTCATCAGTTCGACATCCGTCACCGAGACTTTCGAGCAGATGCTCCATATCGATGAACAGGATGCGTTTGTCGGCATCAGCTTCCCCAGGTATTCCATGAGGACCCTGAAGGCTATGGAATTTGCAAATGACAGGAGAGCATCCGTCATCGCCATAACCGATTCGGCACATTCCCCTATGACGCTTTATTCGACCTGCAATCTCTATGCGCGTTCGGATATGGTCTCTATAGTGGATTCGCTGGTGGCGCCTCTGTCCGTAATCAATGCCATAGTTGTTGCGCTCTGCATCAAAGCTCCTGAGCAGATCAGGAAGAACCTCAAGATGCTCGAATCGGTATGGAACGATTATCAGGTCTATCTTAACGATGAGATCGATTTTATCGATGATGACCCCATACTTAATTATTCTCTGAGAAGGGAATCCGAAGACGATAAAAAAGATGAATGATATCATTGTGATCGGCGGCGGCCCGGCAGGAATGCTGGCTGCCGTTTCCTCGTCAAAGAGCGGACTTAAGACCGTTCTTTTGGAAAAAAACGAAAAGCTGGGCAAGAAGCTCTTCATCACCGGAAAGGGCAGATGCAATGTGACCAATTCCGCATCCCATGAAGAGATAATGAAAAATATCGTCACCAATCCCAAGTTTATGTACAGCGCACTTGAAGCTTACGGCAACGACGATATATGCAGGGAACTTGAAGAACTCGGCTGTCCTCTGAAGGAAGAAAGAGGCGGAAGGATCTTCCCCGTATCGGATCATTCATCCGATGTCATAAGAGCACTGACCACAGCCCTTAAGGATAATAACGTAACTGTAAGGCTTTCTTCCGAGGTGAAGGATGTCAGAAAAAATGAAGATCTTTTCGAGGTTACCTTATCAGACGAAAAAGTAGAAAAGGGAAAGGCACTGATCATCGCTACAGGCGGCAGGAGCTATCCTCTTACGGGCTCAACGGGTGACGGATACAGATTCGCGGAGAAATTCGGACATACCGTAAAAGAGTGCAGGCCCTCTCTTGTTCCCCTTGTTGTCAAAGAGGAATGGTGCAGGCTGCTTCAGGGACTTTCACTTAAAAATACAGGCCTTAAGATGATGTGCGGAGGCAAGGTGATCTATAAGGATTTCGGTGAGATGCTCTTTACCCATTTCGGGGTAAGCGGTCCTATGATCCTTTCTGCGAGCAGCAGTTATCAGAAGAGAAAAAGTGACGACTGCGTCATAAGCCTAGACCTTAAGCCCGCACTGTCTGAGGATGAACTTGATGCGAGACTCCTTCGCGAGATCTCGGAGAATCATGAGAAGCATTTTATAAACATGCTTCCGGATCTTCTTCCGGCAAAGATGGTTCCCGTCATCGCATATCTTTCGGGTATCGAAGAGCATAAAAAATGCGGCGACATCAAAAAAGAAGAGAGAAAGGCACTGGTAACACTTCTTAAGGACCTGCGGCTTACCATAACGGGTACCAGAGGCTTTGATGAAGCTATAATCACTATGGGCGGAGTATCGGTTAAGGATATCTCTCCGAAGACTATGATGTCAAAGCTCGTAGACGGATTGTTTTTTGGGGGAGAGGTAACGGACCTTGATGCCCTGACGGGAGGATTTAACCTGCAGATAGCCTGGTCCACCGGATATCTTGCCGGTGTCTCTGCCGCTGAATATGTAAAGGGATCAATCTGAAAAAAGCCCGGACCGAAAAAAACGGACTGAAAAAAATGATCAGATATAAAAGCCCGGACCGAAAAAAACGGACTGAAAAAAAGATCGGATATAAAAGCCCGGACTGATAAAAAGCCCGGACTGACAAAAAAATCTGAAATAGAGGTGACAGAATGAACATAGCCATAGACGGACCCGCAGGTGCGGGAAAGAGCACAATCGCCAAGCTCTGCGCAAAGAAGATGGGACTTGTTTATGTCGATACCGGAGCGATGTACAGGGCTGTTGCACTGTATGTCCTTGAGAGCGGAACGGATATAAATGACAGAGAGGCGGTTGCGGACTGCTGCAAGGGGGCTTCCGTAGATATCAAGTATGAGGACGGAGTCCAGAACGTATACCTTAACGGCAGCAACGTGACAGGAAGGCTGCGTGAAGAAGCCGTCGGAAATACCGCATCCGTAACCAGTGCGGTTCCCGAAGTACGCGCACAGATCTTTTCACTTCAGAGAGGCCTGGCGGAGCGCGGCGGAGTCATCATGGACGGAAGGGATATCGGTACCGTGGTCATGCCTGATGCCGATGTTAAGATCTTTCTGACCGCAAGCTCGGAAGTAAGGGCAAAAAGACGCGTTCTCGAGCTTGAAGCCAAGGGAGAGCATCCCGTTTTTGAAGAGATCAAAAAGGACATCGAAGAAAGAGACCACAGGGATATGACCCGCAAGATCTCGCCCCTTAAGCAGGCGGACGATGCCATTCTTGTGGATACCTCCGATATGACCATCGATGAGGTGGTCGATAAGATCTGTTCCTTATGCGAGTGATC
>CAMNEB010000165.1 GCA_946536155.1 uncultured Lachnospiraceae bacterium | reverse complement strand
CATCTCCGCTTAACGCCGAGAAAAGGAAGCATTTTATACCGGCGGCAGGACCCGCATGTCCGCCTTAAAAATGTGACAGGAGAAACGTCCCCGTGTCCTACAGGGGGAGGTTATGGTATAATGAACAGGTTATGGGAAACCCTATCATATCCATTGTAATACCTGTATATAACGCCGCGCCCTATATCGAGCGCTCACTCGGTTCTGTCCTTGCGCAGACCTATAGAGAGCTTGAGATCATCGCGGTAGATGACGGCTCCACCGATGCGACTCCGGAGATCTTAAGACGCTTTGCTTCATCCGATGACCGCATAAGGGTGATCACCAAGGAAAACGGAGGCTCGTCATCTGCAAGAAACGCGGGACTGAAGCAGGCGACCGGGGAGTACCTGGGCTTTATAGATGCAGATGACTATATAGAACCCGATATGTACGAGAACCTCCTGGGGGTATTTGAGTCCGACGATACCGTTCAGGCAGCGCAGATACTTTCCTGCGAAGAGGATGAGGACGGCCGCATCATCAAGGACTTCGGCGAAGGCTTCGATCCTGCGGAGGATTTTACTGGAAGGGACTTTTTCAGAGCGCTCCTTCTCCATAAAGGAGATTCTTCGTTTTGTACCAAGCTTTTCAGGAGAGATTTTTTTGAAGGGTTTTCTTTTTCCGAAGGAAGGCTCAATGAGGATTTCGAACTGCTCGTGTCCATGAGTGCCCGGATAGACCACCTCAGGGTGTGCAGAAAGCCCGGATACCATATAATCCTCAGATCCGTCAGCAATACGAGAGGGGATTATAAACAGTCCTTCTATGAGAACGTGATGGAGAATGCGGATAAGATGATCGGTATGACAGAAGCGTCATATCCGGATCTTAAGGATGCCGCGATCCATTTTTACCTTATACAGGCGATGTGGCTGCTGCTCCACATCCCGGTGGAAAAGATGACTAAGGATAATGCCCTTTATACGAGGGTCATCCGCAGAGTAAAGAGCAGCAAAGGCTTTATCTTAAGGGACGGCGAGCTTCCGAAGAACTATAAGAGAAATCTCCTGATCTTCGCATTTTTCCCTCCGAGAGCCGTTAAAAAGTTATACGGAGCTTTGAAGAACAGATAATGATACTTGACGAGAAACAATTTAAAAAAGCACAGTTTTTTGAGAGCACCAAGCGTGTGATAAACTTAGGGCTTGTCATGGGATGCCTGGGTCTGGAGATAGCGATCTTCGCATATCACTGGATCTTCCATTTCCAGCACAGCGTCGTTGAGCCTCTCAGGGATTTCTATTTCAAGGGACATGTACTCGAGATCACCATCTATGCCGTGATACTCTTCCTGTTTTCCAACATGTACGGTGGAATGCGCCTCGGCTATCTGAAGAATTCCGAGATAGTCTTTTCGCAGCTTTTTGCCACATTCCTTGCGGAGATCTTCATCTACGGCGAGCTCTCCCTCATGGCTTTCCAGCTGTTCCATCCCACTTACTTTATCTATATGGGAGTCGAGCAGCTTGCAGTCGTTGCGATATACATACCTGTTGTAAATAAGATCTACAGACATATCTTCCCTCCGAGAAAGCTGCTCCTGATCTACGGCTCGAGAAATCCCGATGAGCTCAAGGGAAAGTTTGAATCAAGGAAGGACAAGTACCGTATCGTCGACAGCATTTCCGCAGACGGAGGCTTCGAGACGGTCAGGAAGAGGATAAGCGATGATCTTGTCTCCGGTAAATGCAACGGCGTCATCATCGGCGATATCTCCGAGGAAGCAAGGAAGCCCATCATCAAGTACTGCTACGGCAATTCCATCAGATTCTATCTGCTTCCCAAGATAAATGACGTAATACTTTCGGGCTCCGAGGAACTTCATGTTTTCGATTCCCCCATACTTTTGTCCAGGGAATACTCTCTGACGGTCGAGCAGAGAGTCATCAAGAGGACCATAGACATCGTCTTTTCACTGCTCCTCATCATAGTGACCTCGCCTTTCATGCTCCTCACCGCTCTTGCGGTATGGCTCTGTGACAGGGGTCCCATCCTCTACAAGCAGATAAGGTGCACAAGGGGCGGAAGAGAATTTACCATCTATAAATTCAGATCCATGAGGATCGATGCCGAAAAAGACGGCGTGGCAAGGCTTGCCAGCAAGGGCGATCCCAGGATCACTCCCGTTGGAAAGTTCATCAGAAAATGCAGACTTGATGAGCTTCCCCAGCTCTTTAACATTCTTAGGGGCGATATGTCCTTCATAGGTCCCAGACCGGAGCGCCCCGAGATAATAGAGCAGTATGTGGAGATCATGCCGGAATTTGCCTATCGTATGAAGGTCAAGGCGGGACTTGCGGGATTTGCGCAGGTGTACGGCAAGTACAATACAACGCCCTATGACAAGTTAAAGCTTGACCTTATCTATATCGAGAACTACTCGGTGATGCTCGATCTTAAGCTTATGCTCCTGACCCTGAAGGTGCTCCTGTGGCCCGATTCCACGGAAGGCATCGAGAAGGAGCAGATAACCGCACTCAAAAACGGCAAGGACGATTCTCCCAGACAGGAAGACTGAATGAAGATACTCTGGCTTTGTAATCTGATACTTCCCCGGGCCGGGGAACAGCTCGGCATAGAAGGCATTCCCAAGGAAGGCTGGGTCGAAGGACTTCTCCATGCCATGGAACCGCTGCTTGGCGGACATGACATTGCTGTCGCTTTTCCCGTATCCGAGGAATACGACGGTAAAAGAGGAACCTTTAAGATCTCGGATGAGTCCGAAGTATCGGTTTCATATTTTTGCTTTTACGAAGATACCGTTCATCCGGAGAACATGGATCCCCTCCTTGTCAGCAGGATGAACAGGATACTTGATGAATTCAGGCCGGATGTCATCCACATCTTCGGGACAGAATTCCCTCATGCCAGAGCAATGGCTTCCGCGGTATGTGAGGATGATTTCCATTATCATCCGGGAAGCGGAAGGCTCTTTGTGACCTTCCAGGGCATATGCTCTGCCATAGCTGCGGATTACATGGCCTGCCTTCCTGACAGCGTGGTTTCCTCCGCAACCTTCAGAGATACGGTAAAGAAGGATTCCATAAAACAGCAGCAGGAAAAGTTCCGTGCAAGAGCCGTTAATGAACTCGAAGCGGTAAAGCTTGCGGGCCATATCGGCGGCAGGACTTCCTTTGACAGGAAATGGGGAAAGAGATTCAGCCCCGATGCGGTCTATCATCATGCAGGCGAGATAATGCGTCCTCTTTTTTACGAGCCTCTGCCGGAAGAGATAAAGAGGGATATGAATACGATATTTGTCTCGGGAGCGGACTATCCTCTTAAAGGCTTCCATATCCTGCTGACCGCGGTAAAGGACCTGAACTGGCCGGAGCTTAAGATAAGAGTTGCCGGACAGGATATCGTAACAAAGAAGACTCTGAAGGATAAGGTGAAGATCTCCGAATACGGAAGATATCTCGGGTCTCTTATAAAAGAATACGGACTTGAGGATAAGGTGACCTTCCTTGGCAGGATCGGCGCTGCGGAGATGAGGGAAGAGTATCTTAAATGCGGAATGTATATCTGCCCGTCCTCTGTTGAGAATTCTCCCAATTCCATCGTCGAGGCTTCGCTGTGCATGGCTCCCGTCATTGCGGCCAAGGTCGGCGGAATACCCGATATCATCCGCGACAAAAAAGAATGTCTTCTCTATGAATGTAATGCCAGAAAGCCCATGGAAGAGGTTGCAGCAAATCTTCGAAAGTGCATAGAAGCCGTACTTCTTGATCCCGAATCTGCCCTGCAAAGGAGCGCCCTTGCAAGGGAGCGTATGCTGAAGGATAACGATCCGAGGGCAGTTTCATCGGAAATAATGGCTGTTTACAGCGAGATGTGTAAAGAGGATTGATGAAGATAGTTTTTATCTCCAATTACATAAATCACCACCAGATCCCCTTCTGTGAGGAGCTTATAAAGCTTCTCGGTCCGGAAGGGGACTTTGCGTTCATACAGACCGAAAAAACAGAGGAAGAACGGCT
>CAMNEB010000164.1 GCA_946536155.1 uncultured Lachnospiraceae bacterium | reverse complement strand
CAGAACAGCAGGTTCAATATATGCAGCAGCCGGCAGAACAGCAGATGCAATACACACAGCAGCCTGTAACAGATATGCAGACACAGTACGGAGCTCAGCAGACACAAACTGCCCCGCAGATGGTTCCGAGTGAGGAGATGACAGTAAATGAAAACGTATAAGAGATTATTTATCAGATTGATCACAGTCTTCATGATCGCAGCGGCACTGATCTTTACGCCGGGTGCGGGAATGAATGTCAGAGCAGCGGGAAGTTTTTCGACTTCGTATTTTGCATCGGGTCATACCGGAACGGATCCCATAGATGATTCCGACAGGCAGGCTGCATACGGTTATCTAACCACTTACATGAATAACCTGATAACCGTCAATAAGCCCTCACAGGATATAATAGACAGACTTGAAGAGGTCTGGAAGGCAGCGAACGGATACATCGCAGATACCGCGCTTACCGCATCCAGCCTGGTCGATTACGCAAATGAGACTGTTGCCAACTTTGACAGCGTCATGCAGGATCAGACCACCGTATCCAACACCGAGGAATTCCTCTTCATCAACAACAACTCCATCATCACCACCGCCAATTACGGAGAGTACACATATCTGACCCTTTCCATCATCAATCTCGGAAAAGCGGATGTCACAGATGTTGTCATCACTCCCCAGGAAAGCACAGACATCAACAAATGGCCCTTCGAGATCACCACTGCATCCAATGCACTCGTGATCCCCAAGATCTGTGCTTCTTCCGATATCCATACGGCACATACCCTTGCCCAGCAGGCTACATGGGTATTCCTTGTGTCCAAGGATGCCAAGACCGGAACCTATCCTCTGAACTTTGATGTCATCTATTACAGGAACGGTTCTCCTTCATCCACCACACTCACCACATATATCAATATCAACGGAGCTCCCGGAGCGGGCAATCTCATCCCCAAGGAAGAAGAGAAGGATGACAACAAAGTCTCCACTCCCAGGATCATCGTTACCGGATTCAAGACAGATCCCGAGGTGGTGTATGCGGGTGATACATTCAATCTGACCATAATGGTCCAGAACACATCCCTCACAACTGCGGTATCAAATATACAGTTCGACTTAAAGGCTGCAAGTGCCGGCAATAATACGGAGACCACCTACGAGGCCTTCCTTCCCACCTCCGGTTCCGCATCGAAATTCGTATCTTCGATCCCTGCGGGTGCAACCACCAGCATATCCATAGAGATGACCGCAAGGAGCGACCTTGCCCAGAAGCCGTATGTCATTGTGCTCGATGCAGTATATGAGGATTCCAAGAGCAATTCCTACCAGATGTCCTCAAATATCTCGATCCCCGTAAAGCAGGAAGCAAGAATCGATTCCGGCGAGGTTGAGATCCTTCCCGAATCCATTTTTGTCGGAAACAGTGCCAACGTGATGTTCCCCGTATATAACAAGGGAAAGACCACTCTTTACAATGTCCAGGTCGACTTTATCGCTGATTCCGTCACCGGTGGTTCCACCTTCCTCGGAAAGCTTGAACCCGGAGCTACGGGAAATGTCGATGCCATGGTAAACGGAATAGCGGCTACCATGGATGACGGCACGGTCATTGCAAGGATCTCCTATGAGGACGAAGCCGGAAATGTGTCTTACCTTGATAAAGAGATCAGCCTCTTCGTAATGGAAGCAAATTATGAAGATGAAGGCAACTGGAGCGAATATCCGATCCCCGATGAGCCCGTCGATGAAGGAAAAGGCGGCATTTACTGGAAGCCCATTATCATAACCATAATCGTTGTCGTGATAGCGGCAATAATAGTTGCCAGAATAATTGCGTCAAAGCGCAAGAAAAAGAGAATGCTCAAGGAACTGGAAGACCTTGACGATGATGAGATCTGACAAATGAAAATAATCGATCTTCTCCGGATGAGTCTGGAGAGCCTGTTCAAAAGAAAAGTACGTACCATCCTGACCATTATGGGAGTTGTCATCGGAACAACTTCCATAGTTGTCATGCTGTCTCTCGGTCTCGGCATGAAATCCGCCCTTCTCTCGGAAATGGAGTCCTACGGAAGTCTTAAATCCATAGAGGTGACCACCGCGGGAAGGTACTACGATGATTCCTCAAGCAAGGATCAGGAGGAACTGAGGCTGGATGACAATCTGGTCACCATGCTGGAGGGACTGGATCATGTTGAGTCGGTGGATCCCTTTCTCGAGACGAGCGTGATGATAAAATGCGGGATCTATGAAGGAAACTTTCAGGTGAGGGGCGTATCCCAGTCATTTCTTGAGAGAAAAAGAGAGGATATAGGGGTGGGGACCATACCCTCGGCCGACGGAGAAATTGAATTTCTCTACGGATATAACATCATCATGGATTTCATGAATTCCAAGACCAATACCTACACCTATTGGGAAACCGGTGAACTCCCCGATATCGATCTGATGAACGATCCCATATATGTCATTTTCGATACCGATAAATACTATCAGTCAAAGTATCCCTCTGCAGACGGACAGCCTGTTCAGGCTCCGAAAAAATACATGATAGAAACCGCGGGCGTTTTTGCCGGGACTCCCGGAGAGGACTGGACCGAAGATTCATATACCATCTATTGTGATATCGATGCCCTGAAGGCACTGCTTTCCAAAGAGTTCAAGGGCAGGGTGATACCCGGACAGCCCACCATGAAAAACGGCAAACCCTACAAGGAGATCTTCTATTCCAGGATCAATGTTAATGCTGATACGATGGACAATGTCACAAGTATCCAGCAGGTCATCAACGATATGGGATACAGGACATATGCAAATGCCGAGTGGCTTGAGTCCGACATGAAGATGATGAACATCATCCAGGCTGTCCTTGGAGGTATCGGAGGCATTTCGCTTTTTGTCGCTGCAATAGGCATAACCAATACCATGATGATGTCCATCTACGAGAGGACCAAGGAGATCGGCATCATGAAGGTCATAGGCTGCAGGATCAGGGATATACAGATGCTCTTCCTGATCGAGGCCGGCTATATCGGATTTATCGGAGGCCTGCTTGGCATCGGATTGTCCTACGGAATATCCTATCTTCTTAATAAAGTGCTGAATGTCGGTGCGATGATGTTTGCGGATGGTGTGAGCATTTCCCTGATCCCACCCTGGCTTGCCCTGATATCTGTTATATTTGCGGCTTTCATCGCAATGCTCGCGGGATTCCTTCCTTCGATAAGGGCTATGAAGCTCTCTCCTCTTGCCGCTATCAGAGCGGAGTAAGATCATTCTTTCATATCTTTCCGTCCTTACTTTCCGTAAGGACGGAATTTTTAAAAATTCCCCTTGACCTCATGAATTCAAAATGATACTATGGATGATGCACGTTTATGCGACGCGCTCTATTTTTGCACGGTAAAAAAGGGAAGTCGCATTATATAGGTAAAAGTCAAAAGAAAGAACGGGGTGAAAGTGTCAATGAACAAGAACAGGATCCGCCCGGAACACAGCGCAAAAGCAATGCGTATGAGTTACGCAAGACGCAGCGATGTGCTCGAAATGCCAAATCTTATAGAGGTTCAGACGAACTCCTATAAGTGGTTTCTTGAAGAGGGTCTTCAGGAAGCTTTCGATGATATATCTCCCATCGAAGATTTTGCGGGTGCACTCAGCCTTGAGTTTGTAGGTTATAAGCTCAAGCGCGATGAAGCAAAGTATACCATAGAAGAGTGCAAGGAAAGGGATACGACATATTCTGCCCCTTTGTTCGTGACCGTACGTCTTCACAGCAATGAGGACAAAAACATTCAGGAGTACGAGATATTCATGGGAGATCTTCCTCTCATGACCGATACCGGCACCTTCGTCATCAACGGCGCAGAGCGTGTCATCGTATCACAGCTCGTCCGTTCTCCCGGTATGTATTACGGTATTTCAAATGATAAAGTAGGTAAGGAACTCTTCTCATGCCAGGTCATCCCCAACCGTGGTGCATGGCTTGAGTACGAGACCGATGCCAATGATGTTTTCTATGTACGTGTCGACAGGACCAGAAAGGTTCCTGTGACCGTTCTTCT
>CAMNEB010000163.1 GCA_946536155.1 uncultured Lachnospiraceae bacterium | reverse complement strand
AGATCCTTACGTCTCTCCTCAGTAAGCTCGGGGAACTGAAGTCTGATGATGCTTCCGTCGTTCTGGGGATTGATACCGATATCGGAGGTAAGGATAGCCTTCTCGATAGCCTTGAGCATGGACTTGTCCCAGGGTGCGATCTGGATGATACGTGCCTCGGGAACTGATACGTTACCGACCTGCTGTATAGGGGTGGGAGTTCCGTAATAATCTACTCTGAGCTTGTCAAGAACATGAGGATTGGCTCTTCCCGCACGTACTGCAGCATATTCCTCTCCGAGGAAATCAAGTGTCTTCTTCATCTTCTCTTCATAAGCCTGTAATCTGGAATCCATATAAATACCTCCGTTATGTGTGATGGATTGATTTTATCATACGGTCACTCTGGTTCCGTTGAACTCGCCGTAAAGTGTGTTCACGATACTGTTCTTTTCACCAAGCGAGAAAACAGCCATGGGCATCCTGTTATCCCTTGCAAGGATCGATGCGGTCATATCGACCACCTGAAGATTCTGTGCGATGACATCATCTATCGTTATCTCGTCATAGCGCTTTGCATCCGGATTCTTTGCTGGATCCGAATCATATACTCCGTCGATGGACTTGGCCAGAAGAATCTGGTCCGCATCGACCTCAACAGCCCTGAGTACAACGCCGGTATCTGTCGAAAAATAGGGATGACCGGTACCGCCTGCAAAAAATACCACGTGCCCGGCTTCGAATGCGGCATTTGCCCTGTCCTTGGAAAAGAGTTCGGAAAATGCGCCGACTGTAAAAGGGGTGAAGATGTCTGTCTTAAGTCCTACGGATCTGCAGATCTCGGAAACGTAAAGAGCATTCATCACCGTTGCGAGCATTCCAATCTGGTCAGCCTTGGTACGGTCGATATTCTCGGAACTCCTGCCTCTCCAGAAATTGCCTCCTCCGATCACGACACCTACCTGAGTGCCCTTTGATACGATCTCGGCTATCTGTAATGCCACCATCCTGACGGTAGGTTCGTCAAATCCCTTTCCTGTCGGTCCGGCAAGCGCCTCTCCGCTGAGCTTTAAAAGTATTCTCATGCAATCCTCCTTTTCAGGATAATACCCGTCATCCCATCCGGTCAGGAATTATCCATTATATTCTTCAAAAAAAGATGTGGGACTTATCTCCGCGTATGCCTGCGAGCAGACACCCTCAAGTGCGGCTCCGTTATTGATCTGGACTGTCTTGGAACGGATATTGCCCTTTACTATCGCTGTGGTATCGAGAATGACGGGGCCGTGGACATCAATGTCGCCCTTTACCGCGCCTGCGATGGCAGCGCTGAATCCCGAAACATTACCGACTATCACGGTTCCCTCTCCGACCTTTACGGAGCTCTCGCTCACCACATTGCCGTTTATCCTGGCTCTTTCGAAAAATACCTCTTTAGCCTCGGAATCTCCCGTTATGGTGCCGGAAACCTTAAGCTTTCCGCTCACTCTGACATTTCCGATTATCCTGCCTAAGACATCAAGATTACCGGCAGCTTCGATATTTCCGTTTATCACCATTCCTTCGGATATGACCGAAGTGTTATCGGCATGCTGTGCCGTGCCTTCAGCCGTTTCCTCTGCAAGACCGGCATTAAAAGGCACCGCATCTTCAAATGCATCAGATGCAGGTTCTGTGCTTGCACTCTCAGCTGTATCCTGCGCATATTCTGTATTAGCTTCTTCAGCCGCTTCTGGTGCAGATTCTGTATTTGCTTCTTTTGCCGCATCAAGTGCAGATCCTGTATTTGTTTCTTCTGCCGCATCAGGTGCAGATCCTGTGTATGTATCTTCAGCCGCTTCTGCAGCTGCACTTTCTTCAGGTGAGGGTGCGGCTGCGGTGTCAAAAGACGCCGGAGTTTTTTCCGCTCCATCAAAAGAAACCTGTCCGTCATCATTGTTCATGAGACCGGCCAGGATGGAATTAAGATCGTCGCTCACATCAAAAGAACCCTCCCCTGATACTTCGGGGCTTTCAATCCCTTCCCCTCCGAGTCCGGAGACCAGATCCTTTAAAAGTGCAGCAACATCATCGTCGTTATCATAACTGTCATCTGCCGCGGAAGCTTCGTCCATTGCGGCAAATTCCGCTTCGGAAAGTATCTTGTCCGCTTCCTTCGCAGCAGTTTCTCTCTTAGATTCTTTATCCGCCACCTGAGATAAGTCCTGTTTTAATTCACCGAAAAAACCCATTCGTTACCTCCAATTTGATCGTGTACAGCAGGCGGCAGTTTTTTTATTTGTTCAGTACCACGTGCTGTATCACAGTTGTATCCTCAGTGATCGGAAGGATCTCTGTATCGTCCATAGCCTGAATGCCCTCTATGATATGGGGCAGCGCCTGTACCGTCGACCATTTGTTTGAAGCATCGTGAAGGAGTATAACGCTGGTCTCTCTCGACTCAATACCGTCAAGGCAGTTCGCAACGATGTCATCCACCGAAAGGGATGCTCCGGATGCATCTCCGCTGGAGGCGTTCCAGTCAAAATAAACTATCCCCTGCGAGTCAAGATACTCAGCAAGAGTACGTATATCGGTATCGCTCACACTGTTGGAGCTTCCGCCCGGAAATCTGTAGAAAACAGGAGTCTCACCAGTAACATCTTCAAGAAGAGTCCTGATCCTGTCCGTATCCTCCGCAAAAGCTTCGGGTGAAGCATAGAGCTCCGAATAATCATGGCTGTAGGAATGCATCCCGAGGGTGTGACCCTCGCCGAGGATCCTGAGATATCTGGAATAAGCCGCGGTGTTTTCTTTTCCGACCACAAAAAATGTAGCCTTAACACCGTAGTCTTTCAGGACATCAAGGATATCATCGGTATAGATACTGGGGCCGTCATCAAAGGTAAGATAGACCCTGTGGATCCCGTCCCATTCTGAATCGGATGCATAGACAACTCCGGATCCATCTTCGCTGTCGTATCCAAATGATTTGGCGGCAGTTCCGGATTCAGATCCGTCCGATACATTATCTTCGATCACCCCTGCGGATGCATACGCTTCATCGGCGTGAGCGACCGAAGTATCCTCCGGTATATAGTCATATTCAGATATCCGGACCAGTCTGGAATCACGGTTTCCAAGCTGTTCGAACGCTTCACGTCCGGCTATCCTAGACTCAAGAAATGATATTCTGGATCCCATGATTATACAGATAATGCACAGGACCATAACCGAGACCGGTATCAGTCTCAATATAGTTTTTTCAATATGACGATCCATGTTAAGCCTTTCCGGCGAAGAACCCCGCCGGCATAAAGCTAACAGGAACCTTCGCTATACGAGATCTGCGATATCGTAGATCAGTCTTTCAGAATCGGCCCATCCGAGGCAGGGATCGGTGATGGACTTTCCGTATACACCGTCTCCTATCTTCTGACAGCCCTCTTCAATGTAGCTCTCGATCATCACACCCTTTACCAGATTTTTGATATCCGGATTTATGGTGCGGTTATGCAGAACCTCCTTCACGATCCTGATCTGCTGCTTGAACTGCTTATCGGAATTGGAGTGGTTCGCATCTATAACAACAGCCGGATTCATCAGATCCATCTTGTTGTACATATCAAGTACTCTTACAAGATCCTCATAATGATAATTGGGCGTATTATTGCCGTGCTTGTTGGTTGCTCCTCTTAATACCGCATGAGCCTCACAGTTGCCTGTGGTATTGACCTCCCATCCTCTGTAGATGAAGGAATGGGCATGCTGTGCGGCATAGATGGAGTTCATCATGACCGAAAGGTCTCCGCTCGTAGGATTCTTCATTCCCGCAGGAACATCAAATCCGGAAACGGTAAGTCTGTGCTGCTGATCCTCTACGGAACGCGCACCTATAGCAACATAAGAGAGAATATCCGATACATATCTCCAGTTCTCGGGATAGAGCATCTCATCGGCAGGTGTAAGGCCTGTCTCTTCAACAGCTCTTATGTGCATATGTCTCATAGCCACGAGACCCGCAAGGAAATCGACTCCTTTTTCGGGATCGGGCTGATGAACTATTCCCTTATAGCCCGAACCTGTGGTACGGGGCTTGTTGGTATAGATCCTGGGTATGAGGATGAGCTTATCCTTAACCT
>CAMNEB010000162.1 GCA_946536155.1 uncultured Lachnospiraceae bacterium | reverse complement strand
GCCTTCTCCTCTTCGGTCAAAGGCTGGATATGTTCATTGACCAGAATGTCCACAAAGCGCTCGGTGACCTCGATCACCAGAACATCTGCATGGTATTCGTTCAAAAACTCGGGATCCCACTGATCTCTGGGGATCATGACGGAGTTGTTGAACTGCTCACCTATAAAGTATCTCATGATGTTGCAGAAGGAGTCCCTGTAGATGACCACATTCCTGTGATCCCGTCCGGGATTTTTATAGAACAGGAGTCCGTTTACATCATCAGAGACCTTCTCCATGCCCTCGACAGGGTATCCGGCAAATACATAATCCGTATCGGAGAACAGGTCACTGGATCCGAGACTCATGAGCATCGTAAGATCGCCTATCTTGGGGAATCTCAGGCTCCTCTCTCTTTCATCTGCGGGAGGGATCTCTATTCCCAGTTCTCTTAAGAGTGCCCTTGCTCCGATATATCCTCCGAGATAATTCCAGTGTGTATCCAGCTGATAATACAAAGGCTCACCGGGATGGGTATCCTTGTATTCCTTCAAATCCTCATAAGCCCAGACCACCCTTATATCGGTATTTTCCCTGAGGTAATCCACCAGCTGGTCGGTGTTGCATCTGTCACTTCGTCTGACGCTCATGTAATAGTCAGGCATGAACTCGGGATACATCCTCTCCTTGTTGGGAGTGATCATTAGGATAAACTCACAGCCGTGTTCCGCACACCACTTTTCGGTGGCTTCAAGACTCTCCGCAGCCCTCTGCAGCTCTTCATCCGTGAACACCGCCTGTCCTTTGAACTGTGCGATGTTCAGACCGTCGAGGCTGATCTCGGAGCTGTAGAACAGCCAGCCTTCCTTTCCGACTATCGTACTTCCCCTGCCCTCGTTAAAGAGCTGATAGGATATGCGGCTGTTCAGAGTGATCAGCTTGGTCCTGAAAGGGAAATTATCATTGTAGTAGTTTTCATACAATGTGGGGTAGGTCCTGACGGTACTCAACGAAAAAACAGGCTTTTCCGCCATATATCTGTTCTCGTAATTTTCGGTATCTATCTTTGATCCGAAAAAGAAGTACAGAACGGGAAGCCCCAGGATAAATCCCCAGAACGATATGTGTACCAGAAGGTACAGGATATTCGATTTTTTCTTGTTTTGTTCTTTCATCAAAAACGGAAATAGATAAACGGGTTATATGTATTGCTCGCAAGCAGCATGATACTTATCAAAAATACAGCGGCACACCACACATACTGCACGACGGGATTTGATACTGCCTTTCGGACAGCGGGTACTTTTGCCGGGATCAGCTGAAGGATACCGCAGCCGAGTATTCCGAGGATTGCCGTGATCATGCATCTGTGGGTGATCATCTCGCCGACCGAATACCATCTCTGAAGTCCGGGAGTGAACATGACCTTTACTATCCTGAAGGCATTTCCGAGCCCGGGGACCCTGAAAAAGACCCATCCGAGGTTGACGACAAAAAATGTATATATCCAAGCCAGTGGAGGGCATTTTTTCAAGACCTTTGAAAAACCGAGTCTTTCTATGATCGAGAAAAATCCGTGATACAGTCCCCAGAAGATAAATGTAAATCCTGCGCCGTGCCAGAAACCGGTAAGGAAAAAGACTATCATCAGGTTGATATAGGTCCTGACCTTTCCCTTTCTGTTTCCGCCGAGGGGGATATAGAGATATTCCCTGAACCAGGTGCCGAGGGATATGTGCCACCTGCGCCAGAACTCTCCTATGGACTTTGACATGTACGGATAATTGAAGTTCTCCAGGAAATCGAACCCGAACATCTTGCCGAGGCCTATAGCCATATCCGAATATCCGGAGAAATCATAATAGATCTGAAGTGTATAGAGGATCGAAGCTATCCATATGACGGGCGCGGACATTGTCTGAGGATCATAGGCATAGATCCTGTCACAGCACTCCGCAACGGTATTTGCGATGATGACCTTTTTACCGAGTCCCAGAACAAAACGCCTTAAGCCTTCAACGGATTTCTCCAAGGTAAAGGTCCTGCCCTCAAGCTGGGCGTTTATGTCCTCATACCTTACGATGGGACCTGCGATCAGCTGCGGGAAGAAAGAAATGTAGAGTGCAAGATTGATGATGTTTTTCTGAACGGGAAAACGGCCTCTGTAGAGGTCGATGATATAGGACATTATCTGGAATGTGAAAAAAGAGATACCGATGGGAAGGCTTATCATCAGAGGATTAAAGGGAAGATGCAGATATCTGATGACCACAAGGCTTCCGAAGGATGCGTACTTGAAGAATCCCAAAAGTCCGAGATTGAAGATGATATCAAGGACCAGTATGGTCTTGCCGTATTTTCTGTTCTTATCCAGCAAAAGTCCGGCAAAATAGTTCACGAGGATCGAAGCCAGCATCAGAAAAACGTAAACAGGCTCACCCCAGGCATAGAATAAAAGGCTGGCAATGAGCAGAAAGACATTTACATATTTATTTTTCCGAAGGATCCTGCTGCCGAAAAAGACCACAGGCAGGAAGATCATTATAAATACAAGTGAACTGAAAAGCATATCTCACCAAATTCTACGTGATCATATCGGTCGCGGAGGGGCCGCTTCCAAAGAAACAATTATACACTAAAAATACATAACGTGCATCAGAACAGGTTTACCCGATCTTTTCATATGGGAAAGATCTCCTCTATCGCTTCAAACAGATCTTCCATTGACAAAAGAGTCGAGACCCTGCCCCTGAGTTTAGACGCTCCGGGCATGCCGTGGGTGTACCAGGCAAGGTGTGCACGCATCTCACTGACGGCCGTGTACTCACCCTTGTATTTCATGAGCAGTTCTCCGTGCTTTGTGGCTATACGCTTCTTCTCCGCATTATCGGGGATATAGATCTCCCGGCCCTGCTCAAGATCCGTTATCTGTCTGAATATCCAGGGATTGCCTCTTGTGGCTCTTGCGATCATCACTCCGTCGCACCCGGTCTCTTCCTTCATCCTGAGGGCATCCTCGGGCTTTACCACGTCTCCGTTTCCGATGACGGGAATGCTCACGGCCTGCTTGACCTGTCTTATGATGTCCCAGTCAGCTTCTCCCGAATAATACTGGCTCCTGGTCCTTGCATGGACAGCTATGGCGCTGACCCCCGCATCCTCTGCGATCTTTGCAACCTCTACGGCATTTACGCTGTTTGCATCCCATCCCTTACGGATCTTGACCGTGACAGGCTTTTTGGGGGAATTGTCCACCATCGCCTTAAGGATCCTTCCCGCGAGCTGCGGATCCTTCATGAGAGCCGAACCCTCGCCGTTGCCCGCCACCTTCGGAACAGGGCACCCCATGTTGAAATCTATTATCTCGAATGACTCATCCTGGAGTGATGCGGTAACATCTCCCAGTATATCGGGCTCGGAACCGAATAACTGCATGCTCACCGGATGTTCGCTCTCCTCGGTATAGAGCATGGCTGCGGTGTTTTTGTTGTGATATGAAAGAGCCTTGGCGGAAACCATCTCCGCACAGACAAGACCCGCACCCAGTTCCGAACAGACGATCCTGAATGCGGTATCCGTCACACCGGCCATGGGGCCGAGGATATATTCATTTTTCAGAAGAACATTTCCTACTTTCACGGTTCAGATTCCAAAATCCTCTTAAGGGACAACATGTTTTCCGGCAGGATCCTTTTCCGGTTTATCACATTTTTCTTACGGATTCTTTTGCAGTGGCATCATGATCTAAATCCGGATCATTTGCAGGGTCACCATGGTTTATGTCCGGATCCTTTTTGTGCCACAGGCTGTTATATTTCATCTCCCAGGACCACGGAAGGGTCCTCTCCGAGGATCAGCACCCTGTAGTACGCGGTAAGTGATTCGAAGAGCTCTGCCCTGTTCAGTCTGATCTGGCCGATCATAAGACCTGCCGAAACTTCGTCGTATGCGATGTCGCTGTCATCCGTCTTTGTCTCAAGGCAGACCTCTCCGTCCGGATCGAACTCGATGGTAAATATCCCGCCCACTTCCTCGGTAAAAAGAACACATATGATGTGAAGATCCTTTTGTATGGACTCCGGGATCTTTTCAAATTTTTTGTTGAAGTAATATTTCCTGTCGTAGGAATTGGCCCCGCACAGGACCATTCT
>CAMNEB010000161.1 GCA_946536155.1 uncultured Lachnospiraceae bacterium | reverse complement strand
AAACGCCAAGGGAAACCCGCAAAGCTTTGTCCTTTTCTTTTGCAAGAGAATATGGCAACTAACGTCTGACTAATGTCAGGCGTTTTTTATTGCCATAAAGAACACGGGGCCGGGATGACGATCCTGACTCTTAACTATTCATTGCACCGTAGGCCTGCGGTGCTGCACAGGAGAAAAATATGGATTATACCGAATTTAAAGATCAGATTACAGAAGACCTGAAGGAGTTCTTTTCCGAGCGTGGCAGCGAGATGGATGTCAGCATTAATACCGTAAATAAGCTCAATGACAGTTATGAAGCTCTTACGGTCAAGCCCATGGACGGGAACATCGGAGTGAATATTCCGATTTCCAAGTTCTACGATCAGCTTGAGGGCGGAAAGGAGTATGACGATGTCGTTGGCAAGCTGATCGATGTCATCGACAAGGGACTTGAGAACAAGCCGGACATCGATACCGCTTCCCTTACCGATTACTCTCAGATGAAGGAGAAACTGGCGATGGAAGTGGTTTCTTCCAAGACCAATGCCGAGATGCTTGATAAGATCCCTCATGAGAATATCGAGGATATGTCCGTTGTTTACCGCTTTGTTCTTCAGAGCGACGAGGAGGGCAGGGCTTCGATCCTTGTTACCAATCAGATGCTTGATGCAATGGGGGTTACCCATGATCAGCTTCGTCAGGATGCACTTGAGAATGCACCCAAGCTTAAGCCTCTCGTAATCAGCGGCATGAGCGAGGTTATGATGGAGCTTGTCGGCATAGAGCAGGCTGAGATGATGGGAATTGTCCCTGTGGATCCCAAGGACGAGCAGATGTATGTTGCTACCGTTCCCGATAAGGTTCACGGTGCCGGAGTTCTTGCTTACAAGGATTTCCTCGAGCAGGCTGCTGAGCGTGCAGGCGGTGATTTCTTCATTATCCCTTCATCCATCCACGAGCTGCTCATTGTTCCTGACAACGGACAGATGGATCTTTCCAGTCTTGAGTCCATGGTAAAGGAAGTCAATGCTACTCAGGTTGCTCCCGAGGATAAGCTTACCGATTCCGTTTATCATTATGATTCCAGGGAAAAGATCTTCGAGCTTGGCGAGAAATTCGTTGAGCGTCAGGCACTTCAGAATGACCGTGAAGAGCATGATCCGGATAAGGATATGAGAGACTCACTTGATGAGAAAAGCTCTGTCCTTGGGGATCTTGAGGCCAAGAAGGAAGAGACTGCCCGTGCTCCCAAGAAGGAGACCGTGGACCGCGGAACCAGATCAAAGGGCGGTGAGGCTATCTGAGATCTGAAGTCTTAATGATCATATTGTAACTATCACAGGCGCCGGTCGGAGAATATCCGACTTGGCGCTTTTTTGGAGGAATAAATGGACCAGAAAAAGCTCATAAAGCTGACTACCAATAAATATGAATCCGCAATCGGGAAGACGCCGCCTCTTGCACATCCCTGCAACTGTCCGGACAAGACATGCCCTTATGGGAGAGGCCATTCATTTTGTTTTCCCTGCTATGCGGAGATCATGAAGAGCATACGACACCCTAAGGCTGCGGAGAGCCCGGATAATGCAGTTTGACTACTTCTACAACGAAGAATCGCAGAGCTATGCCTTCTACAGAACGCCAAAGCTTCTGTTCACCGATGAACGCTTCAGGACACTTTCCAGGGATGCGAGATTCCTGTACGGGATCCTGCTGGACCGTGTTGAACTGTCAGCCCGGAATAACTGGAAGGATGATGCCGGAAGAGTCTACATCTATATGACCATAACGGGCATTGAGGAGTCTTTTGGCGTATGCCATCAGAAAGCTTGCAAGCTTATGGATGAGCTGGAGGATTTCGGACTTATTGAACGTAAGAAACAGGGCCTCGGAAAGCCTGCGATGATCTATGTGAAGAAGTTCATACCGGTATGTGAATCATACTTACAGAAGTATGAAAATCATACTCCAAGAAGTATGAAAAACATACCTGCAGAAGTATGTGATTCATACCCTAATAAGACTTATATAAACAATACTGAGAATAACAATACTGATCTTATCTTATCTGATGAGATGAGAAAAGAAAGAGAATATCTGGAAAAGCAGTTATCTTTCGACTCTCTTATTCTGGACAATCCGGGAGATATAGATTCGCTTGAAGCGATATTTGATCTGATCCTGGATGTTCTCTGTACGACTAAAGAGAAGATCCTGATTGAGGGAGACTATAAGCCTGCGATTGTTGTTAAATCCCAGTTCAGAAAACTTACATCCGAGCATATCGAGTATGTGCTGGATTGCCTGAACCAGTGTGCTTCGAGAGTTCGAAACACCAAGCAATATATGTTGGCAGCTCTGTATAATGCCCCGTTTACGATGCATGGGTATATCAGAAATCTGGTCAACTATAACGAATCTATCGGAAAACATCATAAGGAGAATTCATGAAGAAAATAGAACTCAAAATAGAACTTGATCCTGTCACTGACGGAGCGACTATCACATCGGATAATCCGGTCAGTAAGGAGGATGGGGCGCTTGTTATTTCAACTACCGGTGAATCCAGGATTGTTGATCAGGATGAGGCTAATGAGATCCTCGAAAGACTGACCGGCAAGTCTACCTGCGAATATCTCGGCAGTACGGATTATCTGATGATCTATAACAGGGACAAGATCATTAATGCTGATGACGGAAGATACTTTATGGGATCTGCGATCATTTTCAACGGAACCATCAGAGGTATCGAGATGCTTACGGAAGATGATTATTCATCTGCAGCCACGGAATTCGAATCAAGGCTTGTAACACTGGCAGCTGACGGAGAACGCTTTAAAGCATTTCCTATCCCCTGATGAACCTGCAGGAAAGGAGGTGGTGACATGCAGGAAGAAGTTGAGAACCGGACAGTGCAGTTTGCTATCAGAACCGCAAAGCTCAGTATTGAAATGATGCTGAAGGGAATGAAAACCTGGCATAATTTCTATCAGCGCATGAAGCAGCAGAAACAGTACAAAAAGCTTTATCAGAAAAAAGATGACCACGTTCACGGCAAGCAGTCCGTAAAGGAACTGATCGGCCAGGGAGATGGAGTTAAAAGCGTACCGGTGACCGATGAGGGTATCAGGGAGTTCAAGAAAATTGCCGGAAAGTACGGTGTGGATTTCTCAATCGTAAAAGACAAACAGGCGGAGAATCCTCAGTATACGGTTTTCTTCAAAGCCAAGGATGAGGACGCGATACTGTCTATCCTAAGGGACTATGCAGCTAAGAGGATGAAAGGCAAGGATAAGCCTGATATCGAACGCCCCAGCGTTCTTGAACAGCTCAAAGCCCTGAAAGAGATGATCTCCAAGATGCCGCATAAGATCAGGGACAGATGGAAGGAGCCTGAAAGATGAAGAAAAACATCAAGAAGCTCATCATCCTGAACATCCCGTATTTTGTGATCGGAGCTGTTTCAACGAACTTCGGTGAAGCCTTCAGGATAGCCGGTGGTTCCAACGCATCAGAAAGGATCCGAAGCGTTATAGTGGACGGATTCTTAAAGCAGGCTTTCAGTAATCCATTGCCGAGTCTTTACCCTGTAGATATCATGACCGGAATAGCTATAGGCGCTCTGATAAGACTTGTGGTTTATATCAAGTCCAAGAATGCCAAGACCTTTCGGCATAACATAGAGTACGGATCTGCAAGGTGGGGAAAGCCCGAGGATATAGAACCGTTCATTGATCCGGATTTTCGGAATAATGTGATTCTGTCACAGACGGAAAGGATAACCCTTAATTCCAGACCGGCAAATCCCAAGTATGCCCGTAACAAGAATGTGCTTGTTGTCGGAGGTTCCGGATCCGGTAAGACCAGATATTTTATTAAGCCTAACCTGCTTCAGATGCGGACATCAGTTGTGCTAACGGATCCGAAAGGAACCCTCATAGAAGAGACAGGCAATGCATTTGTGAAGAACGGATACCGCATAAAGGTGTTCAATACGATCAACTTCAAGAAGTCGATGCATTATAATCCTTTCGAGTATATCCACAGTGAGAAAGACATCCTGAAGCTTGTGACGACTCTTATCGCCAATACCAAGGGAGAGGGCAAAGCAAATGATGAATTCTGGGAGAAAGCAGAACGTCTTCTCTATACGGCTCTTATAGGC
>CAMNEB010000160.1 GCA_946536155.1 uncultured Lachnospiraceae bacterium | reverse complement strand
GCATTTGCGCTTGTGCCCGGGTGGTACATGATCCTGCGCATGGAACCTGTACCCTGATGATTAATCATTGTATATATTCAATATATACACTTATATATACAATGTCAACACCCAAACCGTTAAATGCACGTTAAATGCATTTTTTATTTCCTTCAGACATAACAAAACGAGGGGAGGCCCCCTCGTTTAACCCATAAAACGCCTGTACAAGACGGAAACAATACATTTACTGTGTACTGTCATTTTCCCTGCTCTTTTTCAGGTACCCGATCACTTTGTCGTAATTGCCCGGAACATGGGGAAAGTTACAGTTCTTGCAGCTCTTTATCTTCCTGTCGCCCTTGTCCAGCATGGTATAGTTACCGGGGCAGTCCAGATGATACAGAGGACAGAAACAGAAAAGACAGTTCATATCACCCTCGATATTATGGCACGGATAATATGCGCATTCCTTATTAGCAAAAAACTTACTTGAGTTTTCCATCATGCACCTCTCTCATCCTGTCTATGAAGCTGTCGACAAATGCAGGTTTGGAAGCATAGAAAAAATGAGGAAATCCCCAGATCCCGTTATTGCGGTTTATCATGCATTTCCAGTCAAGATTCCTGAAAGGCTTACCTGCTGTACAGCTTTCTCCGTTCATGCTCGAATCATAATAATGGAATTCATGTCCTTTAAGATCCTTTAACATTCCGCATAAAGCATCGCTGTCATCTGCATCCGTGATGTGCATATATCCGAATCTGACAAGGTGCCCCGTAAATCTGCTCTCACCATCATAGACTCCCGCCATCTCATATACCCTTCCCTTTTCGTCCAGAACAGTCTTCCCGAGGTACATGAATCCGCCGCACTCGGCAAGTGAGGGGATCTTCCTTTCAACAAAGGACTTTACAGATGCAAGCATCTCTTTGTTGGATGAGAGCTTTTCAAGATAAAGCTCGGGATATCCGCCTCCGAAGAGCAGACCGTCGGCATCCTGCGGAATCCTGCTGTCATGCACAGGTGAGAAATATCTGATCCTGACTCCTCTTTCCTCAAACATCTCGATATTATCCGGATAGTAAAAACAAAAAGCCTCATCGAGCGCAACGGCAAGTGTAAGTCCCTCTCCCCTTTTTAATGGAGCGGATGCGTAACCTGCAGGAAGTTCAATATCGGGAGCTTCCTCCATGACAGAGAGCATCTCCTCCACATCGACATGCTCCTCGAATACCTTTGATGCTGTCTCTATCTTTTCCTCCGTATCATCCGATTCTCCGGGTAGTTTAAGACCCAGATGCCTGCTCTCAAAATCAATTCCCTTTGTCTTCGGGAAAAAACCGAGAAGTCTGATATCCGGTCTTGATTCGGATAAAGCCTTTTCAAGTTCCGGAAAGAGTATCTCATAAAATCTTTCGCTTATGTTGTTAAGGATGATGCCTTTGACCAGTCTTCTCTCATCATCGTTTATGACACCTTTTATCATAGAGATGATCGTTCTTCCGACCTTCCCGGCATCCGCAACAAGAACTATAGGAGATGATGTGACCTCCGCTATCTCGTAGCATGAGCCGACGGAGGAAGAAGGATCGTTTCCGTCATATATCCCCATTGCTCCTTCTATCACTGCATATCCGTCTGCGGCCTTTGCCGTATTTCTTTTTACAAGATCCTCCCCCATGAAAAACATATCGAGATTTCTGCTCTCTATGCCCAGGGCATTTTTATGAAACATGGGATCGATATAATCGGGACCGCATTTAAAAGACTTAAGATCATACCCTCTTTTCAAAAGGCATCTTAAGAAAGCGCAGGTAAGCGTCGTCTTTCCGCTTCCGCTGGTCATGCCTGCGATCATCAATCTGTTTACTTTTATCTGTTCTGTACTGTTCATATCGTAAATGAAAAGATCCATACAGGATTCCGTGCATTCAGGAGATGATGTTCCCCCGCTTTTCTGACACCTGTGACGGAAATCTGCACCATATCACATTCGCAGGCATCAAACGTCTTCATAACCTTCTCTGTCTCCTCTATCGTCTCAAGACTGACGGCATTTACAACATATCTTATGCCGCGTTTTTTACCGGAGAGCTCTTTAACGATCTCGCAGAGTCTTCCCCCGCTCCCGCCGATAAATACTTTATCGGGAAGAGGAAGATCTCCGAAGGTATCCGGCGCATCGCCCTCAACAATGGTCACATTATGAAGCCCCGCATTCTTTACATTTTCTTTGATAAGACGTACCGCTTCAGTCTTTTTCTCAAAGGAATATACCATGAGCTCACGTGAAAGAGATGCTGCCTCCACAGATACAGAGCCCGTACCTCCACCCACATCATAGAAAATATCACCTTCACAAAGCCCCAGTCTTATGATGCTCTCATGACGGATGCATTCCTTTGTCATAGGAATATCGCCGCGTATCATATCGCTGTCTTTGATGACATTTATCAAAGGCCTGCGTGACGGTGCGGTATTAAGGATAAACGCAGTGGTGATCCCGGAAAAACTGCATGCAAGTGCTTCACCCGGAGTCATTGTGACGATGGATTCATTTTCATACGAAAGATCGGAGCCTGCGGTGATGCTTCCCGTAATGCCTGATGCGATCATCGTTTCTGCTATCCTCCGGATATCCTCGCCCTTTGATAAAAGCGTGAACACTTTGGGATTGTATCTGATAAGATCCGTAAGCTTCGCAAGATCTTCTTCACCGTCATGACCGTGAAGGCTGTAAAGCTTTGCATCATCATATGATATGCCAAGTTTTGCGGAAAGGTATGAGACAGATGAAATACCCGGAAGGATCCTGATATTGATATCCGCTTTCCACTCCCTGAGTGCCGTGAGCATCTTTCTCATACCGCTGTAGAAGGAAACATCACCGGAAAAAAGGATGACCGGTCTTCGCGGCTTTTCCGATTCGAGTACGGGTATTATGTCCTTTGCAAGATACAGCGGATATTTTTTCTTCCGGATCCCTTTTATAAGTCTCTCCGCCCCAAACACGACATCACTGTCATTTATTGCCTTGCGTGCTTCCGCTGTCAGGTTCTCTTCCGCTCCCATTCCAAAGCCTGCTATCGTAAGATTCATGACAGGGTCTTTTCCTGCCAGCATGAGCGAAAGGGCAGCCTCCGCACTTATACCCTCCTCCTTTGAAGGCCTTTCTATGATATGAGCGGTGATCCCTTCCCTGCGCGCAGCACCGATTTTTTCTTCAAAGCCTCCGTTTGCTCCGCTTTCCTTGGTGACCAGATGCTTTATGGAATACTGTCTGATCAGTGCCGAATTCATCTCCACGGAAAAAGGTCCGTGCATCGCGATTATGTGGGATCTTTCTATTCCGGCTTTTTCGCAGAGCTGCAGGCTTTCTACAGAAGGAAGAACTCTGACATATGTCCTTTCAAGCACCTCTTTTGAGACATTCTCCGAAAAACATGCCAGTTCCTTGCTCCCGGTCGTAAGAAGTATGTTTGAATCCGTTTTATCAAGCGCCTTCGCACAGTCTGAGATGGATGCATATTTGGGAAAGCCTTCGGCCGCAGATTCATCACTGCCTCTCAGCACTCTGATATATTTGATTCCCAGTTCTTCACATGCCGATCTTATATTGGCGGTAACCTCTGATGCGTAAGGATGCGTCGCGTCTATGACGGTCCCGTCATCACGGCTCAAATTCGATGTAAAGAAATCCTTCATCTGCTCCGCATCCATCCTGCCCACATGAACCGTGCGGTTCGGATCCTCCGACATCATTTCTTCTCCGTAAGTTCCGGCAACACAGACAATATGTTTTATCCCATGTACGGATAAGGCATCAGACAGGATCCTGCCTTCGGTTGTTCCGGAGAAAACAATGCATGAGTTCATATATCATATCCTCTTGGGGTGACCATCATCCCCTTGCTTATCCTTGTTTTTGAATTGCCGATAAAAACCGTAACGAACATATCCAGAGGTTCATCCTCAAGCTCCGAAAGGGTGCAGAGCTTTTTCTCCATATCTTTCCTTCCGATATTCCTGACATATCCGCAGGAGGTATCCTGCGGAAGGACTTCCATCAGGATCCCGCAGGCTCTTTTTAAATTATCAGGTCTGTTCTTGCTGCGGGGATTGTATAAAACAATACAGAAATCTCCCTCTGCCGCAGATCTGAGTCTTTTTTCTATGACTTCCCA
>CAMNEB010000159.1 GCA_946536155.1 uncultured Lachnospiraceae bacterium | reverse complement strand
GAATTAATGAGCGGAGATATGTCTCCGCTTTTTTGATGTATCCGATGATCGGCATCTTAAAGTGAACCGGAAACGGGTATATTAAAATCAACCTGAAACATAATGTTGACACTTTGGTTTATTTTGAGTAAGCTAAATGTGGTTTATTTATGATAAACCCAAGGAGGATTATTTAATGGAAACAGAACTTGGAGAGGTACAGGCAGAATTTGCCGAGATCATCTGGAAGAACGAACCGGTGACTTCAGGGGAGCTGGTTGAGATATGCAAGAAGGAACTGAACTGGAAGAAATCAACAACCTATACGGTCCTCAGAAAGCTGTGTGAAAAAGGTCTGTTTGTCAATAATGACGGCACTGTCACTTCCGTTATTTCCAGGGAGCAGTTCAATGCATCAAAGAGTGAACGCTTTGTAGAGGAAACCTTTGACGGATCGCTTCCCGCATTTATCGCAGCTTTCACATCCCGCAGGAAGCTTACAAAGTCGGAGATAAATGCGATACAGAAAATGATAGACGATCATAAAAAAGGAAAATAATATGGGGAGTATCTTTATAAAGATATTTAATATGTCGATGGAAGCAAGCTGGCTGATACTTGCGATCATTGCGGCAAGGCTTCTTCTTAAGAGGGCGCCGAAGAAGATCGTGTGTATTCTGTGGGCTCTGGCCGCTCTTAAACTTGTCATCCCGTTTTCTCCCGAGAGCATTTTCAGCCTTATCCCGAGTGCCGAGGTCATACCTGAGAATATAACAACCCAGATGCATCCGCAGATCGATTCCGGCATCGTTTATGTGAATTCTGTGGTCAATCCTGTGATGGAAGCGGGCCTTTCACCACAGCCCGGCGACAGTGTCAATCCGCTTCAGGTGATCGTACAGTTTGCAGGCATCATATGGTGTGCCGGAATGGTCATATGTCTCATATATGCTCTGGTCAGTTACCTTGTCATCAGGAAAAAGGTCAGTGCATCCGTAAAGCTTGATAAAAATGTTTATGCATGCGATGAGGTGAGTTCTCCGTTCATACTTGGGGTTTTCAGACCCGTGATCTACGTTCCTTCCGGATTGGACAGTGAAGCCTTTGAGTATGTCCTTGCACATGAAAATGCACATCTTCGGAGAGGGGATCACTTCTGGAAGCCTCTCGGTTTTATCATACTTTCCGTATACTGGTTCAATCCTCTTTGCTGGGTCGCATATATCCTTCTGTCAAGAGACATAGAATATGCCTGTGATGAGAAGGTCATAAGGGACAGGGATGATCTGTATATCACAGCCTATTCACAGACTCTGCTGGATCTCGGAACACGCAGGAAGGTGATCGCGGTCTGCCCCCTTGCCTTCGGGGAGACCGGTGTGGGCAGCAGGATAAAGGGTATCCTCAACTACAGGAAGCCTGCCTTCTGGATCATCATAGTATCGATCGCTGTCTGCATCATTCTGGCAGTCTGTTTTCTGACCCGTCCGGAGAAAGAAGATCCTGAGGAAGGTGATCCGGCCGTCACAGAAGTGTATGATATGACAAAACCTCCGGAACTTATGGTCACATACTGCGGCGATACTCATAAAGCCATGCAGGGAACATATTCATGGCATTATTCCGATAAGAACGGCATGATAGTAGGCGAAGCGGCTGACAGCATTCATCCGCTGTACATATCCGATCTCAGACCTTCATTTTATCTTTCCCCTTATGAAGATGAGATAAAGCTTGATTTTGCCGCCGAACCCGATGAGGTATATATAAGGTGCTGGGATGAAAAATATGCCACGAAGGGAGAGATCGACGAGTCTGATTTTTCCGTGCCGGTGTATTCTCCCGATACGCACAGCTTTGTATTTTCCAATAAGACCGGAGTGGTCATCGAAGTCACCGCAGTGTGGAAGACCGGAAACGGGATCACGGACAATACCGCAAGCTACTCCTTCACGGTAAAAAAACTATATGCACCGGTTTCAGAACCGGCTGCCGTAACCGGACAGGATGCCGGGAGCTTTGCAGAAAGCATAGGTCTTTACATGTCCGTCATTAATGTTACACCGACGGAATGTGATGTGGTGTTTTCACAGAATGGAGCAGATGTAAAATGGGAACTTACGACCGAATCGGCATTTGATATTCAGAGGATGAATGGGAACGGCATGTGGGAGGATGTGCCGTTTATACCCACAGAGTATCCGGTCGTATGGAACGATATGGCATATCTCATTTCCAAAAACGATGACACGGTAATTCATACGCGGTGGGATTATCTGTACGGAGAACTGGCTGCCGGGTATTACAGGATCCACAAACGAGTATATGATTTCGGGGGACCTGAGGGGTCTGATGTGTACGATCTGTATGCAGAGTTTAGCGCTCCCGCTTCAAAGGAAGAAGAGGAAGCACTTCTGGCCGGGGATTTCGTGATCATGGAAAACGGAAGTGTGGTGGCGGGAAAGGATAAGTGGTCGGATTTTTATGAAAAGACCCTGTCCGGCAGCAGTGCGGCAGTCAGACTGGCTTATGTCTATACGACTGACAAAAGTGACGGATCCTCCGGCGTTTATGAAACAGCGGAAGATGAATATCCGAATATATTTGCATCTGAGCTGGTCTATGACGGTTCCGGTTTTGTGATCGGTCCTCTCCACTATGACGGCAGCGGATTTGTATCTTCGTATGTTCCCGGATATGAAAATCCGGTAACGGGCTGGAAATACCTTATGCATTATACGGGAACTCCAAGGTCACAGACGGCATTGTTCACGGAATATGACAGATATGTACTTGTAAATAACGACAGTGTAAGCTGGGAAGATCTTGAATGGGGGATGGTCAGCAGCCGGTTTGGTGACTATATCCCTTATACTGAGGTCTTCTGCGAATATACATGGAAATAGATGAAATGCAGATGTGAAGCCGCTCCTTAAGGGCTTCACATTTTTTTCACAAATAATTAGCACTCACCTATTGACAGTGCTAACAATGGGTGTTATATTACATCTAGAACAAGGAAAACAAAAGCATCCGGATAACTCAAAGGTGACCATAACGGCACAACAGGATGCTTATTACAAAGGAGGAATGACTTATGATGATGTTCCCTAGTATTTACAACGACGATCTGTTTGACGATCTTTTTGATTTCCCCGTTTGGAACGACAGAGACATGAAGAAGGCTGAGAAGAAGCTTTACGGCCATCATGCCGGCAACCTTATGAAGACCGATATCAAGGAGAAAGAGAATGAGTATGAACTCCACATCGATCTCCCGGGCTTCGACAAGGAAGAGGTACAGGTTTCACTCGACAACGGATATCTTACCATCCAGGCTGCCAAGGGTCTTGACAAAGAGGATGATGAGAAGGACGGCAAGTGGATACACAAAGAGCGTTATTCCGGCAGCTGCATGAGACAGTTCTACGTGGGCGAAGGCCTCACTGTAGAAGATATAAAGGGCGAATTCAAGAAGGGAATCCTTAAGCTGACCGTTCCCAAGAAGGAAGCTCTTCCCGACAGAACGCAGAACAAGTACATAGCGATCGAAGGATGATCTCATTCTTTCGGTAAGACATATCTTTCTCCTTTCTCGAAGAAGCCGTGGCGCTGGCCGCGGCTTCTTTTTTTCCTACCTGAAAAGGTTCCGATATGCTAAAATGTTAATATCTATGGGCAAAGGATTTACAAAATTCAAGGAAAAAACCTATAACCGACTGTGGAAGCTCCTCTCGGAAGATCCCGAACCCGAGTACGAAGAGCAGAAATCCATCAGGAACTTTAAGAACTGGAAGACCAGGGACAGGTATGTTGATACCCCTGCAAAGTATTTCCGGCTTATCGAGAAGGATTATGAGAAACCGCGCCGCATCAGGAACATGCCGGCGATCGGTGTTTTTATCGTGGGAGATAAAGATGACCGTTCATTCAGTGACAGCTTTTCTTCGGTCAGATCCCAGGTATGTCCTCCGGAATGGATAGCGGGCCTGCAGGCCGGTGATATCTCCGGATCGAAAGAGGCTGTCAGCAACAGCAGATCCGAATACATTGCCATAGTAAGAAGCGGATGCGTGCTTGCCTCCAGGGCATTATATGACTGCGTAAAGCTCTTAAGCCGGGATCCTGAGACGGCACTAATATATTCCGACGAGGATGTGATAGATGGTGCGGGCGTCAGAAAGGATCCTTTGTTCAAACCGGACTATGCTCCGGATCTTCTGATGTCCTATGACTATTTCGGCG
>CAMNEB010000158.1 GCA_946536155.1 uncultured Lachnospiraceae bacterium | reverse complement strand
AATACGGATCTTGAACCGGCACAGGTTGCTCAGATGATAAAGGAACGCTTTGATCTTCCGGATGCGGGTGTTACGGAGATGATGAACAGAGTTAAGCTTGAAGAGGTACGGGAAGATGAAATACCACAGCTGCATGAAATGCAGGTTCAGAGCTTTATGCCTCTTTATGAGAAATATCATGATGAAGGGTCTCCTGCAATTGAGACCGTTGAAAGAGTAAGGAGCAGGGCTTTACAGGAGAACAGAAAGTATTATTTTATCCTTAAGGACGGAGCAAGAGTCGGTGCTGTCAATGTGGGACGCAAGTCATCCGATCCGGAAGAAGCTTTTTATATAAGCCCGATCTTTATCCTTCCGAAATATCAGAATCAGGGCATAGGATATGTTGCGATCCGGAAAGCATTTGCTCTGCATCCGGAGGCTAAGGTATGGAAGCTTGATACGATCCTGCAGGAGCCGGGAAACTGTCACCTGTATGAAAAATGCGGCTTTGTACGGGTCGGAGAAGAGCATGTGATTAACGAAGATATGACCATAATAGACTATGAAAAAAGATAGGACACTTACCCGGAAGGTGTTGTAGGACATATTATCATGAGGTATATTCATTGAGATGAGCATCTCCGGAGAATAGTATGGGAGGCTGACAGATATGGTGATAACAGACAGCCGTATAGATGACGGCAAGGCATTTGACTGGGGGAGAACCTCGGAAGAATATGCAAAATACAGGGATATATATCCTGATGAATTCTACAGGAAAATAGCGGACAGAGGTCTCTGCATAAATGGGCAGAAGGTGCTTGATCTGGGGACGGGTACAGGCGTGCTGCCCCGGAATATGTACAGGTACGGTGCAAGCTGGACAGGTACGGATATTTCTCCGGAGCAGATAGAGCAGGCAAAGCGCCTGTCTGATGAAGCCGGGATGAAGATAGATTATTATGCGGTGCCCACCGAAGAGATCGATTTCCCTGCAGGCAGTTTTGATGTGATCACGGCCTGCCAGTGTTTCTGGTATTTTGACCATGAGAAGGTCATGCCCAGACTGGCAGAGCTTCTGAAACCTGATGGAAAGCTTTTGATACTTTACATGGCATGGCTTCCTTATGAAGACAGGATAGCGGGTGCAAGCGAGGAGCTCGTACTCAGATACAGTCCAAAATGGTCGGGCGGGAGAGAGACAAAGCATCCGATCGGTATTCCGGAAGTCGCATATGAATATTTTGAACTTGAAGATCATGAAGAGTATGATCTTATGGTACCCTTTACCAGAGAAAGCTGGCATGGAAGAATGAAGGCATGCAGGGGTGTTGGTGCATCGCTGACCGGTGAGGAACTGGTAAAATGGGATGAAGAGCACAGAGGACTGCTTGAAAGGATTGCACCTGATAAGTTTGAGGTGCATCATTATGCGGCACTTGCTGAGCTCAGGAAAAAATAAGACATACCGAAGGGATAGGACTTTAATGGGCAAGACTGTTCAGATAGTGATCGTTGAAGATGACAGAGACCTAAACAGCGGGCTTTGCAAGGCACTTAAGAGTGAAGGAAGAAATATTGTATCCTGTGAGAGCATAAAGGAAGCAGGTGATCAGATATTCTTATCTCCTCCCGATCTGGTGCTTCTTGATATCAATCTTCCCGATGGCAACGGACTCGACCTTCTTAAGGAGATCAAGAAGGAAGGACTTACCGTTCCGGTGATACTCCTCTCCGCAAACGATACGGATGCTGATGTTGTCCGCGGACTGGATCTGGGAGCGGATGATTATGTCACAAAGCCGTTTTCATTGAGCGTGCTCAGAGCAAGGGTCAATACCCAGCTCAGAAAAGCGGAAAGCTCCCAGGCCCCTGACAGCGTGATCCTGTTCGATAAATACTCATTTGATTTTGATAAGATGATATTTACCGTGGACGGATCCGAAGTATCCTTAAGCAAAACGGAGCAGCGTCTGTTGAAAATGCTTGTACTCAATAAGGGTGTCACCATGGGAAGGGACGATCTTATAGACAGGCTGTGGACGGACGGCGCGGAATTTGTGGATGAGAACGCTCTGTCCGTTGCCATAAAAAGACTCAGGGACAAGCTGGAAGCCAAGGAATATATAAAGACTGTCTACGGACTGGGATATCAGTGGGTGAAGACAGATGGATGAATTGTTGATATATATGCTCGCAGCGCTTGCCGTGATAATGGTCCTTGCGATCATATTCTGCGTATATAAGAGCATTCAGGCCATAAGGACCATGAACAGCATTGAGAAAATGCTGGACAGTGCCATAAAGGGAGATTTTAACGAAAAGAGCTTCAGTGAAGAAAGGTTCTCCAAGCTGGAATCACAGTTTGCCGATTATCTGAAATCATCTTCCCTTTCGGCACTTAATGTAAAAAATGACAGGGACAAGATAAAGACCCTGATCTCCGATATTTCCCATCAGACCAAGACCCCCATCGCAAATCTCCTGCTCCACAGCGAACTTCTGCAGGAATCGGGATTAGATGATGAACAGAAGGAGAGCCTGGATGCCATAACTTCAGAGGCGGAGAAACTAAGGTTTCTCGTGGATGCCCTGGTCAAGCTGTCCCGTCTTGAAAACGGGATCCTCTCACTTGATCCAAGGCCCGATGATCTCGGAAGGCTCTTAAAGGAAATCTCCGTTTCGATGAGGAAAAAGGCAGAGGCAAAGGGCTTATACCTTAATGTCACCGCAGACAGCGAGCAGGCGGCCTTTGACTATAAATGGACTCTCGAGGCTGTGAGCAACATAGTTGACAATGCCATTAAATACACGGAAAAAGGCGGCATTGATATAAGGTTTAAGTCTTCCGAAATGTTTTCCTGTATCAGCATAAAGGATACCGGTATCGGAATTGCTGAGGAGGATATCCCCAGGATATTCGCACGTTTTGAGCGCCTCAGGTCATCGCGTGATAAGGAAGGCGTAGGAATAGGATTATATCTTTCAAGAGAGATAATCCGAAATGAAGGCGGATATATAAAGGTGAATTCCAAAATGGGAGAGGGTTCGGAGTTTCTCATATATCTGAAAAAGACAGTCTGAAATCTGTCAAAACTGTAAGAATCTTTTTTTCCCATGAAAGATTCCTGAAAGAATTAAATGCGATACTAAATGCGTGGAAAGGAAAGCCACGCATTTATTTTTTGAGATAACGAGGATGAAAAAATGAGTATTTTATCAGCTAAGAATCTAATGAAGGTATACGGACAGGGCGAAAATCAGGTAAAGGCTCTGAACGGAGTAAATCTTGAGGTTAATAAAGGAGAGTTCCTTGCCATCGTCGGAACCTCCGGCAGCGGCAAGTCCACACTCCTTAATATGCTCGGAGGACTGGACAGACCTACATCGGGAGAGGTCATCGTGGACGGAAAAAATACCGCATCCCTTAAAGATGACGAGCTGACCATATTCAGAAGAAGAAAGATCGGATTCGTCTTCCAGGCATTTAACCTTGTTCCGGTGCTGAATGTATATGAAAACATCATTCTCCCCATCGAGCTTGACGGAGAGAAGGTTGATAAAGAATTTGTCGAAGAGATAATCGATACACTGATGCTCTCCTCCAAGAAGGAAGCTCTTCCCAACCAGCTCTCGGGAGGCCAGCAGCAGAGAGTGGCCATAGCAAGAGCTCTTGCCAGCAGGCCGGCCATCATTCTGGCGGATGAGCCCACCGGAAATCTTGATTCCAAGACAGGGCAGGATGTTCTGAGTCTTCTGAAGGTTTCCGCAGAGAAGTTTTCACAGACACTGGTGATGATCACCCACAACGATGAGATAGCCCAGCTTGCAGATCGCGTAATAAGGATCGAAGACGGCAGGATCGTTTCCGAAAGTGAGAGGAGATAAGAGTCATGAAGGTCAATAACAAAAAATGTGTGCGCAAGATCGCCATGCGCTGCCTTATGGCAAATAAAAGACGTAATATCATCACCATCGCAGCCATTATCCTTACAGCGGTCCTTTTTACCACTCTTTTCACCATCACCCTTTCGATAAACGCTTCATATGAAAAGAGCATTTTCAGACAGCTTGGAGGAAGCAATCACGGAACCTTTAAGGATCTTACGGATGAGCAGCTTACAGCCCTTACAGAAAGCAGACTCATCAAGGCATACGGAGTAAGAACGATCGCAGGTATCATTGAGGAAGCTCCTTTTACCAAGCTGTCCGCAGAGGTCAGCTACATGGATGACAACTGTGCGGAGTGGAGCTTTATAAAGCTCGA
>CAMNEB010000157.1 GCA_946536155.1 uncultured Lachnospiraceae bacterium | reverse complement strand
TCACAGATATTCTCCAGTTCTTCTCTTCCGTGTATCTCAAAGGCAAGCTGGATAGTTGCTATCTGCTGTTTGTTGACACGTGTGTTGACTCCGATGAGGGATATGTTCTTCTCCGTAAATATCCTTGAGATATCCGCCAGCAGACCGCTTCTGTCGTTGGCATAGATCCTGATCTCAACCTCATAGCTTCCGCTCTGTGAGCCGTCCGAACCGGGTGCCCATGATGCTTCGATAAGTCTTGTCCTCTCATCCGCGGGAAGAGCCAGGATATTAATGCAGTCCGTTCTGTGAATTGAAATGCCTCTTCCTCTTGTGACAAAACCCACGATCTCATCGCCGGGAACAGGAGAACAGCACTTTGAAAATCTCACGGACAGATCGGTTATTCCCTTTACGGTGATGCCGCCGTTATTGCCTCTTGCATGTCTTGCGGCATTCTGATTGGCTTCCGCAACCTGTGCGATGACCTCTTCGTTTGAAAGGATCGTAGGATGATCCTTTTCATAGAGGGCTTCAAGTCTGCCCAGGATCTGACCTTCCTTGAGCGCCCCTCTTCCGACAGCGGCAAGTATGGAGTTCCAGTCCTGATAGCAGTATTTGGACGCTATATCCTGCTGGTATTCAGGGGTCATGATGGCATATATGTCAACGCCCCTGGACTTGGCATAGTTTAAGATCATCTCCTTTCCTTTGGCGATGTTATCGTCTTTGGAAACGTTCTTAAACCACTGGTTTATCTTATTTTTGGCCTGGGTGCTCTTTACGATGTTGAGCCAGTCGGCACTTGGGCCCTTTATATTTGCACTGGTTATGATCTCAATACGGTCGCCGTTCTTGATACGGTAATCGATGGGAACCAGCTTGCCGTTCACCCTCGCTCCCACCATGCGGTTTCCGACTGCGGAGTGAATCGCATATGCAAAATCTATGGGACATGAACCCGAGGGAAGATTCTTGACTTCACCCGTGGGTGTAAAACAATAAACGGAATCGGAAAACAGATCCAGATCATTCTTGAGCAGGTTCATGAATTCCCTGTTATCGGTCATGTCCTGCTGCCATTCAAGGATCTGTCTGAGCCAGGTGAGTTTCTCCTCTTCGCCGGTATCGGGGGTCTGGCCGTTTGATACTTCCTTGTATTTCCAGTGGGCTGCGATACCGTATTCTGCAGCCTTATGCATTTCAAAGGTCCTTATCTGGATCTCAAAGGGCTGCCCGTCCTTGCCCATAAGAGTCGTATGCAGCGACTGATACATATTCTCCTTGGGCATTGCGATATAGTCCTTGAATCTGCCGGGAATGGGCTTGTAATTCTCATGCATGACACCGAGTGCCGCATAGCAGTCCATAACGGAATCGACTATGATCCTTACGGCAAACAGATCGTAGATCTGATCCAGGGTCTTGTTCTGGTTCTTCATCTTCTTGTAGATGGAGAAAAAGTGCTTGACCCTGCCGTTTACCTTGGCTTTGATCCCGGCTTCGTCAATATAGCCCTTGACCTCTTTTACTATATTCTCGATATATGCCTCGCGCTCCGCTTTCTTCTCGGCTATGGCATTCTTCAGTTCGTTATATGCTTCCGGCTCAAGATACTTGAGGGACAGATCGTCCAGTTCTACCTTGATCTTGCTGATACCCAGCCTCTGGGCTATCGGACAGTAGATATCAAGTGTCTCCCTCGCAATACGAAGCTGGCTTGCGGGAGGCTGGTACTGAAGGGTACGCATGTTGTGAAGACGGTCTGCCAGCTTTATCATGATGACCCTTATGTCACGGGCCATGGCATAGAACATCTTCCTCAGGTTCTCGGCCTGCATCTCCAGCTTTTCATCGGAGCCTTCATGGACCTCGGAAAGGGGGAGTTTTTCGAGCTTGGTGACACCCGAAACAAGAAGCGTTACCTCATCACCGAATTCCTGCCTGAGCATGACCTCGGACACCTCGGTATCTTCAAGCACGTCATGGAGGAGTCCCGCTGCTATGGTCTCCTTGTCCATTTCAAGTTCGGACAGGATAATCGCCACATTGAGGGGATGTATGATATAGGGCTCTCCTGATTTTCTGACCTGGCCCTTGTGGGCTTCATCAGCAAGTGAAAATGCTTTTTCGATTATGGAGATATCATCACTGGGATGATATTTCCTGACATTAAAAGCAAGCTCCTTATAAAGGAGCTCCGGATCCAAAAAATCCTTATTTTCACATATGCCGCCCCTTTCGGTGACGGCACAGTCTTTAATGTCATTTACATCATTCATAAATTACAGTTTCTAAACCTTTATTACATGCCGGAAACATCCGGCGTTTTTTCAATCTATAAATTTATTCGGACCTTTTCGATCAGGCCGTTTTTCCCGATCAGTTTCCGGGATAGATGATGCAGGACTCGAGCCTGTATCCTTCTATCTTCTTTCTTCCTTTGAGGCCGGCAAGTTCCATTACAACGGCTATTCCGACAACCTCACCTCCAAGCTCTTCGATCATCTCGATCATAGCCTTGGTGGTTCCGCCGGTTGCGATAAGGTCATCGACGATGAGGACCTTCTGACCGGGCTTTATGGAATCCTTATGCATCTCGATGGTGGCTGTGCCGTACTCGAGATCATAGGTCTTCTCAACAGTTTCTCTGGGAAGCTTTCCTTTCTTCCTGATGAGGACAAAAGGCTTATGAAGATTGTAAGCTATGGGCATTCCGAAGATAAAGCCTCTGGACTCGGGTCCCACGACTACATCAAAGTCGAGATCCTTTATCGAATCCTGCATGGTATCAATGGCAAGCTTAAGCCCGTCGGCATCCTGAAGAACCGATGTTATATCCCTGAACATGATGCCCTTCTCGGGAAAATCAGGAATTGTTGTTACATAATCTTCAAGTTTTTTCATCATATGCCTTTCCTGTTAAAACAATGCGTTTATCATTTTTTTGCGCCGTCTTCTGTCTTATCGGCGCCTTCAGTCTGTTCCGTATATGTCGTCTCGATGTCTTCGAGATTATAACTCTTCTTGATGGAATCAAAGAAGATCGAAGCAAATATATCCGTCATTCCGGATATGATGAGCGAAACACCGATCAGTCTCAGAAGAAGGACCTCACTTTTAAACGGGTTAGCCACAAGAACGGCACCGAAAACGATAAATACGAATGCCATTAAGAGCATGACCGGAAATGCAGAATTACCCAGCTTCTTGAGATCAATGCCGTCCTGGAGCTTAATGCATCCGCTGACGATGATGAACACACCGAGTATCATGGGAACAAGTGCCATCAGTTCCTTCCACTTGATCAGAATGATTATCCCGATGACAACGGCAACAATGCCGCTCAGGAAATCATTGTTTCCCATGTTGTATCTGACGTCCCTGATCATGTACCTTACGGCAAAGACGATACCGCACACGATAGCGGAAATGCCTATGGCATACGCAATGATGTTAAGCATCTTCTCGGGATTGATCAGATCAATGATACCCAGCACGACGCATATAAGTCCGTAAAATGCAGCTGTCGGCTTCAGCCCGGGCTTCGGAGATCCCGAAGTGCCATGACTGCCATGTATGGGAACGCGCCCATTATTATTTCGCATTATTTGCCCTTCCGCAACATTTCTTATACTTCTTTCCGCTTCCGCAGGGGCAGGGATCGTTGGGATAAACCTTTGCTCCCTCTCTCTTTACGGTTCCGGAGATCTTCTGCTCATGATAAAGCTCTTTTCTCTTTGCTTCATCAAAGATATCGTTCCACTCGGGAAGGTTATAGAGCCAGTCTGCATCGGCTCCGACCATGTTCTTGTAGAGAAGTTCCTTGTCAAAAAGAAGGGAAACCTCGGTATCCTCGGTCATCTCTTCGATGGGGTTGGGAGTCTTCAGGCTGTCGTTGATGCCGTCAAGGAATCCGGTCATGAACATGATGTCGATACCGTACTTAGCGGCAAGGTCTTTAACGGTTCCCTTTACCTCTTCATCGGGATTCTTCAGGAGTTCCGCATATATATCCTTCTCTTTGGTGAAATAATCTCCCCAAAGTTTCTGCATCTGTCCTCTGTCGGCTTTCTCGTTATAAGCCAGTGTTCTCCAATCTTCAAGCAGTGCCATTTAAATGCTCCTTTCGATCAAAAAAATCTTTGCTTATTATATATCAAAACCGCGATATTAACAAGAAAATGGACGCAGAAGAAAATACCGGCAGATCTTTGGAAAAAATACGGCAAAAAAGGTCATTCGTTCATGGCAGGCACTCCCCGGTGCCCCGAGATATGAACCC
>CAMNEB010000156.1 GCA_946536155.1 uncultured Lachnospiraceae bacterium | reverse complement strand
GAGTGATCCTGTTTGCAAATAATTGTTTTATGAATGATCCGGTTTGTGAGTGAACGTTATTACGAATGATCCTTATTGCAAATGATCTTTTTATGAATGATCATTTTTTATCTGCCGTGTCTTGAAGGTGAGGCTTAATGGAAGTCAGACTTGCTGATCCGTCGGGGTTTTGCTTCGGAGTGAAGCGTGCCGTCGACGGAGTGTATGAAAAACTGAAAAACGGAGATCCGATCTATACCTACGGACCCATCGTGCACAATGAGACGGTCGTATCGGACCTTGAGAGCAAAGGTGTGAGGGTCATCCGGGATAAAGAGACACTCGAAGCCACCTTGTTCGAAGAAAACGCCTGCGTTGTCATAAGAGCCCACGGGATCGGAAGGGATGTTTATTCGATCCTTGAGAAAAAAGGCTGCAAGACCGCCGATTTCACCTGCCCTTTTGTGCAGAGGATACATGATATCGTTCTTAAGGAAAGCGGAGAGGGCAGATACATCGTGATAGTCGGAAATCCGTCCCATCCCGAGGTAATCGGCATATGCGGATGGTGCGACGGACCCTACACCGTCATCAGCTCCGCGGAGGAGGCGGAGGCGCTGGATGTCAGAGGCGATATGACCGTTGTGGCCCAGACTACCTTCCAGCATAAAAAATTTTCACAAATTGTTGAAATCATAAGTAAAAAAGGTTATAATGCTAACGTTGTGAACACTATATGTTCAGCAACGAAGGATAGGCAGGATGCAGCCGAAATCCTTTCAAAAACGGCAGATGCGATGATCGTTATAGGGGGAAGCGCAAGCTCCAATACTAAAAGGCTTTATGAGATAGCATCTGAACACTGTCGAAATACGGTCTGTATACAGAAACCGGATGATCTGAAAGACTATAAACTACCTGAATCTGTTAAGCTGATCGGCATCACCGCGGGGGCTTCCACTCCGCAAAATATTATTGAGGAGGTTCAAAATTATGTCAGAGGAAATGACTTTTGAACAATTACTGGAAGAGCAGGAATCCAAAAAGATCATATTACATACAGGAGAGGTAGTCGAAGGTACGGTTTTTGACGTCAAGCCCGAGGAGATCATCCTTGATCTCGGCTGCAAGTCAGACGGTATTTTGAGCAAATACGAGTATACCAATGATAACAGCGTCGACCTTACACAGGCTGTAAAGCCCGGCGACAAGCTTGAGGTAAAGGTCCTCAAGGTTGATGACCGTGAGGGACAGGTTATCGTATCCTATAAGAGAGTTCAGCAGGAGAAGGCTAACCAGCGTATTGAAGAAGCATTTAATAACCAGGAAGTCCTCACCGCTAAGGTTACCGCTATTCTTAAGGGCGGCATTACCGTAGAGGTTGACGGAACCAGGATCTTCATTCCCGCAAGCCTTGTTTCCGACAGCTACGAGAAGGATCTTGGCAAGTATCTCGGCCAGGAGATCGAGTTCGTCGTTGTTGAGTACAACCCTCACAAGAGAAGATGCATCGGCGACCGCAAGCAGCTTCTTGCAGCTAAGAAGGAAGAGATGCAGAAGGCTCTCCTTGACAAGATCAAGGTCGGCGATATCGTAGACGGCGTTGTCAAGAATGTTACCGATTTCGGTGCATTCGTAGATCTTGGCGGAGCTGACGGACTTCTTCACATCTCCGAGATGAGCTGGGGAAGAGTCGAGAATCCCAAGAAGAACTTCCACGTTGGCGACAAACTCAAGGTTCTTGTTAAGGACATCAACGGAACCAAGATCGCTCTTTCACTTAAGTTTGACGATGAGAATCCCTGGAAGGATGCAAATGACAAGTTTGCTATCGGCAAGGTCGTAACCGGCAAGGTTGCACGTATGACCGACTTCGGCGCATTCGTTGAGATCGAGAACGGTGTTGATGCACTCCTTCATGTTTCACAGATCTCCAAGGATCGTGTTGAGAAGCCTTCGGATGTACTCAAGGTAGGTGATGAGGTTACTGCCAAGATCGTTGATTTCAACGAGGCAGACCACAAGATTTCCCTTTCAGTCAAGGCTCTTACCGCTCCCGATGCAGATGAGAACGCAGATGAGGTTCCCGTTGACATCGAAGCTGCCATTGGCGAAGAGCAGTAATTTCAAATGATCTTTCAGGCCCTTCCCGAAACCGGGAAGGGTCTTTTTTTATCCCATACACGTGAACTATTTTTCTCTTTTTGTGATATCATTAGAGGGAACGTGGAGGGATTATGGAATTCGATTACGAATATTTCAAAAGAGAGATCTTCAAAATGACATCTGTGGATCTTAATTCCTACAAAGAGAAGCAGATGAAGAGAAGGATAGATAATCTTATCACCAAGAATAAGATCGTCGGATATGACAAGTATGTCGCGGCTCTTAAGTCCGATAAGGCTCTTTTTAATGAATTCATCAATTATATAACCATCAATGTATCCGAATTCTATCGTAATCCGGATCAGTGGAGCCATCTTGATAAGACCATAATACCCGATCTGATGTCCAAATCAGGCAACAGGCTCAAGATATGGAGCGCCGCCTGTTCCACCGGAGATGAGCCTTATTCGCTCGTTATGGCCCTTTCAAGGCATATTCCGCTGCCATCCATACACATTTATGCCACGGACCTGGACAAGACTGTTCTGGAAAAGGCTAAGACGGGACTCTATGATGCAAAATCCATCAGCAATGTTCCCGATGATCTGAAGAAAAAATATTTTACCCAGATAGGGCCTTCATACAAGATCTCCGATGAGATCAGAAGATGTGTCACATTCAGCGAGCATAATCTGCTCAAGGACAGATATGACACGGGATATGACCTGATCGTCTGCAGGAATGTCCTGATATATTTTACCGACGAGGCCAAGGATATAGTCTTTAAGAAATTCTATGATTCACTCAAATCCGGAGGATATCTCTTCATCGGATCCACTGAGCAGATCATCAATTACAAGGATATTGGATTCACCAGATCCAATTCATTCTTCTACGGGAAAAACTAAACAAAAAAGGGGACGGTAAAACCGTCCCCTCGTTTGTTAATATCCACAGTTTCATTATTATCCGCTGTTTCTTTAATATGTCGATGCGAGCATGGAGATTATGTGTGTCGCATATTTGTTGAATGCGTTTCTGTCGCGCTTAAGATCGTCTGTAAGTTCGAAGAAAAGATCGCTGCTGCGGTATTCTCTTCTGAAGAGCGGTTCAAACACCGCATCCCACTGGGGAAGATAGCTTGAAACCTTGCGGGTGTAGCATGTTGCTGCAGTTGCCTGTACGCGGTGATCCTTGTCTACGAAGGTAGCAACGGATTTGTGGAGAGCTGTATCTTCCTCGGGAAGATAGTAGTAATCCTGATATCCTGCATAGAAATATTTCATCTCTTCGTTGTAGAGAGGAACCTTTATCTGGGCTTCGGTCCCGGATGCTTTTATATAGCATCCGTGGGCAAATGCCGTGAATGCGCGGGGGAGGGGAGATTCCATCCTGAGACTCATTATTATCTCACTCTGAGTCTGGCCGTTGTAATCGGTGTAGGTATCCGCATGGACCTTGCAAACCCTGAGCTTTCCGGCGACCATGTCGCAATACGAGAGCATGGGCAGTATCTTGATCATTCCCTTGAGGTCGTCCTCATTGTGGAGCAGAAGAGAATTACATGCAAACTCAGACGGATTTTTTACATAGTCATGATAGATCCCTATAAGATCGCCGCCGGAGAAAACATCGCTCCTGTCGATACCGATGTACTTCTCGACGGATTTCTGCTTGAGAGAGGTTATTCCCAGGAGATGCTTAAGGGGGCTGATCCTTCTGTAGAGATCCACACCTTTGAAGGAATCTATTGACAGATCAAGGCCCAGTGCGGTTATCTTCTGGGTGAGATAGGGGAGATCGAACTGATTGCCGTTGAAGTGGATGAGAGTATCGTATCCGCCCTCGGTGGCAAAATCGAAAAAGGCCTCGATTATATCTTTTTCCTCATCGTAGTTCTCCGCAAACCACTGCTTGGTGCACCACTTATTGTCGGATCTGTAGGCACAGCCGATCAGATACAGAGTGGATGTCCTTGCCGTGAAACCTGTAGTCTCGATATCGAGAAACAGAATGGAGCCCGGATCCGATATCTTTCCGGGATCGTACGATGTTTCAAATTCTTCAAGAGTCTGGGTGGTTTCTTTCATGATCTTTTACCTTGGAAAAATGCATTGAATGCATCTGTTCATATCTATAAAACTATATCAAATCCGACTGTTTTTATCAATTGCGATATGGCTTTCGTATCACTTTGCTATATGGCTTTCATATCACTTT
>CAMNEB010000155.1 GCA_946536155.1 uncultured Lachnospiraceae bacterium | reverse complement strand
ATTCTTAGCAGCTGACTTCACAGCTGTCTTTGCAGGAGCCTTTGAAGCAGGCTTAACTGCTGACTTTGCTGCGGGCTTTGACGTATTCTTTGCCACCGCCTTTGCATTCTTAGCAGCTGACTTCACAGCTGTCTTTGCAGGGGCCTTTGAAGCAGTCTTAGCTGCTGACTTTGCGGGAGCCTTGGCTGCCTTTGCAACGGGCTTCGATTTGGTACTGACGGTTGAGCTTTTGGACTTGGCCGCGGCTTTTACAGCCTTTGCACTTGTCTTTGCATTCTTGATCTCTTTCTTGTCAACTTTCTTAGCCATTACGTGTCCTCCTCATCGTTCAACCGTAATTTTCCGGATTTTAATCTGTCTATCTCCAGTCTGGTCATATAAATCTTCATATCCTTTTCAGGATCATCCGAAGAACCTATGATCTCGCACTTTCTTTCCATGACCTTTATGATCAGGTCCTTCAGCATCGCCAGTCTCTTCTCCGCCGTATCTATGTCCGGCGCGGAGTTCTGGAGAATGCCCATTGCGGTATTTGTCAGTTCCTCGTCATCAAAAGATTCAAACAATCCGGTGTTGCTGTAGGTGCCGTTCTCGATCATCTCAAATGCCTTTTCGGCAATGATGCGGCACGGTCCCGGTGAAAAATCTTCCGCCTTTATATACTTCTTAACGACTCTGTATACCTCGGGTTCATCCGTTATCCATGTAAGGAGTGAACTCTCGGCGGGGATCCATTCGTTTTCTTTCTTCCTGCCGGCTGCTTTCTTCGGAGGGGAATACGCACCCTTTGTGCTCTCGGCAGAAACCTTGGGATATTCTCTGGGTCTCGTCTCATCGAGAAGCTTGGATACTTCGGAAAAAGTATATCCGAACCGCTTCACGATCTCGCCGATGTAGGAATTCATCCTGACCTCGTCTCCTGCAAACATCCAGAGGTTCTCAACTATTTCCTTCTCGCATTTATAACGCTCTTCAGGGTCATCAAGATCATACCTGTCTCTTACCCTGTCTTCAATATATATAAACCCGTTCTCGGCATTTTCAAGCCTTTTTTCAAACTCTTCACGTCCGTTTTTACTGATGAATTCATCCGGATCCTTGCAGGGTCTGAGGTTTATCCTCCTGGGCGTGATGCCGACCGCCGTCAGCATCCTGACCGCCTTGAGCGCCGCTTTCTCCCCGGCTTCGTCCATATCATAGGCCAGATAAACTTCGCATCTGTCCCTTTTGATCATGGCCGCCTGTTCATCCGTAAAAGCCGTTCCGAGGGATGCGATGGCCGAATCAAATCCGGCCTGATGCATGGATATGACATCCATATATCCTTCACAGAGGATGTAATACTTCTTGCGGGCTCTCTTGGCAAAATTATAACCGTAAAGATTACGTCTCTTATCGAATATCACTGTCTCGGAAGTATTCAGATATTTCGGTTCTCCGCTCCCTAAGACTCTTCCGCCGAAGCCGATGACTTTTTTATCGGTGTTTATTATCGGAAACATTACTCTTCCGAAAAAAGTACAGCTCATTCCCCGGCTTTCGGAATTGGAAGCTATTCCCGAGGCTATTATCATCTCATCCGAATAACCTTTTTTCCGAAGGGCGTCTATGACTTCCCTGCCGTTATTTCCGGCAAAGCCAAGACCGAAATGTCTGATGGTCTCATCGGTAAGTCCTCTGTCCTTAAGGTACTTAAGACCGCGCTCTCCGTGGGGAGTATAGAGGTTGTTCATGAAAAAGAGTGCGGCATCCGAGTTGATCTGTCTGAGTATCTCGGATCTGGCACGCTTTGCCTTTTCCGCGCCCGTCTCTTCGGTCTCCACGACCTCCATCCCTGCCCTTTCAGCAAGGATCTTGACGGCTTCCGGGAAAGTGACATTTTCGTACTTCATCACGAAACTGATGGAATTGCCGCTCTCTCCGCAGCCGAAGCAGTGATACATCTGCTTAGGAGGATATACCGAAAAAGAAGGAGTCTTCTCGTTATGGAACGGGCACAACCCCCAGTAATTATTTCCTTTTTTCTTAAGAGGGACATAGGAACCCACGACATCAAGGATATCGTTTCTGGCCTTTACTTCCTCTATGAATTCATCGGAAAATCTCATCTGACTATATCATCTCCCATGATTTGGGCACAAACAGTTCATTATACGTAAGTATCGCAAAACGGTCCGTCATAGCTCCCACAAAATCGCATACGGCTATCTCGGGAGCCACACCCTCGTCGATCATCTTCCTGTTCTCTTCCGGAAGCTGCGACAGATGGTGAAGATAATGATCGTACAGCGTACAGAGGAGAGCTTCCGCTTTTCCCTCTTCCGCCTTGATCTCAGGATTCGTATAAACCCTCTCGAACATGAAGGCTCTGATATCCCTCATTGCTCCGGCCACTTCATCCGTCATGCAGATATCATCCCTGTCTGTGCTGTTGGTGATTATATCATGCATGAATGCATCAAGCCTGTCCCCCGGAGTCGATCCGAGTACCGCACGTATCTCTGCGGGAACATCCATCTCCGTCAGAACTCCGGCTCTTACCGCATCGTCCATATCATGATGGATATATGCGATCTTGTCGGACAATCTGACGACACGTCCCTCCAGCGTTGCCGGCATCCTCGAGGTCTGGTGGTTCAGTATCCCGTCCCTTACCTCCCAGGTAAGATTAAGGCCCTTGCCGTCCTTCTCAAGCTTCTCCACAGTTCTGACACTCTGTTCGTTGTGTCTGAAGCCATAAGGACATACGCTGTTAAGCGCCCTCTCCCCCGCATGTCCGAAGGGAGTATGTCCGAGATCGTGTCCGAGAGCTATCGCCTCGGTCAGGTCCTCATTGAGCCTCAGAGCCTTGGCTATGGTACGTGCTATCTGCGATACCTCAAGGGTATGGGTCAGTCTTGTTCTGTAGTGATCTCCCTCGGGGATCAGAAACACCTGGGTCTTATCCTTCAGTCTTCTGAAGGCTTTACAATGAACTATCCTGTCACGGTCTCTCTGATAGACGGGCCTGATATCGCACTGAGGCTCATCCGTATCACGGCCTTTTGTATTTTTCGAATGAGACGCATAAGGGCTTAAGATCATGTCCTCGCGCTCTTCAAGCATTTCTCTGATAGTCATATAAAACTCCTTAAAAAACCGACCAAAGTATATATACCCGGCCGGTTTCAAAAACACTCTATTTTTTTATGAATTTCTCAAAGATTCTATATATTTTTCATATCTGAGGTTATGAGACTTGATAGCTTCGTCGGAATCCACGTATTTAAGGAATCCCGCTTTGTCGACCCACTTGTAATCGGTCGTCTCCCCCTCCTGGAGCACCACGCTGTCCTTGTCACAGCTGACGCCCGCAAGATACGAGTAAAACAGTGAGTGGCTGCTGTCCTTGAACATCACCGAGAGAAGTTCCATGGAATCCGGAACAAGTCCCGTCTCCTCCAGTAATTCCCTCTTGGCGGCTTCGAGGGGACTCTCCTCACCTATGGCTGATCCTCCGGCACTTGCCTCCCAGTATCCGGGATAAACATCCTTGATATCGCTCCTCTTGGTCAGAAGATAAGTACCGTCACTGTGCAGGACAAGTATATCGACCACAAGATGGTACCTTCCGTCCGGAATGGACTTGTAATTACCGAAGCCTCTTTCAAAAATGTCCCCGGTCAGTTTTCCGTCCCTGTCATACAGTGCCCAAATCTCTTTTACTTCGGCCATACACCCTCCTTTAAGGTCCGGTGAAAGCATCCTGTCCGAAAAAAACGGATGCTCCGTACATATTGATAATACCCTCTCGGGAGAAAAGTGTAAACATGACGGCCCCTCTTTTCTCAAAGTCGGAGATGGACTACAATATACCTCAAAGACTTTAAAAGGGGAAAAATATGGCTAACTGGGGCGAAGACGTCGATTACGAAGCAAAAGAACTGAAGGATTACGAAGGCCGCTTTACCGTGAACTTCAAAAAGATCTTCCTGGATGTGGATGAGATAAACGAAAGGACCCTCGAGGTCACCGACACCCATCCGAAGGACTCCCTCATGAAACTCTGGGCAGGATGCATGGTTTCAATGTTCATCCTGTTCCTTCTGGCATATAAGGCACTCATTTTCATAATGATACCCTTTTTTGTATTCTACCTGATGGCTCTCATCAGGATCGGCAAATGCTGGAAAGGCTTCCGCTACAGCAGCTCAAGATTCTGGATCATGAGCATCCTCACCATCATCGCCTCCGCCGCCCTCGCCACAGTGCTCAGATATCTCATCCTTCTCTTTTTCAGATAAATAAATATGCCCCGAGATGAACCCTCAGGTGTTCAACGTCACGCTTCTGCGTGGATGCAGAAGAAGGGGCGCATGACG
>CAMNEB010000154.1 GCA_946536155.1 uncultured Lachnospiraceae bacterium | reverse complement strand
TCTGAAGCATATCGTGTACTTCATTGAGAGCACCTTCTGCAGTCTGTACTGCGGAAACGCCGTCCTGTGCATTGGTGGAAGCCTGGGTCAGACCTCTGACCTGGCGTCTCATCTTCTCGGATATTGCGAGACCTGCTGCATTATCTGCTGCACGGTTGATCTTGTATCCTGAAGATAACTTCTCAGTAGACTTCGTAAGGGAAGACTGAGTGAGACCAAGCATTCTGTTAGAGTTCATTGCTGTAAGATTGTGCTGTACTACCATAATATTTCCTCCTTGAAATGTGTGTGATGCCGCATCCTTGCGGCTGTTTTTTGATAGTGTTTCGGGTTTCGGAACTGTTCGGATCCGCGCTCATCCGAGCTGTTTCTTCTGCCCTACACTCATTATATCGGATGACTCCGGAAAAAGTTAACCCCTTTTTATAAATTTACAATTTGTTTACATTTCTGTTTATCAAAGTCCTTATTAACGCCCTGCCCGGATATCTTTTGATTGCATTCCCGGGTGTCTTCAGGCTGCCTGCCATGTATAACACATACGACAGGATAAAAAAATAAGAGGAAGCCTTGCGGCTTCCTCTTCAGATATTCTTACCATCCGGCTATTATCCGAGAAGGCTGAGAACGCCCTGGTTGGACTGGTTAGCCTGAGCCAGCATTGACTGACCTGCCTGCTGAAGGATGTTCTGGTTCGAGAACCTGACCATCTCGGTTGCCATATCGGTATCACGGATACGGCTCTCAGCTGCTGTGGTATTCTCAACAACGTTATCGAGGTTGCTGATGGTGTGCTCAAGTCTGTTCTGGATAGCACCGAGGTTGGATCTGAGCTCACTTACCTGATTCATAGCACTCTTGATAGAGTCTATTGCAGCGCCTGCGTTCTGAACAACATCGAGGCTTGCAACACCGATCGATCCGGCTGTCATACTGTCGATGCTGATAGCGATGGTCTGTCCGTTTTCGGAACCAACCTGCAGGTTCTTGCCGGTGAAAGTTCCATCCATGAGCTTCTGCTCATTGAATGTGGTGGTAGTAGCGACACGGCTGATCTCTGCTGCAAGAGCGTTGATCTCGGACTGGATGTACTGCTTATCAGTCGTCATGTTGGTGTCGTTAGCTGCCTGAACTGCGAGCTCGTTCATTCTCTGAAGCATATCGTGTACTTCATTGAGAGCACCTTCTGCAGTCTGTACTGCGGAGATACCGTCCTGAGCATTGGTGGAAGCCTGGGTCAGACCTCTGACCTGACGTCTCATCTTCTCTGAGATTGCGAGGCCTGCTGCGTTATCTGCCGCACGGTTGATCTTGTATCCTGAAGATAATTTCTCGGTGGACTTGGTCAGTGAAGACTGAGTGAGACCGAGCATTCTGTTAGAGTTCATCGCTGTAAGATTGTGCTGTACTACCATAATGTTTCCTCCTTGAATCAAAGCCCGTCCCGGAAGACGGGACATTTACCGTTTATCCTGTTTGAAGCGGTTTATCTTTTCCTTTCCGCTTACAATCTTTATATCGGAGCAAGTTCCGGATTCTTTACCCCTGTGAAGCACTTTTTTGAATTATTTGTACATTTCGGACAATTATGATCCCCAAAACCTTAAGGCATCATTGTCCGCATCCTTCAAATCATATATATTATACACTATAGGAGCTAAAAACCAAACATCACCGGAGCATATGAAAAGAAGCGCTGATTTTTTCAAAGATGAGATAAGAAACGGATTCTGCATTACGGCCCCCATCAAGCAGGCATGGGCCGCCTGTCTGGATGTTCTCGCCGAGATCGACAGGATCTGTTTAAAATACGGCATAACTTACTTTGCCGACTGGGGAACCCTGCTGGGTGCGGTCAGGCACGGCGGTTTCATCCCCTGGGACGATGATCTGGATATATGCATGAAGCGCGAGGATTACGAAAAGTTCCGCTCCGTGGCAGATGCAGAGCTCCCTTCAAATTACCGTATCCATGACTATGAAAGACATGAAGGCCACTGGCTCTTTCTGTCAAGAGTCGTAAACAACCCCCGGATGTGTTTCGATCCGCCGTATCTGAGCGAACATGCCAATTTTCCCTGGCTTGCCGGGGTGGATATCTTCGTGAAAGACCACCTGTATGTCGATACAGAAAAAGAGATCGAAAGAGATAAAGAAATTCTCGGAATCCTGGCCCGCGCAGAAAAAGCAATAGAGGCGGGCGACAGAGAAACAGCCGTATCCCTCTACCGTCTTGCTGAAGGCAAAATGAAGAGTGCACCTTCGGAAGGTTCGGAAAAGATCGGACAGATCTTTCCATGGATCTTAAAAAACGGTCTGTCATCCGCCGATCCCGAAGCCTTCTATGAAAAAGCCTTAAGGATCCCCTTTGAAGATACGACGATCCCCGTTCCCGCGTGCTACAACCTCGTGCTCACCCGCAGATACCGTGATTACAATGTGATCAGAAAGGGACTGGGCGGACACGATTATCCCTTCTTTAAAACCCAGATAAACGAGATGAAGGCTCTGGGCGGGAATCTTCCGGAATTCGGATTCAGGCCGGAAATGCTCATCCGCCCCGTGCCGGACAGATCAAATTCCCTAAAATCGATTGCTGCCGAATGTCTGAGCGAATTGAAGTCCTGTCAGGATGAACTGGTGAACGCGCTTTCTTCCGGCGATACCGATACAGCCTGCGGCCTTCTGACCTCATGTCAGCAGCTTGCGGCAGATCTGGGAACGCTCCTGGAAAACGTCCTGGGGGAGAAAAGGCCGTCCACAGTAGCATGCATCACTTCCCTTGAGCATTACTGTGAAGGCATATTCAGTTTCTATCAGTTCATCACAGCCTCTGAGATAAATGAGCATAGCGGATCAGATCCATTACCCGGGCATGATGACTCTGCCCGTCCGGATTCCTTTACTGCCGGCGCTCTCCCGCTTCAGGAGCTTCTTGATGAAGTAAGTAGCTGCATAAATGCAAATGTCTTAAACAGGAAAGAAGTTCTTTTCCTGACAACAGGGGCTTCGGAATGGAAGGGCTTTGCTCCTTATTATGAAAAATATGCATCGGATGCGGATACCGAAGTATTCGTTGTCCCGCTTCCGCTCATCACCAAAGACATATTCGGTGCATTTACCATGACAGATGAGGAGATATATGATTCCGTTCATCCCGAAGAATATGCGGGATATGTCGATCCTCTGCACATAGCAGATTTTGCGTCATATGACCTGACCCTGCACTGCCCCGATACGGTCTTCATCCAGAACCCTTATGACGGTGAAAACCCGGTTCTGACGGTCCCTGCTGAATTCTATGCGGAGAACCTCAGAAGATATACGGGCGATCTGATATTTGTTCCCTTCGGAAAGACATCGGAGTTTTCGGAAAACGAATTTACTGCCATTTACAACCTGAAAAACTATGCCGTATCACCCGGAACGGTCTTTTCGGATAAAGTATATGTGCAGTCGGAAAATATCAAAGAAAGATACATAAGCGTACTTACAGGGTCGGCCGGAGAAGATACCCGCAGGATATGGGAAGAAAAAATCGCTATAAATGAAGCATGTCCCGAAGTCGTAAATGAGAGATATCCCGAAGCTCACGCAGAAAACAATCCGGATAAAAAACTGAGCATACTCTACTGTATCGGTGCAAACGAACTTTCAGAAAATGAGCCACTCCTTGAAGAAGGTATCGCAAAGAAGCTCAGCATCATGCAAAGCAGCGGCAATACCGACATTTCGGTATTTCTTTATCCGGGCGACCTGAATGAATGGACAAGGATAAACCCAGAGCTTTCCGCAAAGATCCTCTCTTTCCTTGACAAAGAATGCAGGGAAGGCAGATGCCGTATGGCTGATGTCGATCTGAGATGCCCTGAAGATTCAGCCCGGAACTTTGACGCATATTACGGAAGTCCGTCGCCCTTTGTACCCGTCTTCTCACTTATGGGAAAGCCGGTGATGCTGGCCGACTACTCGGTATGACTATGGCTGATAAAGAAATAAGGATCATCGGAAATTCCGATGATCCTTTGCTATACATATCGTTTTCTGAGATCACTGTTTCGAATCAAGATACAGCGGATCCGATCCGTTCATGCTGCGCTGGGTCTGATAATAACTGTATGCCGCATTCAGCGAGACCCTGCCCTTGCCGATGCCTTCTCTTGCCTTTATGAAATAGGCATCCATGAGCTTCTTGTTTTCCATCTCCTGTGACTGGAGCGATACGCTCTTATCGGTTATCTCTCTGATAAGGTTCTGGAGTCTCCTGATCCTGTCAGCATTCGCTTCTCTGTCCTTCTTCAGTGTCTCAGATACTCTGTCATACAGAGACTCAAAGCCTTCGTCCAGAGAATTGAGCTCGTCTA
>CAMNEB010000153.1 GCA_946536155.1 uncultured Lachnospiraceae bacterium | reverse complement strand
CGAGGGGCTGACGAACTATAGTCTTAAGGATCTCGGTTCCGAAATAGTCATCAATGGATCTTCCGTTGATAACGATCTCTCCCTTTCCGGCTGAAAGATATACTCTAGCAACAGAGGACTTTCTTCTGCCGGTTCCGTAATATTTTACATCTGACTTCTTAGCCATTTCTTATCTCCCTTCTTAGAATTCGAGCACTTCAGGCTTCTGTGCGGCGTGATCGTGCTCTGCTCCCGCATAAACATGAAGTTTGGTGTACATCTGTCTTCCAAGGGGTCCCTTGGGAAGCATGCCTTTGATAGCACCTTCTACAACTTCACAGGGAGAATTTGCAAGTCTGTGTCTGAGTGTCTCTTCCTTCATTCCGCCGACATAATCGGAGTGATCATGGTAAACCTTCTGATCGAGCTTCTTGCCGGTAACCTTTACCTTGGAAGCGTTGATAACGATCACATAATCTCCGGTGTCAAGGTTGGGAGTGTAGATCGCTTTGTTCTTTCCTCTAAGGACTGCTGCAACTTCCGATGCCAGACGTCCGAGAGTTTTATCAGTTGCGTCGACGACATACCACTTTCTCTCAATGGCTGCCGCACTGGGCATATAAGTTTTCATTTTATTCCTCCAAAATAGTACACAAGAAAAAAATACTACCGCCGCAGACTTAAGCGTTTGGGAGACGCATACATCACGGGTGTATCCCACCCCTTTGGCACAGTGGCGGATATGATGCACATGCGGATGTCCGGGCCGCATGACATATCTGAAAAACCCGTCACGAATTCACATTTTACAATATTGAAGAGCGCAAGTCAACCCTCATATTCATATCCGATAAGGAACAATCCTTCCGGCGGCAGGGTCGGTCCTGCGTTTCTTCTTTCGAGGGAGTCTATGATGGCCGGAATATCATCGGCTTTTTTTCTTCCGAGTCCGACCTCCATAAGAGTTCCCGCAATGATACGGACCATGTTGTATAAAAACCCGCTGCCCGTAACGCTTATGATCACCTCATCTCCGGCCCTTCTGACACTGCAGGCATAAATGGTGCGGGTAAAGGTCACCGCCTGGCTTCCTGCGGCACAAAAGGCCGTAAAATCATGTTCTCCGGTAAAAAATCCCGCTGCCCGGTCCATCTCATCCACGTCCAGTTCATGATAGGTATGATGAGCGTAAAGCCGTCTGACGGGTATCCTGACCCCTGACATATATATATGATATTCATATGTCTTCCTGCAGCCTAGTTTTCTCGGATGCCAGTCCAAAGGCACCTCATCCGAAGATATGATGCTGATATCATCGGGCAGGAGCTTGTTCAGCACCATGAACATCTTGTCGGGCGGAATGGGCGAATTCGTGTCAAAAACCGCCACATTACCCAGTGCATGTACTCCCGCGTCCGTACGGCTCGCTCCGATGATCTCGGTCTCTCCGCCCGTCGCTTCGCTCACCGCTCTTCGAAGGACTCCCTCGACCGTGTTCACACCTTCCTGATACTGCCATCCGTGATAAGCCGTACCGTCGTATGATATTATCAGTCTGATTCTTTTTTTCATCGGATCAGTTCAGTAAAAATCTCAGATACAGATCATTGAAAAATCCGCTTATGACGGACCATCTTCCGACCCATACGCTCACGATCACAAACAGGAAAAGGATGATATATGCAATGATATCCCTTCTCTTATAGATGAGGGGCTTCATCTTGGTCCTTCCGTCACCTCCGCGGTAACATCTGGCTTCCATGGCCATGGCCAGATCGCCCGCTCTTCTGAATGCGGAAACAAAAAGCGGAACAAGTACCGGGACAAGGGATTTTGCCTTTTTTACAAGATTACCGCTCTCAAAATCCGCTCCTCTTGCAAGCTGTGCCTTCATGATCCTGTCCGTCTCTTCCATGAGTATCGGGATGAATCTCAGCGCTATGGACATCATCATCGCCACATCGCCTACCGGCACATGGAATACTTTCAAAAATCCCAGCCCCTTCTCGAGGCCGTCCGTAAGGTTGTTGGGAGTCGTGGTAAGAGTCACGATGCTTGATCCCATGATGAGCATTATGAGCCTCAGCATCATCGTAAATGCCATCCCGACACCCTCATATGTGATCGATACTTTTCCGAGGGTCACGATAGCGGTTCCGGGTGTCAGGAACAGATTGATCAAAACGGTGATCATGAGGATCATCAAAATCCCTTTAAGTCCCCTTGTGATGAATTTTACCGGAACCCCCGAAAGCTTTATCACGGAAAAAAGAAATACTATGGCGATGATATAGCCTGCGGGATTTTTATACATGAAAAGCGCAACGATGAACAGAAGAGTTCCAAGGAGCTTTACCCTGGGATCCAGTCTGTGCATCACGCTGTCTGTCTGATAATATTGTCCAATTGTTATGTCTCGGATCATCTTCTGGCTTTAAGCGCAGCATAGATAGAGTCTGCTGCTTCTTTTTCTGTTATTACTTTGGGATCCACATCAAATCCCCTTGCTCTGAGCATTGCGGCTATCTCGGTGGATTCGGGGACCCCAAGTCCCATCTCTTTAAGTTCTTCGGCATGTGAAAACACTTCACGCGGTGTATCGTCATAAGCCACCCTGCCGCGGTCCATAACGATGACTCTCTCCACATATGTGGCCACATCCTCCATCGAATGCGACACAAGGATGATGGTGAGGCCGGACTTTTTGTGGAGCTCGGATACCATGCCCAGGATCTCCAGACGTCCCACGGGGTCCAGTCCCGCAGTAGGCTCGTCAAGAACCAGGAAATCGGGCTTCATGGCAAGTACTCCCGCTATTGCGGCTCTTCTCTTCTGTCCTCCCGACAGTTCAAAGACCGAAGCATAATAAAGATCCTCGGGAAAATGGACCATCCTGAGCGCTTCAAAAGCAGCAAGCTCAGTTTCCTTCTTGGACAGCCCCATGTTCTTAGGGCCAAAACAGACATCGGCAAATACGTCAGTCTCAAACAGCTGATGCTCAGGGTACTGGAAAACAAGTCCCACATGCTGCCTGAGTTCTTTCCTGCTGAAATCCTTGTCCGAAATATCCTTACCGTTGTAAAAAACACTTCCCTTTTTGGGGAGCATCAATCCGTTCAGATGCTGCACGAGTGTTGATTTACCCGAGCCCGTATGGCCTATTATGCCGATAAACTGACCCTCGGGAATGATAAGGGATACATCGTCAAGCGCCCTGACGGATTCCTTTGTCCCTTCATTATATATTTGGCTTACGTGATCTAAGATCAGCGGCATTTTTCTATCTCTCTGACAAGTTCCTCTGCCGTGAGTATTCCGTCCGGAAGAGGGATACCTTTCTTTTTAAGTTCATATGCGATCCTGGTGGGACCGGGCACGTCAAGCCTTAAGGCCTTGAGTTCCTCCACCCTTGAAAACACTTCACGGGGCGTACCCTGCATCACAACCTTGCCCTTATCCATAACGAACAGCCTGTCCGCATGCACCACTTCATCCATGTAGTGAGTGATGAGTATGACCGTCATCTTCTCAACGTCATTGAGCCCTCTTGCGGCTCTTATGACCTCTTTTCGTCCGGAAGGATCCAGCATCGCGGTAGGCTCATCAAGCACGATACATTTGGGATGCATAGCCAGAACTCCGGCAATTGAGACTCTCTGCTTCTGACCGCCTGAAAGCTTGTTGGGCGATTTCTTCCTGAATTCCAGCATTCCGACAGCCTTAAGACTCTCTTCAACCCTCTCCCAGATCTCCTTGGTCGGAACTCCGAGATTTTCAGGGCCGAATCCCACATCCTCCTCGACAACCTGACCTATTATCTGATTGTCCGGATTCTGGAAGACCATTCCGATGTTGCTGCGGATATCCCACAGCTTGTCATCGTCCTTCGTATCCATCCCGCCTACGAATACAGTTCCTCCTGAGGGATACAAGAGCGCATTAAGATGCTTTGCAAATGTCGACTTTCCCGAACCGTTATGTCCGAGGATTCCAACGAACTCCCCTTCTTTAACATCGATATCGACATGGTCAAGCGCAGTCGTGACATCCGACGGGTTTCCTTCGTCGTCACGCCTGATATATTCAAATACCAAATCTTTTGTGCTGACAATATCCATAGACTCTTATTTTACTTTAATAGATAAGCGTTTGCAAGATTGTGTGGCCTTCAAACATCGCAAACCCTGCTCTTTTCAAACTCCGCAAATGGTGGTAAGGTTTATCACATGAAAGAACTGTTCGGAAACAAAAAATTCAGACAAATGGTCTTCGTGATCCTCGTGGGCATACTGCTCATAGGATTCATCACCATGATCTCCAGATCAAACAGCGAAACCCTCTCCGAATACGCGGCGAACAATCCCGAAGCCGCCTACGCAGAAACAGATACCAGCTGGAAAGACGCTTACAAAACCCCGTGACCGCGGGGTTTT
>CAMNEB010000152.1 GCA_946536155.1 uncultured Lachnospiraceae bacterium | reverse complement strand
GGTTATTAAAAAGGAGTATAGAGATGTCTGAGAATAAAGATATGGATCTTGCAATGAAAAAAGCCGAGACTCTTGTTGAGGCTCTCGCATATATCCAGAAATTCAACCGTAAGATCATAGTTGTAAAATACGGCGGAAGCGCAATGGCTTCACCCGAGCTTCAGAAGAACGTCATCAAGGACGTTACCCTGCTCAAGCTGGTAGGCTTCAAGCCCATCGTTGTACACGGCGGCGGCAAGGATATCAGCAAGTGGGTTGCCAAGGTCGGAAAAGAGCCTCAGTTCATCAACGGTCTCAGAGTCACCGATGAGGAGACCATGGAGATCGCCGAGATGGTCCTCGGAAGAGTAAACAAAAAACTCGTAACCATGGTGCAGGAGCTTGGCGTCAGCGCAGCCGGAATAAGCGGCAAGGACGGCGGACTCCTCAATGTCAGAAAGAAGCTCTCCGGCGGACAGGACATCGGATTTGTGGGCGATGTAAAGCACGTCAATCCCAAGATACTCTACGATCTGCTCGATGACGATTTCCTTCCCATCGTTTCCCCTATAGGCGTAGACGATGATTTCAATACCTATAACATAAATGCAGACGATGCAGCTTGTGCCATCGCATCAGCACTCGGTGCCGATAAGCTGGTCTTCCTTACAGACGTCGAGGGACTCTACAGAGATTTCAACGACAAGTCCACCTTCATCGGAAGACTCTCAGTATCTGAAGCAGATGCCCTCATCGATTCCGGAATGATCGGAGGCGGAATGCTTCCCAAGCTCACCAACTGCACAAATGCCATCAAGAGCGGCGTTAACAGAGTGCATATCCTCGACGGAAGAGTACCTCACTCAATGCTCCTCGAGATCTTTACCAAGAACGGATTCGGAACCGCCATCGTTGCGGACGACGACAATATTGCGAAAGAAGGTGCAATAGATGACTGAACTTACAATGCAGGAATATATCGATCAGGCCGAGAAAGACCTGCTCCACACATATAACCGTTATCAGATCGTACTGGATAAGGGCGAGGGCGTTCACCTCTATGACATCGAGGGAAAAGAGTACCTTGATTTCGTTGCCGGCATTTCCGTATTTGCCTTGGGCTACGGCAATAAAGAATACAACGATGCCCTTAAAAACCAGATCGACAAGGTGATCCACACATCCAACTATTACTACAACGTACCCGCTATAGAGGCTGCAAGGGCACTGAAAAAATACTCCGGAATGGACCGCGTATTTTTCACAAACTCAGGTGCAGAGGCCATCGAGGGTGCCATCAAGACCGCAAGGAAATACGGCTATACAAGGGACGGACACACAGATCACGAGATCATCGCCATGAACCATTCCTTCCACGGCCGCACCATGGGCGCACTTTCCGTCACCGGAAATCCCCACTACCGCGAAGCGTTTGAGCCCGGAATAGGCAACATAAAGTTTGCGGATTACAACGATCTTGAGAGCGTTAAAAAACTCGTAAATGACAAGACCATCGCCATCATCTTAGAGACCGTACAGGGCGAGGGCGGACTTACTCCCGCAAGCGAAGAGTTCTTAAAGGGCATCAGAGAGATATGCGATGAAAAAGATATCCTCATGATCCTCGATGAGATCCAGTGCGGAATGGGACGTACTGGCTATCCCTTCGCATTCATGAAATACGGTGTAAAGCCCGATGTCCTCACCGTTGCCAAGGCCCTGGGATGCGGCGTTCCCATCGGAGCATTTACAATGACAGAGAAGGTCGGACAGGCATCACTTGTTGCGGGAGACCACGGAACCACCTACGGCGGAAATCCTCTCTGCTGCGCAGCTGCCGCCAAGGTCCTTGAGATCATGGAAAGGGACGATATCCCTTCAAAGGCACGTGAGACCGGAGAGTATCTCTGGGCAAAGCTTGACGAAGTAATGAATGAGTTTGATGCGATAAAAGAGCACCGCGGAAGCGGACTCATGCAGGGCCTTCTTTTCGACAGGCCCGTATCGGCCATCATCAACTCGGCTCTTAAGAAAGGCCTCATCCTCATAAATGCCGGTGCGGATATCATCCGCTTTGTCCCTCCTCTTGTTATCGAAAAGAGCGATGTGGATACCATGATCGGCATCCTGAAGGAAGCAATATCCGAGAATGTATAAAAAGGGATCATACTCCCTGCAGTGAAAGATCAAACAGATGAACAAGATTAGCAAACTGGTAAGCGTTTTGCTCGTTGCCCTGCTGTTGTCCTTCATGTTCTTTGGTTCGTCCCGCGAGATCCTGAGCCCCGAGCCCGTGACGGAAAGCACATCGTGGCTCGGCAGGACCGGCAATATAACCGTGTGGTATACGGATGAGAGACTGTCCGCATACATCACCAAGGCCGCGGTCGAATTCGGCGAGATGGAGAACATAACAGTCATCCCCGTCCTCAAGCCTCTCGAGAATTTCCTCGACAGTGCGTATGAGGCGTCGGTTGCCGGAGAGAGTTTTCCGGACTTAGTCATAACAGGCAGTGAGACGCTTGAAAAAGCATATCTCTCCGGACTTGCAACGGAGATAGATGATAATGAGATGCAGATCGGACCTTTGAACTTCTCCGATGCTGCTGTAAATGCGGTAATGTATCACGGGAAAAAATTAGGGTACCCCCTGTGCTTTGATACATCCGTTCTCGTATATAACAGAACATATCTCGAGCAGTGGGCATCCCAGATGGCCATCGCGGATCTTACCGGAAACACCCTCGATATGGGAGGCGGCGATTCCGAGTCGGATGATATGGAAGTATCCGGAATATCGGAAGAAGACATAGACCCCGCGGAGCTTGAGGCGCTGACCTCGGAGTACATCCAGAAGATGGTCCCCTATACCATGGAAGACCTGATGACCATAGCTAACAGCTACAGCGTTCCCCAGGGCGTCGAAGGCATCATCAGCTGGGATATGTCCTCCATCATGTACAACTACTGGATCGTCGGAAGTGCCATAACCGTTGGCGGTCCCACAGGAGATGACAGGACTGTCATATCCGTAAATAATGACACCGCCGCTGAGTGCCTGGAAAAATACCAGAACCTTCACGATTACTTTTCCATCGACAGCAGCAAGGTCACATACGACAGCGTCGTTCAGGACTTTATCGACGGCAAGACCGTTTTCACCATCGGCGGATATGATATGGTGAACAGACTGGCTGAAGCTACTGCGGACGGAAGCCTTGTTTATGAATACGGCTTCTCCGAAATGCCCAACGTAACGAGCGAGATCCCCAGCAGCTCCCTTTCCGTCACAAGCGTCGTGTGTGTAAATGATTATTCCGTGAAAAAAGAACTTGCCGAAAACTTTGCTCTTTTCCTTACAAGGGATGAAGCCGGTACCTTCAACGAACTCACCGGCCTTGCATCCGCCTCCAGATCCTTCGGATGGGAAGGCGGTGCAAACCAGATCTATGCAATGGAATATGCGGGTTCCGTCACGCTTCCCAAGATGATGGAGACCGAGAATTTCTGGATGCAGCTTGAGACCATGTTCGCCCGCATCTGGGAAGGCGGAGATGTGCGTGAGGAACTCACCACTCTCGAAGACAGCATGAAGACCGTACTCGGCGCTTCGGCGTAAAAACAAAAATACTTTGATCTTCCGACCCGGTGAATGACCTTTACGGTATCGGGCTTTGGATATCGTCCCGGTACTGCACCGTGAAGCGCATCGGGAAAAGATTTACCGTCTGCCCTCCGCATGGAGGGAGTATGTACAGGATCAGATTTTTTATTTCGGTTTTTTTGTTTTTAAATATCATCCTCTTTTCAGCGGGATGTGCATCGGATGATGAGAATACTCTGGCTGATGTCGCGGAGGATGCAGGGTTAGTTTCGGGTGATCATCCCGGGGCAGTGACGCAAACTTATCCCGGTAATGCCCCCGGCACAGCTGACGGGTCGCCCCGTGAAAACTCTTATGCAGATCCGGGCAACGGCAATCCGGCATACGGCAACCAGGCATCCGGAAACCCGGCATACGTAAACGCTTATTCAGAAAACGCGATATGCGTCTATGTATGCGGATGTGTTGAAAACCCCGGAGTTTATTATCTTCCGAAGGGCAGCAGGGCAGTGGATGCACTTGATGCCGCGGGAGGATTAACAGAGGATGCGGACCGGGCGGGAGTAAATCTTGCGCAGGTATTATCCGACAGCGAGATGATATACTTTCCAAAAGAGGGAGAGGCCGCAGCTTATGAAAAACAGGCCGGGCTCATAAATATCAATTCCGCGGATGTTAAGGCTCTGTCGCAACTTCCGGGAATTGGGGAGTCCAAGGCACTTTCCATCATCGAATACCGGGAAAACAGCGGCCCCTTTAAGAGCCCCGAGGATATTAAAAATGTTCCCGGCATAGGCGATGCCCTGTATGAGAAGATTAAAGATCTTATATGTGTCTAGG
>CAMNEB010000151.1 GCA_946536155.1 uncultured Lachnospiraceae bacterium | reverse complement strand
CGGGAGTCGGACCCGCCTCCTCAGCTTGGGAAGCTGATGTACTACCGATATACTACAGCTGCGAAACACAAGAGGTATTATACCGCAATACGCTCCTGTTTTCCAGTATGTTTTACGTTTTTGCCGCCAAAAAAACCGCTGTTTTTAACGCCGGAAAAACGGATATCAAATCCTGCCGCCAAAAACCTTTTCGACCAGTTCCGGCTTCAGATTTCCGTGGCGCTCCATTGAGAAGCCGTCCATCGGATACTGCTTCAGATTCTCAAGGATCTTTCTGTCATCAGCCTTTGCAAGAAGAGTGTTCCTCGCTTTCGTGATCTCATTCTCCGCCATGTGCTTTGAAGGACCGCCTACGCATCCGCCGGAGCAGATCATTCCCTCGATGAAATCCTCCTCCAGCCTGCCTGCCTTAAGAAGGAGCAGCGCCTTTTTGCACTCGTCTCCGCCCGCCGCCTTAAGGAGCCTGATGCCTTCCGTATCCTCTCCTCTTTCCTTCATGCACTCAAGAACGGCACCTGCAACGCCTCCGCTGGATGCAAATTTCTTGCCGAATGCGGATGCCATCTGATACTCGCCTTCAACACCTTCGAGTACAATATCCTTTGATCTCAGGAGAGCCCTGAACTCTCCGAAGGTGATCACGTAATCCGCATTGTCCGGGATACCGGGGTCGCGTGATTCCGCTTTTTTGGCAATGCAGGGTCCTATGAATACCGTTGTGCATCCGGGATGCGTGAGCTTTAAATATCTCGAGACCGCGCACATGGGAGAAACGGTCGTCGATTTATTGTCGCGGTACTGGTCCGGGAAATGCTTGCGGAGCATATTAATGAATGCGGGACAGCAGGATGTGGTCATCTTCCTGCCCTCTTTCCTTGCCTCGCTCCATTCATAGGATTCAAAAGCGGCGGTCATATCGCCTCCGAGTCCGACCTCGAACATATCGGAAAATCCGAGTTTTAACAGTGCCGCTTTAATGGACGCCATATCGATGTCTTCGCCGAACTGTCCTTCTATCGCGGGAGCGACCATTGCTATGACTTCCTTGCCCGCAAGGATATCTTCTATGATGGGAACGAGATAGGTCTTGGAGCCGATTGCTCCGAAGGGACAGCTGTGTATGCAGTGTCCGCAGTTTATGCACTTGTCTTCATCGATCTTGCAGATGCCGTATTCGTCATATGTGATCGCACCGACGGGGCAGACTCTCTTGCAGGGTCTCTGGAGATGTACTATGGCAGAATAGGGACATGCCTTTGCACACATGCCGCATTCCTTGCATTTTGCGGGATCGATATGCATCCTGACATCACCGGGAGTCAGCGCATTGAACTTGCATGAATTGATGCAGGCCTTGCCCGGACAGAATCTGCAGTTGTCGGTCACAGAATATGCCGAGAGCGGGCATTCGTCGCAGGCGGCATGAATGACCTGTACTATATTGCCGGAGCCCACATTATCCGATGTATCCAGACCGCAGGCGAGCCTGATCCTCTCTCTTACTATCTCGCGCTCTTTGTATATGCAGCATCTGAAAAGAGGCTTGGGGCCGGGGATGATCTTATTTACAAGTTCCGCCTTTGTATCTTCATTCAGATTGCCTGCCCATGCGAGCCTGCAGACCTCTTCCATTATCGTATGTTTAAAACGTACTATTCCTTCGTCGTTGGTTACCATATCAGCCTCTTGTCGCGGCAGATCATATTTAACGTCCATGGGCCGTCTGCCTCTTAAGCCCGCTATATTTTAACATATGCGTCCTCATTTAACCACAGGGCAAGGCTTTTCCGGTCACTTAAGAAGGCAGCAGACCACGCCCTGCACTCACGCCTTGCAATTAGTCTTAATTTTCGATTAATTCTGATTTTTGGGCCCCCAATAAACCGGTGAAAAATGATACAATAGACGGGCATCCTGATGCATAATCTTAAAATTAAGGGAGTAAAAAATGGCAGAGTCAGAAAACAAAAAAACAGTGCAGGAACCTTCTGAAGAAGAGATTCCCGTACTCGACGAATCGATCTCACAATATGAGACCATAAAGGATAAACCTTTAAAATATAAGCTTGAATATTTCTGGGAATACTACAGACTTCCCGTAGCATTGATCCTTTTGTTCGGTTTCATCATCTTTTCCGTGATAAGGACCTTCGTAACGGCAAAGGATTACGCACTGACACTGGTACTTGTCAACGCGGACATAATGGAATCCTACGAACTGACGGACACCTGGGAATACGAGATCGGTCAGCTGATAGGCATAAATGAGAAAAAAGAAAAAGTCGTCGTCGACACATCGATAGATATAGGCGAACACGGATCCGAGACGCTTCAATACGCCGCACTGCAGAAGCTGGTCGCATTTTTCACATCACAGACCGTCGACATCTTTGTTGCCGATTCCGCATTCTATGAGCAATACTGCCAGACAAGATATCTTGCGGACTTAAGGGATATCTACAGCGAGGAGAGACTCGAAGAGCTTTCTGAATATATCTATTACACCGACGGAGCAACCTTCTCCGACTACGATGACCTCTCCAGCCTCACCGTCACGGAGGACCAGGCAAAATACATCGTGGATCACCGCGATCCGGACAGTATGAAAGAGCCCATTCCCATGGGATTCTATATTCCGGAAGGCTCACGCCTCGGAGAATCCGGCATGTATGCATATCTTGCGGACAGCAGCGAATACCAGGGGCATCCCGCGGAGGCCATAATAGGAATCCCCAGGAATACCCCGAGGATAGAAAATACCGTCAAAGCGATCGATTATATAATGGGAAGATAAAGAGGTGCATTTATGAATATTCTTAACTCATGCAAGCCGGAAAATGTATTCGGGATCTTTGAAGAAATATGCTCCATCCCCCACGGTTCATACAATCTGGACGAGATAAGAGCCTATATCATTGATTTTGCGGAAAGGGCCGGCATTGAATACACGGCCGACGCATATGGGAACATCATCCTGAGAAAGCCCGCAACCGAAGGATATGAAGACAAGCCGGGCATAGTGCTCCAGGCACATATGGATATGGTCGCTGTCTGTGAGGACGGCAGCGGCATCGACATGAAGACCACTCCTCCCGAGATCTTTACCGAAGGCGACATGATAGGCGCAAGAGGCACTTCTCTCGGAGGTGATGACGGCATAGGCGTGGCAATGGCACTTGCCATACTCGATTCTGTGGTCATCTCCCATCCCGCGCTGGAAGTCATAATAACCGCCAATGAAGAGACCGGTATGGAAGGCGCAAAAGGCCTTGATATGAGCCTCATAAAAGGACGTCAGCTAATCAATCTCGATTCCGAGGATGAGGGGATCTTTACCGTAGGATGTGCGGGCGGAGCAAGAGTCAAATGTTACATTCCCGCAGACAGCGAGGCTGCGGTCACATCATCACAGGATACATTCCTTGAGATCAGGATCTCAGGCTTAAAGGGAGGACATTCCGGAACAGAGATCCATCTGGGCAGGGGCAATGCCTCAAAGCTCATGGGAAGACTCACAGGAAGCACTTCGGTCCACGGACGGAGCGCCGTCATACATGATGTAAAGGGCGGAAACGCCGACAATGCGATCCCTGCGGACTGCATGGTAAGGCTCTCTCTTCCTTCATCGGATATCGAAGGGTTCATCGGTTGCATCAAGAAGGAAGCGGCTGTCATAAAGTCGGAATTATCCAAAACAGATCCGGGCTTTACGGTAAACATATCCGTCTCAGGAAACACCGATCCCGGACTGTGCATGAGCCTTATGAACTTCACATCCTTCATCAATTCACTCCCCAACGGCATCATAGCCATGAGCGGCGAAGTGGAAGGTCTTGTGGAGACATCGCTTAATCTCGGAATACTGAAGATCGAAGGTGACAGGCTTGTTGCGGAATTTGCCGTAAGGAGCAGCGTAGACAGCGAAAAAGATGCACTGATAAAGAGACTTCAAAGTCTGACCGAGGGATTCGGGGGAACAAACACAGTAACCGGAGTGTACCCCGGGTGGAAATATGCTCCCGAATCTCCCTTAAGAGACAGGATGGTCAGGGTATTCAGGGATATGTACGGACATGACCCCAAGGTTGAAGCGATACATGCGGGACTTGAATGCGGATGGTTCATGAGCAAGGCTCCGGATATCGATGCGGTCTCCATCGGTCCCGATATGCAGAGCGTCCATTCCACATCCGAGCGTCTCTCCGTATCATCAACGGAAAGAGTCTACGAATATCTGCTTAAAGTACTCGCCGACTAAAAATTTTGACACGGGGACTTTTCCCCTGTCACGTTCAGGACATGACTCAGCCTCGCCCCGTAACTCATCTGCCGTGCACTCACAGATAAGTTACGCTGCGAGGCTGTTATAGTTTTCGGACGTGACATGCGAAACGCCCCCCTGTCATGTTTATAATCCGGGGTCAGCGGGTGACGCC
>CAMNEB010000150.1 GCA_946536155.1 uncultured Lachnospiraceae bacterium | reverse complement strand
AGAAATGATCTGTGGCAAGCCCCTTACCCTCATCACCGAATCCTTTTCCGATTATCGCTAAGATCTTCGGGTCACTCAAAAGGAAAGCCCCTTCTCATTTTTGATCTGAAGAGAACTTAGAGCCCCGGACAAGGCAGGCCGCTTGAGTTCAGGCCACTGTCTGACAGCCTGTTCCAGGGTCATCCCTTTTGTCATCTGGATGGTGCTGATGATTATCTCGGGGATCGCACCTATATCATCCGTTCCGATGACCATGGTATGTCCGGGAAGCATCTCCACGATACCGGGCCCTCTGTAATATGTATTGCTTAGGAAAATATGGAATACTTCGAATTTCTCCTCTGCGGCCTTCAGTATATCCCGGACACTCATATCGACATCTTCGACGAACACTCTCTTAAAATGTGTCATCAGTGCGTCATGTTCGCTGTCGTTACGGCAGTCCGCATCATCTCCTATGGTGAAGATGAAGCCCTTCTTTTTTCTCTTGTCATAATTATCAAGCTTCGTATGGAAAGCCGCAAAATACCAGAGCATGCAGGGAACAACCCAGCCTCTCCCGCCGTTTTCCAGCCACAGGTCCAGGAGCTGTTCCGCGATGCGGATATCCGATTCGAACTGGGTTACCTGAAGAGGCGACTCATCATCGCCATCCCCGTATGCCGCAAACATGAGAGCGGGATCTTTGACGGCATTGGTGGAATACAGTTTCATCATGGTCTCGTTAAGAGATTCCTTAGCAACCTGCTCTGCGAGATATCCCATGGATGCCGTGACATCGAGTCCGATGATTATGGGAAGGGATTCGGGATGATCCTCGGAATCTCTTGCTTCCCTGTGCTGGATATACCTGGGATCGAATCTCTGATCACACTTGGTGCTCCTGAATATCTCCTTCTCGTTTTTGGCTCCGGCGATATTCCTGCTGTTCTTAAGCTTGTTCCAATCCGATGCGTTATAACTTCCTCTTCCCATATTTCCCTCCTGAATATCAGATCATCATCCGAAACGATGAGACCTTTGTCATCCGTACATTACCTGATCCTGTCTATGGTAAGCCCCTTTGCAAAGCGTCTTCCGCCGAAGCCCTTATCTATGACCTCATCCCATTTTTCAAAATCCAAATAGGCATCGGAAGCAGGCTTATCCTTCAGAAATTCCAGCATTGCCTGAGGAGCTTCATTTTTATGCATGCCCAGTATCCTCTCTGCGGTCTTGCGAAGACAGATCAGATCCTCGTCTTCTCCGTCCTTGACCCGGGCAATGCCGCTCTTTACCGCGCTGTGCCAGTGTCCCATCAAGACCGCATGATGGATGAAGGGGTTTATCCAGACCGAATGTTCTGATATTCCTCCATGGACCAGTTCGCTGTATTTAAGAACGCAGCAGATGTTCTCAAGCCTTGAAACCACCCACGCGGCATGCTCGGGCGTAAGGCTTCCGAACATTGACAGCGGGAACAGGTTCTCAGGCCGCGAGAATACAAGCATTACACCGCCGTCAGAAAGATCGTATTTTCCGATCAGATTGGGAAAGCAATCGGCAAGTCCCTTCATATCCGCCGGCGGAAACGACAGTCCACCTATGCTCCAAAGCACCTTCTCCGCATGAACTTTTTTGTCCTTCCCATAAATGAATATGGCATTTTTCCTGGTAAGAAAGACCTTACCCGCATCATCTTCAAATGAATACAGGTATCTGATATTTACGGGGTCACCGCCTGCGGTCTCAAACCGCACCTCCTCCGCGCTGCCCCAGAGCATCTCTTCATTATGGCCGCCTTCAGCCTTCTCGTCATGGACACCCTTCAGATAATCCAGCATCTGTTTTCTGAAGGCCCTGTACCGTATCAGTTCACTGTCATCGAAAAACTCTTTCGAACCGCAGTACTCACACACAAGGCTTCCGTCCGGATCGACGGACATCTCTCCGCCGCAATTCCTGCACTTAAAGCTCAACATTCGCTTCCCTCCTCTGTTACAACGGGTCGTTCATTCGTCCGCATCCCGCCGGATCAGACGTCCCCGGATCCCGCATATCCGATCTCGGTGTAGATCATCCCGTGCTTTCCGCGGTCCGAACGCATCAGAGAGATCCCGGACACGGTCATGGTGCCCTTGGGCGGATCGGGGACGGGGATCTTTTCACCGTTATTGTATGAAATATCACGTACAAGCGTCACATGCGGACTGAATTTCTTTTTATCAAAAGGGATTCCCGCATCCGCAAGGCCGTGGCGAAGACGGCGCACATATGCGGCAAGCGGCGGGTTATCCGCGATCCCTGCCCAGAAAACGTCCCCGAAGGTCCCGACACCTTTAAGGCTAAGATCAAACGGCCTCAGATCCGCAGCCTCCATAACATCAAGCACCTTGTCGGGATCACTGTATTCCCCGATAAAAGCAAGTGTCAGATGGAGATTCTCACGTGAGGTAAACCTGCCCGTCACTCCCTGCTCTTTAAGCATGTCCTGAAAATAGACAAGCTCATCCGTAATGTCATCATCAAACTGAAGCGCTATGAATAATCTCATACAAAACAATCAGGCAATTCCCTGACTCCCCTTGATCTGCATACGGCGGATGTGGCTCCTGTATAGGAAAGAGGTCTTCCTGCGGTATCCGTCACGATGCATCCCGCCTCCTCCGCGATCAGTGCGGCAGCGGCATAATCCCACAGCTGAATCTTAAGCTCAAAATACATATTGCACCTGCCCATGGCAACGCAGCACATATCCCATGCGGCAGTTCCCGAGCGCCTCAGATCTACGCACATCGGCAGGATCTTTTTGGCAATCTCAAAGGTCTCATCCTGAAGCTCCGTATAGTAGGGAGCAGTACCGAATACGACCAGCGAATCGGACAAAGGCGTATCCGCAGACATCATCCTCTCGCCGTTAAGATACGCACCCTTTCCTCTTTCCGCGGAGAATACCATATCATCATAAGGATCGTAGACTATTCCGATATAAGGTTTTCCGTCCTTTAAAAGACCTATGGAAATAACGGAAGGTCTGTAGGAATAGATAAAATTGGAGGTTCCGTCTATAGGGTCCAGAACAAAGCAGTATCCGCTCTTCATCTTGGATGTAAAAACATCCTGTCCGTCCTCTTCTCCGAGAAACTCCGCTTCGGGAAGTATCTCCTTTAACTTTTCTATCAGAAAAGCCTGGATCTTTTCATCCGTCTCCGTGCAGAAATTCGCATGTCCGGATTTCTCCATGACCCCGGGCTTTACGGCGGATTTCATTATCTCTCCCGCCTGTTTTGCAATACTTACGATCTGATCTGTCATTTGTATCTTACTCTCTTTTCCCTGCGGTCCGTCACCACGAAGCACAGCGCTATGCTTACATCATATAACGGCCGTATGTTTTCCTGCAACATGACGCCCCATGCCCCAATGTCACAAGGCACCGGGGCGTTTGTCCGTCACACTTTACGGGTGTCTTATGCATCTGTCAAAAAAGTGACATATCCCGTAAAAAATGGTATTCTGAATGCTGTGTATCATGCGAAAGATACTTATTTCGGAAGGAGATTCCCATGTTATTTGCATTAGCGATCATCCCTGTTATAGGTCTGCTCATCTTTATCTATGCAAAGGATAAAAATGAAAAAGAATCCATCGGCTTCCTGATCGGACTGTTCTTTGCCGGTATGGGCACCGTCATCTCTGCCATAATACTCGAAGCGGTCGGCGAACTGATCTTCGATGCGGTCATACCCAATGCCGTCCTGCGAGGCATTCTCCTTGCGATGCTCATAGTCGCACCCGCCGAGGAACTGGGAAAATATATGATCTTAAGGCTCATGACCTGGAAGAGCAGGCATTTCAACTACAGCTACGATGCCATAGTATATGCGGTCTTCGTATCCCTCGGATTTGCGGCTCTTGAAAATATCGGATATGTGTTCTCAAACGGAATAGGCACCGCTATCATGCGTATGTTCACGGCTGTTCCCGGACATGCATGCTTTGCGGTATTCATGGGATATTTCTTCAGCAAGGCTAAATACGCATCTCTCACGGGCAAACGCGACGAAGAGAAAAAGAACATCAGGCTTACGATCCTTCTGCCCATCGTTTTCCACGGTATCTATGACGGCATCGTGTTCGGAGCAAGCGAGAGCGGTAATGATTATATCCTCGTTGCCAGCATGCTCTTATGGATAATATACGTTTTTGCTTTCTTCGTAGTTTCGATCGTCCTGATCATCAAAGCTTCCAAAGAAGATTTCTGTATCATCAGCCTTCCGGGCGGAGTACAGAGCGTTTATATGACAAGCGTCGCAGGCAGCTGGACATGTGCATGCGGAACATCAAATCTCTTAAACTTCTGCTCCAAATGCGGCAGCCCCCGTCCTATCATAAACACCTGGTACTGCCCGAACTGCGGAATACCCACAACCTTCGCTTTCTGCGGCAACTGCGGAACTCCAAGGCCCATGCAGCAGTCACCTGTTCAGCCTCAGGCACCTCAGTATCAGCAG
>CAMNEB010000149.1 GCA_946536155.1 uncultured Lachnospiraceae bacterium | reverse complement strand
GACGGTGTTATTGACGCTTCTTATCCCGTTCTTCAGTACATGGGATGAGAAGCGTTATTATTATGCATACGGACAAAAAAGGTTCTCCCGAAAAGGAGAACCTTTGAAGAAAGATCAATATATCAGAAATATTTTTAAATCAAAATCATTTAAAAATCGAAAGCATTTAAAACAAATTCAAAAGATCGGAAAATTTTGTGATCGTCTGAACTGATCTGTTTACTGTTCCGAAGCCGTAGGAAGCATATACAAAGGGTATCCCGGCATCTGTGGCAGAATCCAGGTCTCCCTGGGTATCGCCCACATACCACGCCTCATCAAGTCCGTTTCTTTCGACGACGAGTCTGATGTTTTCGGATTTCCGGAGCAGGTTATTTCCGTAACATTCTATATCTTCCACCACATCATCCGGCGTACCGCAGGGTATGTGATAATACTCAAGAAAACTTTCGATATAGCCCGACTGGCAGTTGCTGACGATATAAATGTGATATCCCCTGCGTTTCAATTCAGTCCAGGTATCGAGAATACCGTCATAAAGGATGCCTCCGTTTTCGCGGAGATATTCAACTTCATAGTTCTGACAGAAATACCTCAGAGTATCACGCTCAGGACCTTTTTCGGTAAAAGGAAAAAGAATATCGGCGATCACATCCATGGTCTTGCCCATTACGCTCTGAATATCCCCTCGGGTTATCTCCCTGTCCGTGTATCCGGCTTCATGCAGTTTTACGGTCCAGGATCTTGCGACATTTTCAGATGAATCCCAGACGGTACCGTCCATATCAAAAATGATGCCTTTTTTCATCATGCCTGCATCTCGATCCTGTCCGCATCTCCCCAGATCCTTTCGAGATCGTAGAGATCGCGTGAATCCTTATCAAAGATATGGACAACAACATCGCCGTAATCGATAAGGATCCAGTTTGCACTGTCATATCCTTCGATGCCCTTGTGATGTATTCCTTTTTTTCCGAGTATTTCCTCAACGCCGTCGGACAAAGCCTGTATCTGGGAACGGTTGCTTCCCGAACAGATGATGAAACAATCGGTTATATCCGAAACTTTCTCAAGATTCAGAACCGCGATATCGGTACCTTTTTTATCTTCGAGTGAAGAAACAATGGTCTTTATCTCATCTAAAATATGGTCTGTCAAATGTTTACTCCTTATATCGTGAACATCAGCTTCTGAGTGTCATGTCAGGTTTTATCTGGTTTTTATAATATTCATATGCAGCCAGGGATGAAGGTGCGGGTTCATACCCTTTTGATTCGACATATTTTATTATTGATTCCATTATCCATAAAAGAGTCTGGTCGATATCTTTGAAAGCTGCTTTTCTCACTGCTTCCATTATGTCGAGTTCTTTTCTTCCCGGTTCGATGAAGTCTGCGATATAGACTATCTTCTCAAGAAGGGACATGGCGGGCCTGCCTACGGTATGGAATCTTATGGCATTCAGGATATCCTCGTCTTCTATGCCGTATTTATCCCTGGCAAGTATAGCACCTGCCTTGGAATGAAGCAGGGAATGATTATCAAGCTCTTCCTGAAGCGGAGGAATTCCGGCTTTTTCCATGATCCTAATCTTTTCATCATCCGAAATACATTTGGCACAGTCATGCAGAAGTCCTGCAACAAGTGCCTTCTGAACATCTTCACCATGTATGAATGCAAGACAGGCAGAAGTATATTCCACACCGAGACTGTGTTCGAATCTCTCCTTGTCCAGTTCCTTTTCAAGTTCCTTGCGCAGTTTTATGATATCTTTTTTCATTTATCAGCCTTGTCCGCTTTGGATGCTTTGGGAAGCACGATCCTGGGATTATCCTTATTGGGCTTGTACAGAACGATCTTGCGGCCGATGACCTGTACGACTGTGGATCTGGTCCTTCCGGCAATTGTCTCCGCAAGGGATCTTGCATCATCCTCACAGTTTTTGAGAACCGATATCTTGAGGAGTTCATTCTTTGCGAAAAACTCATCAAGTGCCATGATGGTCTCGGGAGTGACCGATGCTTTGCCGAGGTTAAAAGCCGCATCGATATCCATTGCAAGGCTCTTTAAGTATGCTCTTTGCTTGCTTGTAAGTTCCATATTGTTTCTCCATCCGAATTGCAATAAGCAGAAAAAACAGTTAAATGTTATTTGTAATATTCAAAAGAATGTCCGTAAAGTCTTACGGTATCGCCGTCTTTGATCCCGAGTTCTTCAAGCTGATCGAGCATTCCGTTATCCTTGAGGAATCTCTGGAAGAATGCAAATCCCTTTTCCGAATCGAGGTTTGTATATCCCAGCATCTTCTCGATCCTCGGACCTTCTATGACATACTCATCCTCTTCATCATCGAAGTAGACGGTATAAGGCTCTTCATTGACCTTTAAGTTTACGGCAGGGTCATATTCCTGTTCAAAGGAAGTAACTTCGGAAGGAAGTTCTTTGAGTAACTCAAATGCTGCTCTGAGAAGCTCTTTTACTCCGTCTCCGGTTGCTGCGCTTATGGTAAAAACTTTGATGCCCTTAGGCTCAAATTCATCCCTGAGCGCCTTTACGTTATCTGCGGCCTCTTCGTATGAATCAAAGAGATCTGATTTGTTTGCGGCGATTATCATCGGTTTTTCCGCAAGCTTCGGATCGTATTTTTCAAGTTCCGAATTGATGAGCTTAACGTCTTCAAGAGGATTCCTGCCCTCGGTACCTGCGGCATCCACCACGTGGATCAGAACTTTGGTACGTTCTACATGTCTTAGGAATTCGAATCCGAGGCCGAGACCTTCACTTGCTCCCTCGATAAGTCCCGGAATATCGCTTATGACAAAGCCTTCACCGCCGAGATCTACGACACCGAGATTGGGTCTGATGGTGGTGAACTGATATCCTGCGATCTTGGGCTTTGCGTTGGTGCATGAAGCAAGAAGAGATGATTTTCCCGCATTGGGAAATCCTACCAGTCCAACGTCCGCAACAACCTTGAGCTCGAGTATGACCTCAAGCTCCATTGCCGGCTGCCCGGGCTGGGCATATTTGGGCGCCTGCATTGTACTGGTGGCATAATGCTGATTGCCGAGTCCGCCTTTTCCGCCCTTGAGAATGGTATACTCTTTGCGGTCACCGGACATATCGATGATGACGCTTCCGCTCTCTGCTTCCCTGACAACGGTACCGGAAGGAACCTTGAGGATGATATCCCCTCCGTCCTTGCCCCTGCAGTTTTTCTTGCCGCCGTTTTCACCGTTACCTGCCGCGTATTTGCGTACATTCCTGAAATCGATCAGGGTATTTAATCCCTCATCGACCTTAAGGATAACGTCGCCGCCCTTTCCGCCGTCTCCGCCGTCGGGGCCTCCGTTGGTAACATATTTCTCTCTTCTGAATGAGACATGTCCGTCTCCGCCTTTCCCGCTTTTAAGAAAGACACGGGCTTTGTCACAGTACATACGGTTTTCCTCTTTAAAGATAAAAGGACTCTGACATATGCGCCAGAGTCCGTTGGTAAACTAATCCTTAATTACTGCTCTTTAGGATAAACAGAAGCCTGGGTTCTGTCCTTACCCTTTCTCTCAAATCTGAGAACGCCGTCAACCAGCGCATAAAGAGTATCATCTCCGCCGATACCGACATTGTTACCGGGGTGGATCTTGGTTCCGCGCTGTCTGTAAAGAATGTTTCCGGCCTTTACATACTGACCGTCAGCACGCTTTGCGCCAAGTCTCTTGGCTTCGGAATCTCTGCCGTTCTTGGTAGAACCGACACCCTTTTTATGAGCAAAGAACTGAAGATTCATTCTAAGCATTGTCCTTAACCTCCTTGAATTGTATCTGCAGAAACTTATCACCGTATTCTTCCGAAAGCATCTCTACGGACGAAACAAATGCATCCATAAGACATCTCGCACCCTCACCGGGTTCGTCTAAGATCACGCATCGCATGAATCCCGTGCTTTCGTCTTCTTTGACATCAAGTTTCTGCCCGGCAGCTTTTTCCAAACCGTTTATAGTGTGAATGGAAAGCGCCGAAATAGCTGAACATAAAATATCGGGTTTACCCTTCCGGGCAAAACCGGCATGTCCCATACAGGTGAAGCCTTTATAAGCTCCCTCCGGGGACTTTTCGATCACGATAGTAGTCATGATCAGCCTTCGATGGAATCGATCTTAACAGCTGTAAAAGGCTGTCTGTGTCCGTTCTTCTTATGATATCCGGACTTTCTCTTATAACGGTAAACAATGACCTTCTTGGCACGATCCTGCTTTACAACAGTACCGGTAACCTTAGCAGAAGCAACATCCTTACCTGCCTTAAGAGAACCATCGCTGATGGCAATGACATTGTCGAATGTGATCTTGTCGCCCTCTGCGGCATCAAGCTTCTCGACTCTGATCTCATCTCCTTCGGAAACCTTATACTGCTTTCCTCCGGTTGCGATAATTGCGTACATAAATAGGCACCTCCTTTTCATGAACCATCATGAAGTATGCGAAAATGGTCCTTTTAAACGCTGATTCGGCGCCGTTACCG
>CAMNEB010000148.1 GCA_946536155.1 uncultured Lachnospiraceae bacterium | reverse complement strand
GCGAAGTCAGCGCAGTTCCAGGTTCCGTTCATGTAGAAAGCATACTTGCCATCCATGAAGTTAGCCTTTACTTCGTCGTTGGAAAGAGCGATTCCGCTGGGATCGAAGTAGCCGTTGTTAACGAGGCTCTGGAAGGTATCGACTGCTTCAGCAACGTCCTTGTTATTCCAGGTAGCTTTTCCAAGGAAGATGTCGTTAAGAGCGTCAGCACCGATGCTCTTCTCGATTACAGACTCAAGATACTCGGTAACACACCAAGTCTCTTTTCCTGCACATCCGAAAGGAATGATTCCTGCAGCGATGAGCTTATCGCAGCAAGCGATGAAGTCTTCGTAAGTTCCGGGAACCTCATCATAACCAACCTGCTTAAGGAGATCCATGTTAGCGAAGAGACCAACGATGTTCATGGTAAGGGGAACACCATAGTGCTTTCCGTTGTAGGTGGAGTTTCCGAGCATAGCCTCAGGAAGCTCATCCTTGAATCCCTGGTAAGCATCGTCAAGGCAGTAAACCTTTCCTGCATCAACGAAGTCCTGAAGGAATGCACATGACCATGTGAAGAAGATATCAGGCATCTCGTTAGCTGAAACAGCAGCCTTGATCTTGGTCTTGTAAGACTCATTCTCAAATGCTTCCCAGTTAAGAGTGATGTTAGGATACTTCGCAGTCATGTCAGCGATAGCAGCCTCATAAGAGTGACGGTTGGAGTCGCTCTCGGTTGCGATACACCACATATCAAGGGTGATGTTCTCGACGTTGTCAACGGTCTCATTAGCTGTAGCGGAATTGGATCCGGTCGATCCGGCTGAACCGGTTGATCCGGTGTTTCCACCGCAGGCTGCAAGGGATGCTACCATTGCACCGGCCAAGAAAAGTGATAACAATTTTCTTTTCATAATTTCCTCCTTTAAGATGTAAAAGAAAATTTATATATCCCGAAGGACCCCTCCTTCGAAATAAGCCTTTTGTTTTTGCCCGTTTATTTCTCTGTCGGAACTACGGGCCAGGGATAATCCACTGTGAGGATATTCCCATCGATGGAATAATAAATGTATGTATCGGGGTAATGATCGTTGTAGACCAGCTTGATCATCCCGTTCTCTTCGTCCATGAAATAATATCCCGGAGAGTAGTAGTCTTCTCTGAAGGTTCCGTTTTCGGTAAATTCAAAGGAGAGATTGCCGTTAACTTCCTGCCATAATCCGATCAGGCCGTCGGGTGAACCTTCGCCCTGATATTCATATACGGCAGTTTCGTAAAGAAGCTTCTTATTCTCGCCGTCGGGTATGAATCTCATGGATGTGACATTCCCGTCCTTATCTGTAAGTGTGAGAACGTCATTCTCAAGGGTGTAACTGTATTTATTGTCTTCAAAAACCGCTTTGCCGTTGTCGGAAAGGCTCAGGACCGTGACCTTGGGATCATGTATGTATGCCCACTCCTCGGTAACCACCTTCGAACAGCCGGCTATCATCATGAACACCGTGACCATTAAGGAAAGAAGTACGATCCGGTAAGTTTTCTTATTCATCTCTGATACCATCGGGCAGATAGGGCTACCCCCGCATGTTCTAAATTATGAACAAATTATAAATTCCGTGTTAAAAAGGGTAAATGGAATAACTTTACCTTTTAAAAGCATTTTTTTTACTTCTGCACACAAACGGAAAATGATTAAACGTTTTATTTGTATTAATTGCACAATGCTTTTTTGGGTTTTTGTTCCGATGTAAGCGTTTTCATACGAGAAAAGGTTTTTTTGAAGGATTTTTTTGTCTATCTTGCCCCCGGTTAAAAAACAAAAAACTCCACATCACGGGATGCGGAGTTTTCAAATTCTGTTCATATTCTTTCTTTTACTTCAGGCCCATATTCTTTACTTCAGATCACCGCTAACAGGTACCGTATATGTATCTGCCTTTTCGGCTGCCGGACCGGGATTCATACTTCTCTCATTTATTTAAGTCCGTTCAGATATTTTACCGCAGAAAGAGCTGCGGTAAGTCCCTCTCCCGCTGCCTTTATCAGCTGGTAGGGTTCACCGGCAATGTCCCCTGCAACGAAGAGTCCGGGTATGGATGTCGCCATCTTCCTGTCGCACTTTACGGCAGAGCCTTCTGTCTCAAGTCCGGGAACAAGGGATGATGCGGAGATCTGGTCCCTGAGGACAAATATTCCGTCGGTCTTAATCTCTCCCTTATCGGTGACAAGGGTATTTGCCTTGAGGGCTCCCTTTATCTCAGCGGGCTTTTCACCGGATAAGGTGATGCCTTCAAGAGCGGGTACCGCCTCTTTATACATCGGGATATAGATGACCTCGGATGCATATTTTCTAAGGAATACGGCTTCCTCTTCGTAATCGGGGGAATAGGAAATGACGACGGCCTTCTTCTCCTTGTACATAGCCGCATCACAGGTCGCACAGTAGCTCACGCCCCTGCCGAGGTATTCGTTTTCTCCGGGAAGGGTCTTTGCGGGTGCGACTCCGGTGCAGAGGATGACGGAGGTGCTCTCTATTATCTCCTCACCGCACTGTATGGCAAAATACTCACCGTAAGGGTAGATCATGGTGACTCTTCCCTCGGTTATCTCTACTCCCATGGAAGAGGCATGATCAAGCATCTTCTCTGCAAGCTCTTCACCGCTGACCGCGGGTATTCCGAGATAGTTGTCGATCTTCTCGGCGCTCTTTACCTTGGCGCTCGAATCCTTTTTTCCGATGAGGATCGTATTCTTTTTTCTTATCTTAAGCGTTATTGCGGCTTCTAAGCCTGCAGGGCCCGTACCGACTATTGCGACATCGTATCTCATGATCATTCCTCCTTGCTTCAGGCAAAAACAGTCGTCAGTTTCCGTAATCAAGTGTGCCCGTAAAGAGCATCACGGTATATGCGATGGTGGGAACGATGTTCAAAAATGCGGCAAAGACCGCGAGTTTTACATATGTATCCGTAAGGGCGGCATCTCCGCCAATGCTTCCTATGAGCCCCGCAAGGGACTTAAGCATCATGGATGCCATCCATACTTTCCAGATCTTATCGAGTACCGCGACGGCTCCCGCCAGCATTGCCCTGTTCCTTGTAAAAAAGTTGCCGAAGATATATGCAAGGATGATCGCATGCGCGACGGTTCCGATCAGTATATTCGAAACGGACGAGGCACTGATCTTCCCTCCTGTAAAAAGGCCCAGCAGATCGTAGACGATCATAAGCCCGAGAGAGCCGGTCAGCATCATTTTTTCCTGTTCGAATTCCCTGAAACAGCAAACGGCAAGTATCGCATTTGCAGCGGCCATAAGTACGGTAGCCAGGCCACCTCCGAAAAATACGAGCACCAGTTCCGCCAGAGCCGCGATACCGCAGACCACGCCGAATATCTTAGCCGTAAGATGATCTCTGTTGATACCTTCAAGATTCATTTCATATCCTTCCCCATATATGAAAAGATTCGGTAAAAAACATCATGCAAAACCTTTTTCAGTCTATATTAAAAATCCGCACCCGTAAAGAGTGCGGATCTTTAACATTATGAATCAAAGGGCAAAGATCATTTCTCTGCAAGAGCCTTCCTGATGGACTCGGTGAGCTCGGGAACGATCTTGTTGAGGTCGCCTACGATACCGTAATCGGCAACATCGAAGATGGGGGCATCCTCATCCTTGTTGATAGCGATGATGATGTCTGACTCTTCCATACCTGCAACGTGCTGGATAGCACCTGAGATACCGATTGCGAAATATACGTGAGGTCTGACGGTCTTACCGGTCTGTCCGACCTGGAGATCCTTGGGCTTCCAGCCTGAGTCAACAACTGCTCTTGAGCAGGAAACTTCTCCGCCGAGTACTGCAGCGAGATCCTCGAGGATCTTGAAGTTCTCGGGTGAACCGACTCCACGTCCGCCGGATACGAGGATCTTAGCGTTCATGATGTCAACGGTATCGGAAACTGCCTTGACAACTTCCTTAACGGTGACATAACGATCATTGGGAGTGAATCCGGGATTGTAATCAACAACCTCTGCCTTGGCACCCTTGATGGGCTCGATTTTCTGCATAACGCCGGGACGAACGGTAGCCATCTGAGGTCTGTTGTTGGGGCAGGCGATGGTAGCGATGGTGTTTCCGCCGAATGCGGGACGGGTCATGAGGAGCTGATTATGCTTCTGCTCTGACTCCTTGCCGGGGATAGCTACAAGAGGGAAATCACCGATGTCAAGCTGTGTGCAGTCAGCGGTAAGTCCGGTTGCAACTCTTGCGGAAACGGTAGGTCCGAGGTCACGTCCGATAGCGGTAGCGCCTACGAGCATGATCTCAGGCTTGAACTCATTTATAACGGATGCAAGTCCGTGTGCATAGGGCTCGGTCCTGTAGATCTCGAGCTCTTTGTCATCAACAACGATGACCTTGTCAGCGCCGTACTCAGCGAGAGAATCAGCGAGACCTTTTACATTATATCCCATGAGGACTGCGACAACCTTCTGTCCGAGAGCAGCCGCAAGATCCTTAGCTTTGCCGAGCAGCTCGTAGGAGATTCCGCTGATCTCACCGT
>CAMNEB010000147.1 GCA_946536155.1 uncultured Lachnospiraceae bacterium | reverse complement strand
GATCGGAATGAACATCACTGCCTTCGAATACGAAGACAGTATTATCGTTGTGGACTGCGGACTTGCATTTCCGCAGGATGATATGCTCGGTATAGATCTTGTCATACCGGATATCACTTATCTCAAGGACAATGTGGAGAAATTAAAGGGCTTTGTGATAACCCACGGTCATGAGGACCATATCGGATCCATAGCCTATATTCTTTCACAGGTGAATGCGCCCGTGTACGCCACCAGGCTTACGATGGGGCTTATCGAGCACAAGCTGGAGGAATACGACAGAGAGCATACCGCACAGGGTACGAAGCTCATGGACGGCGTGCGCCGCAAGACCGTTCATTTCGGCCAGTCTATCAATCTCGGCGAGTTCAGGGTTGAATTCATCCGCACCAACCACAGCATCGTCGATGCTGCGGCGCTTGCCATCTATTCGCCGGTCGGATGTGTCGTGCACACCGGAGATTTCAAGGTGGACTACACTCCGGTATATGGGGATTCCATCGATCTTCAGAGATTTGCGGAGATAGGTAAAAAGGGCGTTCTGGCTCTTTTGTGCGACTCCACCAATGCGGAGCGTCCGGGATTTACTCCCTCCGAAAAAACTCTCGCTCCCATTTTTGACAATCTCTTTGAGGAAAATAAAAATACCAGGATATTTGTCGCAACATTTGCATCAAATGTGGACAGGGTGCGCCAGATAATCAATACGGCCTACAAATTCGGCAGGAAGGTTGCCGTGGAGGGCCGCAGCATGGTGAACATCATCGATACCGCGCAGCGTCTGGAATGCATAAGCATTCCGGAGAACACTCTGGCGACCATCGATGAACTTAAGGCATATCCTGCGGACAAACAGGTCATAATAACCACCGGCAGCCAGGGAGAGAGCATGGCCGCTCTTTCGAGGATGGCGGACGGTACACACAGGAAGATCACCATCGGTGCGGGAGACACGGTCATTTTTTCATCCCATCCGATACCCGGAAACGAAAAGCCCGTTACCAGGATCATCAACCAGCTGCTTCAGAAGGGAGTCAATGTTGTTTTCCAGGATGTACATGTATCGGGGCATGCCTGCCAGGAGGAGATAAAGCTCATCTACAGTCTCGTCCAGCCCAGGTTCTCGATTCCCGTTCACGGAGAATACAAGCACCTTATGGCGCAGGCCAAGATCGCAAGGGAACTCGGTTTTTCCAAGGACCGTATCAAGATACTCTCAAGCGGTGATGTTCTTGAACTGTCACAGGACAGCGCCGAAGTCACAGGCAAGGTCACCGTGGGAGACATACTGGTGGACGGATCCGGAGTCGGAGATGTCGGAAATGTGGTCCTCCGCGACAGGCAGAGACTGGCGGCGGACGGCATAATGGTCGTGTGCATGTGCATCACATCCGAGGGCCAGCTCATATCCGGTCCCGATGTTGTATCCAGGGGCTTTGTATATATCAAGGAGTCCGAGGATCTGCTCGCCGAGGCAACCTCCGTCGCAAGATCCGCGGTCGAGGAGTGCCTGGATGAGGGTGCCGACTGGAATGCCATCAAGACGGCAGTCAGGGATGCAATGGGTGAGTTCGTGTGGAGAAATCTCAAGCGCAAGCCCATGATCCTGCCCATTATCGAGGAAGCCTGAAATTGGTAAACATGGATGAAGCTCTTGATAATTTTATAGCTGCGATAAAGGATTCCGATGTCTATGCGGAGTACAGGAAAGCTCTTGAGGATCTTAAAGCGGACCCGGATCTTAAGCGTAGGGTTGATGATTTCAGACAGAGGAATTATAATTTTCAGCAGTCCGATGATTTCAATCTGGAAGAATATGACAGATTCCGGACTGAGATCATGGAGTTTAGGGCCTCGGACCAGAGAGTTGATGTTTTTCTGGAATCCGAGCTCGCACTTTGCAGGATGATCCAGAAGATAGATTTTAAGATCACCGAAGCTTTGGATTTTGAATGATGAACAAGAAAAAGGCTGTTTTTTTATCCCTTACCTTCCTGGACCTTCTTTTCAGGATCGCAATGTGGATCATAATCATATATTTCATCATCAAGGGCGCGGCCAGATGCTATGACCTCGGTTACAGGGTATTTACCGAGGAGCCCATAGCAAAGCCCGGATACGGCAGGGAGATAACGGTAGAGATCCCCGTGGATTTTAATGCCAAAGAACTCGGAGAGCTCTTTGAATCAAAGGGACTTTCCAGGGATTCCATCCTTTTTGCCCTTCAGTATTACGCATCCGAATATCGTGAGGGAGTAAAGGGCGGAACATACACCTTCAGCACCGAACAGACCGCCGAAGACATGTTTGCGCAGATGGCCGCCGTAACAGAGGCCAGGGAACAGGAAGAACAGATGCGTGAAGAGAGGCTTCTGCAGGATGCGGAGGCTCTGACCGAGAATATTGACGCCATAGAATCCACCGACATCCTTCCTGAGGGTGCGGACGGGGGTACGGAGAACAATCCTTAAATGTGCGTCGGAAGCAGAATATATCCATATTAACGGAGGAAAACGGGGCGTCCTTTTTGGGCGCCCTTTGCAGATTTAAGGCAGATGAATATAAGCAGGACGGAAAAATTCATAGAGCTTATAAGTGCACCTTTGCCTGAGGAACTTGAAGCTGTCAGAGAGGAAGCGTTCCGTGACGGGATACCCATAATAAGGCCTTCCGTGCAGGGCTTTCTCAGGTTCCTGATGACATATTCCGGGCCGGAGAGGATACTTGAGATCGGTACCGCGGTGGGGTTTTCCGCACTTCTCATGAAGATCTTTGCACCGGGCGCTTCGATAACGACAATTGAAAACTATGAGCCGAGGCTGAAAAAGGCAAGGGAGAATTTTGCCGCATATGACAGGGAGAAAAAGATCACGCTCCTTGAAGGGGATGCCGAAAAGATACTTCCGGAACTTAAGAGCAATGAGTACGACTTTGTGTTCCTCGATTCCGCAAAGGGGCAGTATATAACATTTCTTCCGGAGATCGTAAGGGTATTGTCACCCGGAGGTCTTCTTGTCTCCGACAACTGTCTCCAGGACGGCGATGTGATCGAATCGAGATATGCGGTCCGCAGAAGGGACAGAACGATCCACGACAGGATGAGGGAATACCTGAATGCCATAAGCATCCATCCGGAACTGACTTCTTCCATCCTCCCCATGGCAGACGGTGTGACGCTCAGCATGAAAAAGACAGAAGACTGATTTGAGGATATTCATCATATGAACAGTACGAAAAAAACGGCAAAACCTGAACTTCTCCTTCCCGCAGGCGGTCCCGATACCCTTGAGTCCGCGATACATTACGGCGCGGATGCGGTCTATATGGGCGGCGAGTTTTTTTCTCTTCGCGCAAAGGCGAGGAATTTTTCGGCGGATGAGATGGCAGAGGGCATAGTCTCCGCACACAGGGCGGGGGTCAGGGTCTATGTTACGGCCAATATCTTTGCTAGCAATGCGGACCTTAAGGAAGCGGAAGAGTATTTTGCGCAGCTCCGTGATATGCCCGAGCCTCCCGATGCGATCCTGATAGCGGATCCCGGCATGTTCGCCATATGCAGGAAAGTCTGGCCGGATGCGGTGATCCATATTTCGACCCAGGCCAACAATACCAACTATGCGAGCGCAGGTTTCTGGTACCTGCAGGGAGCAAAGAGGATAGTCGTTGCAAGGGAACTGTCCCTGGGGGAGATAAAAGAGATCAGGGAAAACATCCCGGAGGATATGGAGATAGAGAGCTTTGTCCACGGGGCAATGTGCATTTCCTATTCGGGAAGATGTCTTCTTTCATCCTTTATGACGGGGCGGGATTCGAACCGCGGCGCCTGCACCCATCCCTGCAGATGGAAGTACCATGTGACGGAGGAGACCAGGCCCGGAGAGTACATGCCTGTAGAGGAGAGCGAGAGAGGGACCTTCGTATTCAGCTCAAGGGATCTGTGCATGATAGATCACCTTCCGGAGATGATAGATGCGGGGATCGATTCGCTGAAAGTGGAGGGCAGGATGAAGAATCCCCTCTATGTCGCCAGCGTTGCAAGGACCTACAGATGTGCGATAGACGATTATTTTGAATCTCCCGAAAAATACAGGGAAAAACTCCCCTGGTACAGGAAACAGATATCGATGACGACCTTCAGGCCCTATGACACGGGATTCTTTTTCGGAAATCCCCATGAAAAGGGCCAGATCTATGACGGAACTTCATATGAGAGCAATGCCGTGTATCTCGGAAGCATAGAAAGTGCCGAAGAGTGCGGAGAAGGCACCCTTGTCACCTTCACCCAGAAGAATAAGTTCTGTGTCGGCGATGACATGGAAGTCATGAAAAATGACGGCACGGACCTTGCATGCAGAGTCGTGCGGATGTATGACAGCGAGGGTAATGAGACGGATTCCTGTCCCCATGCCAGTGTCACGGTAAAGGCCGTGCTCGCACATGACGGAGGAGCTGCTCCGGAAGCCGGGGATGTTATGAGGTTCATAGGAAGCAGACAGTAAGAGGACAGTACTTTTATGATCGATGATGATTATGTAGATTATGATGCGCCAAGACCGAGAAGGCCCAAGGAAAGGCCCGGAGCGCAGGACATAAGCGGCCGCCCGGAAAGACCTGCGGGAG
>CAMNEB010000146.1 GCA_946536155.1 uncultured Lachnospiraceae bacterium | reverse complement strand
AAAAAGGGATGGACCCGGAGTCCATCCCTTTGTGTCTCTACAGCCTTGTGGTCCATTTGGTGCAGTCCCAGACTTCCATACCCAGCTCTTCATAGAAATCCGGCTCATGGCAGACCATTATGATGCTTCCCTTATAATCCTTAAGAGCACGCTTCAGCTCGTTCTTCGCATCCTGGTCAAGGTGGTTTGTGGGCTCGTCCAGCACCAGAAGGTTTGATGCCCTGTTTATGAGCTTGCAGAGCCTGACCTTGGCCTGCTCACCTCCCGAGAGCACCTTGCACTTGCTCTCTATATGCTTGGTGGTAAGACCGCACTTGGCAAGAGCCGCCCTGGCTTCATACTGGGTAAATCCGGGGAATTCATTCCATATCTCTTCAAGGCATGTCGTCTCTATATCGGGTGACATCTCCTGTTCGAAATAACCTATCTCAAGATAATCTCCGAGAGTGACGGTTCCCTCAAGCGAAGGGATAAGTCCAAGGATACTCTTTAAAAGAGTTGTCTTTCCTATACCGTTTGCACCCGTCAGAACTATTTTGGAACCGCGTTCCATGCTGAGATTCAGTTTTGACGAGAGCGGATCGTCGTAGCCTATTATCAGATCCTTCGTTTCAAAGATCATCTTTCCGGGAGTCCTTGCCTCCTTGAAGTTGAATTCCGGCTTGGGCTTCTCCTGTACCTTTTCGATGATCTCCATATTGTCCAGCTTCCTCTGTCTGGACATGGCCATGTTCCTGGTAGCAACCCTGGCTTTGTTTCTTGCGACGAAATCCTTCAGTTCGGCTATCTCCTGCTGCTGACGGTTGTAAGCAGCCTCAGCCTGGGATTTTTTCATCTCGTAGACTTCCTGAAAATGTGAATAATCCCCGACATACCGCTCAAGCTTATGGGTGTATCCGTCCATATGGTAGATGATATTTATGACGCTGTCCAAAAACGGGATATCATGAGAGATCAGTATAAATGCATTCTCATATTCCTGAAGGTATCTGGTCAGCCATACGATATGCTCCGCATCAAGGTAGTTGGTAGGCTCGTCCAGAAGGAGTATGTCGGGCTTTTCCAGAAGGAGCTTTGCCAGGAGTATCTTGGTCCTCTGGCCTCCCGACAGCTGTGTCACGTCACGGTCCAGTCCCAGATCCATAAGTCCGAATGCCCTTGCGATCTCTTCGACCTTGGCATCTATCATGTAAAAGTCATTGTTTGTCAGGAGTTCCTGGATAGTTCCGAGTTCCTCCATGTACGCATTCAGGGTATCCTCATCGGCATCTCCCATCTTGTCGCAGATCTCGTTCATTCTTTTTTCCATATCAAAAAGATGATCGAATGCCGAAGAAAGAACATCCCTGATAGTCATGCCGCTCTCGAGAACGGCATGCTGGTCAAGGTAACCTGCTCTGACATTTTTGGCCCATTCGATCCTGCCTTCATCCGGCATCAGCTTGCCCGTGATGATGTTCATGAACGTGGACTTGCCCTCGCCGTTGGCACCTATGAGACCGATGTGTTCTCCCTTCAAAAGCCTGAAGGACACATCATCGAAGATCGCCCTGTCACCAAAACCGTGTGTAAGATGTTCAACATTTAAAATACTCATTACTGTCCTGTTTCCTTTATTTCTCCGAAGAAAGCGGGGTAAGTCTGCCAATCCATGCCATGGCAAGATCAGGCCACAGCCCCACATCCTTCTTAAGACTCAGATCCCATTCGTTTTTAGGCCATTCTTTTCCGCCGAAGAACTGCTCTATGAGTTCATCCCTTCTCTTGTCGGATACGTTCACGCCCTTGCCGTCTTTTACCGCATGCACGGCTTTCATGCACTGTTCCATCGTGTAATCCCCGCCTGACCAGTCACTGAAATAGGTATCGCTCGCGGTTGACAGTCCGTGGAATCCCGCAGGGAAAACATAGTGTGCAAACGGTACCTTATTCCTGCGAAGGGCTTCCGCAAAAAGATAACTGTTCTCAACGGGAACAAGTCCGTCCTCTTCGGTCTGCCAGAGAAAGCATGGCGGGGTATCGGGACTGACCTGTTTTTCAAGTGAATGATATTCCAGCTCCTCTTCCGTTGCATCACGTCCCAAAAGAGCGATAAATGAATCCCTGTGTGCAAATTCGCCGGAGGTTATTACGGGGTATGAGAGGATCACGCCGTCGGGTCTGTTTGATACATCGCTGTAAAGGGGGTTATCATCCTTCACATCACCGTAATGGACGGCAAGGCTTCCGCATACATGGCCTCCCGCGGAAAAGCCGCAGGCTATGAGTCTTTTTCCGTCTATATTGTATCCGGCCGCATTCTTACGGATGTACCTTACTGCTCTTGATATATCGCGGAGAGGCTGATCCTTAAGAGGAACGCTCATAGTGATATCCGTGGTGTATGACAGGACAAATACGTTCATGCCCCTGTCGTAGAAATCCTCAGCGGGCAGTTCGCCCTCATGAGGGACCACCATACAGTATCCGCCGCCCGGAATGAGCAGCATGCAGTCGCGTTTTTCTTTATCCGGATGAATATATGATCTGATATTCGGGACAAAGCCGTAAGCCGCGGGATAATCATATTCTCCTTCGGCCCAGATATCTTCCCTGTTCCTGATAGCGTTATCCATATTTTTCTCCTATAAAAACAGGGGACGGTTTGGACCGTCCCCTGAACTGAATTCTCTTTAGATCAGCACATCTTGTCGAGAGCTGCGGGATCGTTACTGACTGCGAGTGCATCCATCTTAGAGATCTTATCCTGAAGAACAAGTGATGCAAGATCGTCATTGAGAAGATGCATGCCCTGTCCGCGTCCGCCCTGAATGGAGGAAGGAATCTGAATGGTCTTCTTCTCACGGATGAGGTTTCCGATAGCGGTTGTAGCGACCATGATCTCGGTAGCAACGACACGTCCGTCACCATCGATGGTGGGAATGAGTGTCTGGGTGATGACACCCTTGATAACGTTACTGAACTGTGTTCTGATCTGATCCTGTCCTTCAAGAGGTGTAGCGTCGATGATTCTCTCGACGGTCTGTGCGGCACTTGTTGTATGAAGTGTGGAAAGGACAAGGTGTCCGGTCTCTGCTGCGGTGATAGCTGCGGAGATAGTCTCAAAGTCACGCATCTCACCGACGAGGATGATATCGGGGTCCTCACGGAGTGCGGAACGAAGTGCTGTTGCAAAGCTTCCTACATCCTTGCCGACCTCTCTCTGGTGGACCATTGATTTATCATGAGGATATACATACTCAATAGGATCCTCGATGGTCATGATGTGCCTTGAGGTGGTCTTATTGATATGCTGGACCATTGATGCAAGTGTTGTTGACTTGCCGGATCCGGTAGGTCCGGTAACAAGGATGAGACCTCTGGGAAGTTCGGAAAGCTCTCTTACTACGGGAGGAAGACCGAGCTCTTCGAAAGTAGGGATAGTCTGGTTAAGAATACGGATACTTGCTGCGAGATTGTTTCTCTGGTGATAGATATTGGCTCTGATCCTGGTGCCGTCCCAAAGCATGACACCTACGTCGAGATCCTCTCCTCTCTTGACCTTCTCAACCTGCTCAGGCTCAAGGATGGAATAGATCATGTTTCTTGATTCTTCTGCAGAAGGTGCAGGCTCAAGGATCTTGAGTGAACCATAACGGCGCATTGCAAGATTGGTACCTGCTGTGATGTGGATATCGGAGCAATTACTGTTTTTGGCAATCTCGAACAATTCTTTGAATTCCATTACTAGTCTCCCCTTTACGTCTCAATATAATATTTGATCAACGGGTAAAGTTATTTTTCCGACTTATACATTATATCAAAAGAACTCAAACGTTACTATATTCTTTTTAATAATATTGCATAAATATGCAGAAGGTCATCCTTCCTTCATTTCCTCTGCGATCGTATCCTCCGTTGCGGCCATGGCCTCCAGAGTCATCTCCAGGAGTTTATCGAGTTCCCAGCCAAGCTGCTCAGCACCTCTTTCTATCACTTCCCTGGAACATCCCGCTGCAAAGCCCCTGCTCTTGTACTTCTTTTTCAGGGATTTTAGTTCCATATCCTTGGTGCTTTTAGAAGGTCTCATAAGGGCTGCCGCGCCTATCAGTCCCGTAAGCTCGTCCGCCGCAAATAGGACCTTCTCCATCTCACGGACCGGTTCCACATCAATGGTGACTCCGCAGCCCACGGTTATACCGTATCCGTGGGAACAGACGGCATGTATGATATCCTCGCCTACACCGCCCCCGCGCAGGAGTTCCGGTGCTTTGAGACAGTGCTCCTCAGGATAGAGTTCAAAATCTATGTCATGGAGAAGTCCCACTATGCCCCAGTATTCCGCCTCATCCGCATACCCCAGCTTTTCGGCATACCATTTCATGACAGCCTCGACCGTCAGGGCATGCTGTATATGAAAAGAATCTTTATTGTATTTTTTCAGTAATTCGAATGCATCATTTCTGCTTATCATATGATCCGGCCTTCCCCTTTATGTGCTGTGTACGTTTTTCCGTCTTCTACTGTCTGTCGTAATATGCCTTTCCTGCGCTCGGAAGGAAGTACGTCCTGATATAGCCGTCGGTGGAAAGGATGACAAATTCATTGGTCTCTTCGAGATAATAGACATAATCCCCGTCTTCCTTCTCTGTCTTGGTCAGGGCAGCGGGATTATTGATGACTGCAGAGGCGGCGGCCTCGTATTCTTCAGCGGAGGCAAAGCCCATCTCTATGCCGTGCTTCTCATAATGACTCTGAAGATT
>CAMNEB010000145.1 GCA_946536155.1 uncultured Lachnospiraceae bacterium | reverse complement strand
AGACCCCGGGCACCATTTCGTTGTACTTTCGGACAAATTCCTCAAAGGTCCCTTCCATGAATGCGGGCGGAATGAAAAATGTCCTGGTTCCTCCAGCGCTGCGGTCTCCCGCGGTTATGCTTGATGAATATCCACCGAGCTCATGCTTTCTGAAATCAAAGCGTTCAAGATGCCATCCGGAGATCACAGTACCACGGGTTCCCGTCAGCTCATAGACTTCTTTTACGGGATTGACCGATTCCGCATAAAATTCCCATTCGCTTACAATATGATCTGTGATGTCATCTCCGTATTTATCTATTTGATATCTGACGGATGACCCGTCGCTGTATTTATTATACTGTGCAAAAACGTACTTTCCGTTTACTTCCTCGATGGCAAAAGAGATTTTTTTATCAAACAATTCCTTTGAAACCCAGGGATATGTGTTCTTCATTTTCCCGGCAGCCCTGTCCATATATGCATCTATATCCGTGCCGAAGGGGAAGAGCTGTGCGGGATCGGGTTCAGGCTCTGCCGGACCTGCCTCGTCCTTTACTGTCTTCAGCTCCGCATCGGGATCGGCCACCGATTCCATTCTCACTGCAAGCCACTCATCCAGAAAAGCTTTTATATCTGAAGTCTCATACTCGGGAACATCTTTTTTGTTTTCCGGATCGTTATAAGCTCTCTGATCTATCTCTGTGTCGCACAGGAGCATATGATCCGAGATCACTGTCCATGTGTATCCGAAGGCCTTTCTCCTCTCGCCGCATGTTAATGAATCGGATTCCGGAGATGTCAGCAGCACGGGACGCACCAGTCCGCCTCCCATGGTCTGTGCACTTCCGTGGGCATCCGGTTTATTCCAGTCGATGATATTTATAAAGCCGGTCAGCTTGCTGTTATGATCACGAAGCCACCACCAGCCGTCCATGTCGGGAATCAGTTCACTGCATCCGGCATATTCCTCACTGCTCAGTAACGAGATACCTGTAATATCCTTAAATTTCACGCTTCCTGCCTCCGTTTATAACGATCATCCGTTCCCTGCATTCATCACAGTCTGCAGCATGCTCGTATTTCCTGTTATAGTGATCACTGCACCGCCTGTATAGTCTTCATGTTATATCCCCGACATAAGTTCCGCCCCATGTGGAGATCACGACAGTATTATCTTCATGCAGCATCGTAAAATCAGAAACAACATCCTCCGTAAACTCCATGACCGGTTCCATGGTCGTCAGATCATACATAAATCCCCAGCTGAAGCCGAGATAGAAAAAAACATATTTCTCATAGGGGGAAACATACACGTGGCAGATTCTCGCATCTGACTTCAGGAGTATTTTGGGAATCGGTATGATCCTTGTCTTCTCAAAGGACTTGTCGGTCTCTACAATTCCGGTCTGTTTTTTATCAGGAAAATATATGTGATCTTTGCAGAAGGATATGCCCATGATGTGATCGGGCATCATATCCGTGAACTTATGTATCTGCCTGTAATCCGGTTTCTCAGAAAAAATCGGGGCGGTATAGGCAAAATGCCCCCTGTCACCATCCTTCCCCGTAGCCAGCTTATATATCTGCCCGGAAAAACGGTCATAGTGAAGATATACCATATCTTTTTTTTCGCCCGGTTTCGGTCCGTCAAGGATCTTAAACGCACCTTTAGCATTCAGGAGCATCGTGCGTCCGTCCCAGTCAAAATCAAGAACGGCTTTGCTGTCGGGGGTAAATGTAAACTTATATCCTTCACTCCCTGCCATGTCGCATCTGCAGATCTCCTCACCTGTTTCCAGGGATATGAGTGCCATCTGTCCGCTCGTATTCTTGGCCGCAAGAAGCTTTTTATCAGGAGAGACCGCCTTCTGTGCCACATAGCTGACAGTCTTTGTCTGAAACACCTGCTTCATGGTATCCGTATCATAGACGTATACACCGTTTCTGGAATTCGAATTCACCAGAAGCTTTTCATCTTCCGTCACATACAGATCCATGCCGCCTTTTAACTTCTTAAGTCTCCCCATAACTCCCCCTTCCGGAAACATTCTGTCCGGTTACCCGAAAAGTCCGTCCTTATTTTCCGTAAAATATGACAGGTCCTTGATGACCTCTACCATCTGTCCCGTGCGGTACAGCTCAAGGATCTCATCACGGCTCATCCACCGTGCGCGGTCCACCTCGTCCGTCGTTGCTTCGGAAAGAGGGATATCCCCGTCATATTCAAAAATATAAACGTCATTTATGTCATTTACTCTTCTGCCGCCGGCAAGATCCCGGATCCGGGTCATGACCTTCCTGCCCTGCTCAGGGCGAAGTACTATCCCCACCTCTTCATGTACCTCGCGGATAGCGGCATCAAGACTTTTTTCGCCCTTAAGCACAGAGCCTCCGACACATTCCCAGGCTAACGGGTAAGTCTTTTTCGTGGCACTTCGCCTTGTCATCAGATACATACCGTCCGAATTTCTGATCCATATATGGACCACAAGGTGGTATCCGTTCTCCGGCATATCCGTTCCTCTGACGTGTTCTCCGATGATATTGTTATCAAGATCATAAAGATCCCAGATTTCCATATTCAGCTCTGCTCCATTCTGTTCTTAAGGAATTCTGCGACCGCATCCTCTTCATTTCTTCCGATCACTCCCGTAGCGTACTGCTTGAGTTCATCAAGGGCATTTTCAACGGCGTACGCCTCGTCCGCTTCCTTAAACATCGGGATATCATTGATCCCGTCACCGAACACCACCAGTCTGTCAAAGCCGAAGCGTTCCTTAAGGCGCTTTATGGTCTTTGCCTTGGTGCAGTTCTGCGGACAGATCTCAAGCCAGTATTCTTCACGGTAGGTGTCCCTCTGGAAAAGGCTCTCCCATCCCGTATAGGTCCTTGCCCTCTCATAGATGGGCTCTATCTCTTCTTTTGCTCCGATAAGCGTGACGTACCCCGGAATGCCGTCAAAAAGATCGTCGATCCCCTTTACGGGTCTGACGGTGGGGTTATTTATGTGATATTCTATATAGCCCGAAAACTCCGGCGAATGCTCCGTATCCACGTACAGTCGGTGCATCTCCTCACCGAAAAAACATGATACGAATCCGTATCTCGGAAGCTCCGGGATCAGTTTTTTCAAAAGCTCTGTCTCATCTTCGGTAAATACGGACTTCTCCAGATGCTCACCCGTAGTGTTATCCGCAAGTACCGCACCGTTTCTCGTGATCACGGGAAGCCTGAGCCTGAGTCCTCCCGCTACGGTTTTTGAACTTTCTATTGATCTTGCCGTCGCATAAGTAAAGTTCAGGCCTTTTTCCACCAGTTCATTGATGGTCCGGACCGTGTAGTCCGAAATCGCCTCATTACTTCTCATGAGCGTTCCGTCAAGATCCGAAACATACAGTATCTTCTCTCCCATAAACCCTCTCCGTCAGAACATGGGGACATTCATTTCAGATAGTCTCCGATGGCACCCAGAGACTCACCCAGGCTGTGATATCTTCCCGAGTATATAACGGGATCCAGCACAGTCAGATCCACATCGAAGGTATCTGCGGGCGACAATCTGCTGTCTATCTGGATGTTGCGGATATAGCAGAAAAATGTGGTGGATTCTCCTGTCTCCACACTTTTTGCAACCTCGCATTCATATACCCACGGACTTGCATCGAGCGTCGGAACATCCAGTACCTCACCGCGTCCGACTCCGTATTCTATGGAATTTTTGCTGCCGTCTTTTGCAGATCTTGATCCGAAATAATCCATCAGAGGAAGCATTTCCCTGCTGACAAGATTTGCGCTGAAAAGCCCTGTCCTGATCACATTCTGCTTGGTCCTCTTTGTTCCGAACATACTGATGACCAGAAGATATCCGTCACCTTCACCCTTTGTCGCACTGACCCATGTGATCGGTGCAAAATTATCCGTCCCGTCATCATTGACGGTTCCTATGATAAATGAAGGCTGGACGCACATGGAATATACGGGATCAACAGATCTTCTTTTTATACTTTTCATTTCATACACCTATACTAAGCAGAAAACCGTCACTGCATCCCATACAAAAAATGCCCGGAAAACAGCATGACATCCTCTTATCATTTTGAGGGTTGAAGCCTGAAAATACAAGTCCGTGAAACGAAAAACAGAACGCAAAAACATGAAAAAAAGGACAGGGGAGATATCCCCTGTCCCACCTGTTCTATGCCTGTGCTGCTTTAATGTCTGCGAGAACCTTTTTGAGGTCTTCGCGGATCGCAAGATGCTGAGGACATGCCTGCTCACACTTTCCGCACTGCCTGCAGGCCTCTGCGGTCTTGCCCTCCTTGACCATGTTGTCCCAGTTCCAGCTGACCACTCCGTAATTCTGATACATGTGATAACGGTTCCAGACGCTGAAGTTACCGGGTATATCCACTCCGAAGGGACATGGCATGCAGTACCTGCAACCGGTACAGCCGTTCTGTATGCGGCTGTTCATGATCTCCTTAATGCGGCCTATGGCCTCGTACTCTTTTTCCTCCATAGGAACGAAATTTACAAAGGTATCAAGGTTGTCATCCACCTGCTCCATTGTTGACATTCCGCTGAGCACGGTGAGGATGTTTGGAAGCGATGCAACATATCTGAGAGCGAAGGAAGCTGCGCTCTTGCCCGGTCTGACCTCATTAAAGATATCCATGATATCATCAGAGAGCTTGGCAAGGGATCCTCCCTTAACAGGTTCCATGATGGTAAGGGGAACCCCCTTCTCCTCAGCCAGCTTGTAACCCTTCATTCCCGCCTGATCTTCCGTGTCCATGTAGTTGAGCTGTATCTGGCAGAAATCCCAGTCGCGGTAATTGATGATCTC
>CAMNEB010000144.1 GCA_946536155.1 uncultured Lachnospiraceae bacterium | reverse complement strand
TTCCGGATCTTCAACTGTTTCTTCGCCCGTGATCTCTTCGGGATTCTCAACAGTCTCTTCATCCGGGAGCTCTGCGGGATTTACATACTCCGGTAATTTGAAACCGCCGGGGCTTCCCTGATCGTAGCGGAATACTTCACGCATCCTCGTATAGTAGTCAAAGAAGTGGTATCCGTAGTCGTTGTATCTCCATGCATATCCGTAAGGATTTCCGGAGAAGACGGCCAGGCAGTCGGGATGAGCTTCCCTGTATGAATTCTGCACGTCCTCGGGAACTCCGTTTGCGATGCAGCTGAATCTGTCCAGTTTCATATCCCACAGGCTGCTTATGTCGCGGGTATAGGTGTAGCTTATGTTGAGGAATCTGATCGATTCCATTCCGGCGATGACCGATATATCCTGAATCTTGTCACAGTAGACGAGTTCGACCCATGTGAGCTTCGGGCAGTTTGTAAGAGGAGTCAGGTCTCTGAATTTTGCGTCGGACAGGATTATGCATTCAAGGCAGGGCATATATGCGGTAAATGAGATGTCGGTGATGCCGCTGTCGTGTCCGAGGTCCATATACATGACTTCGTTGCAGTATCTGAGGGGACCGGTCATGGAGTCATTTATTCCGTGGGTCATGCGTATGACCTGATCGTCCGTGAGAGCGCTCCTTGTTCCGACGTGTATCCTCCATACCACCTTGGTATCCGGATAGTCACTTCTGATGCCGTCCATCACTTCGTCATCTATCCCGCAGTCATCCAGCAGGAAGTATCTGCATCTGTCGAGAACGGTCAGCGCCTGACGTATTGTTTCTTCGCCTTCGTTTCCTATGCCGGTATTTACAAATTCGACGATGCGGTCTTCGGTCGTGACGGTTTTTCCGAACAGATCGAAGGAGAATATGAAGTGGGCTCCGGGTGCTGCGCTTTTTAAGACCGCTGCGCTCTGAAGGTCCATCTTCGTCGTTCCGTCGTCTTTCATGAGATTGACTTCGGAGAGATTTTCCATGCCGCTGATGGCGGTTGCGACCATGTAGGTGTCCATGGAAGACATATCCGAAAGGTCAAGATATGTTTCATCAAGGCTGTATTCCGTTCCGAGTATCGTGACGGTCTGAGGCTCCGGTTCGGGTATTTCTTCGGGGATGGTTTCACCTTCAGGTTTTTCTTCGGGCTCTGTAACAGGCTCTGTCACTGCATCCTGTGAGGCCTGATCTTCCGGATCTGCAAGCTGCTGCAATCCGGGATCTGCGGCGGAAGAAGGATCTTCTGCGGGGGTCACTTCCGATACGGCATTTTGCGGGTCAGAGGGTTGTGATGCGCTCATGGGATTGCTTATCGTACAGCCCGTTACGAGACATGCGGTCATGAGCGCCGCCATACCGCATACGGCACCGCTCCGGGCTTTTTTATCTGATATATTCATAAAGGTTTTTCCTTTGACGGATTATTGATATACGGTGAAAAAACATACACCACTGCATATTGTACCAAAAACTTCCTTGTGCTAAAATATTTTAAAGTTTTTTTACAAAAAATATGAAAGAAGGCTGATCTGAAATGGAAAAGAAAGACATTGACTGGGGAAATTTAGGATTTGGTTATATCAAGACAGATTATCGCTACGTCTCTTATTACAAGGACGGCAAGTGGGATGACGGCGAGATAACGACCGATGATAAGGTTGTTCTCAGTGAGTGCGCAGGTGTGCTTCAGTATGCCCAGACCGTATTTGAAGGCCTTAAGGCATATACTACCGAGGACGGTCGTATCGTTACATTCCGCCCCGACCTCAACGCATCACGTATCAACGATTCCGCTGCAAGACTTGAGATCCCTGTTCTTCCCGAGGGCAAGTTCATCGATGCTGTGGAGAAGACCGTAAGGGCAAATGCGGCATATGTTCCTCCCTTCGGAAGCGGAGCTACCCTTTATGTCAGACCTTACATCTTCGGATCAAATCCCGTTATCGGAGTTAAGCCTGCTGATGAGTACCAGTTCAGAGTACTTGTAACTCCCGTAGGACCTTATTTCAAGGGCGGAGCAAAGCCCATTGTCATCAAGGTATCCGACTATGACCGTGCGGCACCTCACGGAACCGGAGACATCAAGGCGGGACTCAACTATGCGATGAGCCTTCATGCTATAGTAACAGCACACAAAGAGGGATTTGCCGAGAATATGTATCTTGATTCCGCAACCAGGACCAAGGTCGAGGAAACCGGCGGAGCAAACTTCCTCTTCGTTACCAAGGACGGCAAGGTCGTCACTCCCAAATCAAACAGCATTCTTCCTTCGATCACCAGAAGAAGCCTTATCTATGTTGCCAAGGAATATCTCGGACTCGAAGCAGAGGAGAGAGAGATCACTCTCGAGGAAGTTGCTGATATGGCAGAGTGCGGACTCTGCGGAACCGCAGCAGTCATTTCTCCCGTCGGCAAGATCAACGATCACGGCAAGGAGATCTGCTTCCCCAGCGGAATGGAAGAGATGGGACCTGTCACCAAGAAGCTTTACGATACCCTTACCGGTATCCAGATGGGCCGCATAGAAGCTCCCGAAGGATGGGTGCATGAGATAAAGCTCTGATCCAAAGATTTTTATATGTATCATAATATTTTTTCGGAATTAATCTTAAAATCCGTCGCGGCACTTCTTGTCGTCTGCATCCTCAGCGGATGCGGGGGTACGCAGGTTGTGCTTACGACGGGTTTTGACAAAGATGAGATATTTGTGGTCGGCACCGAAAGCTGCAGGATGCCGGAACTGATGGTATATCTCACAAATATCCGCAATACATACGAGAATATATACGGCAGCGAGATCCGGAACGTGACCTCGGACGGCGTGACATTTGATGAGAGTATCAGAAATACCGCACTTGCAAGGCTCGCCCAGGTCAAGACCATGTGTCTGATGGCATCGGACAGAGGGATCGTGCTTGACGATGATGAGTTAAGGCTCGTAAACCTCGCGGCCGGTGAGTATTTTTCCTCTCTTACGGAAGAGGAGATAAATGCCTTAGGTGTTGATGAAGACCTCATCGTGAGGATGTATTCCCAGATGGTCCTCGCACAGAAGGCATATGATGAGATCATAAGAGATATCTCCCCCGAGATATCCGATGATGAAGCACGTTTTGTCAAGGTCCGCGTCATCTACATGAGGACAGCCTACAGGAACGGAGATTCCCTCATTCCTTATATGGACAGGGATTACGAGAGGATCTACAGCACTCTCAGCGATATAAGGAAGGGCGTTCTGGACGGAAGCCTTGACTTTGAAACGGAGAGTGCGAAATACAATGAGGCCGGTGATGCCGTGATATCCTTCGGAAAAGGGATGATGGATCCCGCGGTGGAGGAGGCGGCGTTTTCCCTCGCCTCGGATGAGGTCAGTGATATCATCAAGGCTTCGGACGGACTGTATCTGATGCAGTGTATCAGCCCCATAGACAGATCAAGGACCGATGCCAATAAGGCCGTTATAACGGAGAAACTCAGGAGTGAAGCCTTTGAGACCGTGTATAACGAATATCTGGCCGGCCTTATGAGGAATCTCAACACAGATCTTTGGAAGACCGTGACATGCGATCAGGGTTCCGATATCGGCACCAGTTCTTTTTTTGAAATATACGAGAAATATTTTAACAGCGAGGAAGTCGATGGTTAAGCGCAAGTTTATCAGCACGAGAGTTCTTCAGCCGGGAATGAGGATAGATCAGTCCATCCTTGATGTTTCCGGCCGTGAGCTCATTGCCAAAGGTGCTTATCTTGATGATTTCCAGATTGAATATCTTCAGAAAAAATCCATAGGCGGAATATATGTTGCCGAGGGAGAACCGGATCCGGATGAGATCCACTCCCTTGAGGCACAGCTTCCCGCCTATACCAGGAATCTCATAGAAAAGAGCCGTGTTGAGGATAAGAGCAAGGTTGCCCTCAATACAGAGGTCATCAAAAGAGTCGGAGAGGGAGTCCAGTATCTCTACGAGAATGCCAACTCCGACAATTTCCTCGAAGCCACCAACAATGTTACGGGTGAGCTCATCAAGGCGATAGAATCCAACAACGCTATCGCAGTCGATATCAATCTGATCAAGGTCAGCGACGAATATACTTTCAAGCATTCCGTGGACGTTGCCACCATGGGAATGATAATAGGGCGGCAATACGGACTGAATGAGACGGAACTCAGGGAGATAGGTGTTGCCGGACTTCTCCACGACCTCGGCAAGTCCGAGATCCCCAATGAGATACTCAACAAGCCCGCGAAGCTTACCGATGAGGAATTCGCGCTCATGAAACAGCATTCTCTTTTCGGATTCAAGATCCTTAAGGAAAAGAATGAATTCAGCGACAATATCCTCAAGGGAGTCCTCCAGCATCACGAGAAGATGAACGGAAACGGATATCCCTTAGGTGTCACGGGCGAGTCCATCAACAAGCTTGCAAGGGTCCTTGCGGTTGCGGATATCTATGATGCTCTTGTGACCGAACGTCCGTACAAGAAGGGCTTCCCCAAGAGGGATGCGCTGGAGATGATCTTTGCCATGTCCCTTGAGCTGGACAACAAAGCCATTACCAGTTTCATGAACTCGGTCATCATATTCCCCGTTGACTCATATGTACAGCTCTCAAACGGAGAACTGGCCAGGGTTGTGGAGAACAATCCGGGATATCCCATGCGTCCCGTGGTCATCGGGTTTAAGACCGGCAGGAAATATGATCTTCTCAATGACCTCGGATGTGCGTCCATGGTGATCGAATAACGAATATGGAACTTTTGCGGAGGCGGACACTGGAGTGCCCGCCTTTTTTTGTGAAAAAGTCCGTCACATGATCTGTTTACCGCGCACACGCTCCCGCTATGGTTTTTCTCGTTGCGGTT
>CAMNEB010000143.1 GCA_946536155.1 uncultured Lachnospiraceae bacterium | reverse complement strand
ATGATACATTTTCAGCCCGCGATACGGCAATTACTAAATTCGTTGACTATAGAAAGAAAAAGGAGGCATGAAAGTGGAAACGATATTAAAGCTTAACGAACTGACCAGAAAATATGACAATCATGTCGTTGTTGATAATGTGGACCTTGAGATAAAAAAAGGAGAGATCTTCGGACTGCTCGGTCCCAACGGCGCCGGCAAGAGTACCACCATGAACATGATCTGCGGCATCGTAAGGCCCACCCTCGGAAGCGTGGAGTTCATGGGGAAGGACTTCGGAAAGAAAAATAAGGAGCTTTGCAAAAAGCTCGGATACATTCCCCAGGACCTTGCGATACATGAGAGCCTGAAAGCGTGGGAGAATGTGGAACTCTTCACATCCCTTTACGGAATAAAGGGCAGGGAACTTAAAGAGAGAGTGAAGGAATCCCTTGAATATGTGGGACTCTGGGAGAGGAGAAACGATTATGCGAAAAAGTTCTCCGGAGGCATGAAGAGAAGGCTGAATATCGCATGCGCCATAGGACATCACCCGGAGCTCCTCATTTTTGATGAACCAACCGTGGGCATCGATCCACAGTCCAGGAATTTCATCCTGGAGAAGATCAAAAAATCCAATGAAAACGGCGCAACGGTCATATATACGAGCCATTACATGGAAGAGGTCGAAAGTATCTGCACCAGGATAGCGATCATGGATAACGGCAAGATAATCGCAACCGGAACCTCGGAAGAACTTAAGAAACTGGTGGTGGACGATATTTCATCCATCACGCTTGAGGAAGTGTTCCTTACGCTTACAGGCAAGAAACTCAGAGATATTTGACGGATCGGAGAGGTAAAAAATGATCGGATATTTGATCAAGAACAATCTTAAACTCCTGTTGAGGAGCGCCGGAAACCTGTTTATGTACATCCTGGCTCCCGTTGCGGTCTCGGCGGTTCTGATAAGTGCTTTTTCATCGCTCCTTGCAAGCTATGAAGTTCCGGATGAGTTCCGGGCAGGGTATACCGTGCAGAGCGGAAGCTTTTACGAGATGCTGATCCCCATGCTTACGGATATGGCGTCGGAAGAGGGTATCAAGTTTGTGGAATATAAGGATGCGGACCCCGAAGAGGCGATCGCAAAGGATGATCTCGGAGGCTTTGTGGTCTTCGATAGGAAAGACTACGTGCTCTACAGGGCCGATGATACGAGAGGACAGAGCCTTAATTTTTTCCTGAAGGTTTTTTTTGACAATGTTTTTTACGGGGTGACAAAGACGGATATTAAAGCTTCGCATCCGTTCTTTGTTCCCGCCATAGATGCTACGGACTATTACGGTATCATATACGCCGTGTATTTCGGATGGTGTGCCATAGTGTGCGCCTCCAGACTCCTCAGCCGTGAAAAAAAATACGGCATCGAGAAAAAGTATCTTGTCTCAGGAATGGGAGATCTTAAGATCTACCTGGAAAGGATGATCCCCACATTTCTGGCAGTGCTCATATGCAACCTTATCGGAGTGACACTTTCTATATTCTGTCTCGGTGTGAAGTGGGGGAATCTTCCGGTATCTTTCATGATACTTTTCATGAGCGTTCTTACTGCAACCGCGCTCGGAATGTTCATTTACTATATCTGCGAGAGCAATGTGGTCACCATCATCGTCACATTTATGATCGTATGGACACTTGGATTTATCGGAGGATCCTTTGAGACCTATATGTTCTCGACTATGCCGGAGCACCTTAAGATGGCAGATCCCATATACCATATAAACAGAGCGCTGACAGAACTGTCGGTCATGGGCAGGAGCGAATATGTCTCAAGTGCAATGATCTACACAGGTGTTATGACGGCAGTCCTGGTGGCTGCAACGCTATTGACCGCAAAGATCAAAAGGAGGATAAAGGCGTGAGAGCATTGATATTATCGGGTCTGAAACTGCTTTTCAGAAACAAAGGCTTCTGGTTTTTCATTCTTGTCACCCCGCTGGCCTCTGTTCTGCTGCTTAATATTCATCAGGCCAATACATCCTATTATCATATTGATGAAAGCACCCTTACCGAACTCTCAGACCCTGACTATAAGGTGGCATATTACGGAGGCGAGGGAAAATACGTCATCAAGGTTTATGATGCCTGCGGAAGCGAGTATTCGGAGTTTTTTCTCAGATCCCTTTCAAAGAGCGGACTCTTCGGGATATACCGTGCCCAGGCTCTTGGAATGACGCCGGAGGATTATTCTGAAAGGACGGCCTTTGACGGTGAAAACGACCGCATGGGAGCTTCTTTGTATATTTCTCCGGAGTTTGAAGCATCTCTCAGAGACGGAGATCCGGATGAAGGGCTTGAGATATCCGTACTTTCCGATGATCCCAGAGAGGATATCCTTACAGATGAGATAAACATTATCTGCGGAAGGATGACTGCCGCATTCGGAACAGTCCCGGATGGTGACGTCATATCTTATCTCGAAAGTTCGGAAGAAGAGATGCCGGGTTCATCCGTAGTGGTGGTGGGCAGTGCACGGGATACGGTCCTTACCAACACTCAGATCGATAATAAGACCTCGATCGGATATGCGATGGCCATCATGTCCATGGGGTATGTTTTCTGCGGGATATTTGTGGCACATACCATAATGGAAGAGCGCAGGGACAAGGTCGCGACAAGGATCGATATCACAGGATTATCACCGGTTGCCTATTTCCTGGCAAAGTTCGTCACGGGACTTGTTGGGACCGCGGTGCTTACCGTGATCCTCGGGATCGGTTTCTTTTTTGTCAGAAACGATTACGGTATTTCAAAACTCTCCGTGCTGGCACTGATCTTTTTCATGGGTATCATTTTTAACTGCATGAGCATAATGATCGGAATATTTGCCGGGGATGCGATGACCGCCAATATCATAGCTTTTTCCCTGTGGTCTTTTTCGTCGATGCTGTCCGGAACGTTTTTCCCTTTGAAGAATGTGACCTCGATGGTGCTTTTCCTCTCATCCCTCATGCCCCAGAAATGGTTCATGGATGCGCTGGATGAGATGTTTATCGGAAGCGGGAAAGTTGCGATTATGGTATTATGTATCCTAGCCGCATATCTTTTTGCTATGACCGGCCTCGGGAGCGTCGGTATAAGAGTTGTCAAAAACGGTGAATAAGATCTGATGGAAAAACTGAAGCAAAATTATTTCATTCTTGTCAGGATGGTGATCATGTTTGCATTTGTCGCATACGGGATCGTCGCGAAGATAAATGATACAGGAGTGTCCGTGAGGATGCTCCTGCTTGTTTCGTTTTATGTCGGGACTTTTGCACTTAAGGATGTGTTCGAAGGAAGACTGAAGCTCTTTTTTTTCCTGATATGTGTTCTCGGGAGCGCAGCTCTCATAGCCTTTGAAGGCGGTGCGTTTCTGCCCGCGGGATACCTGATGGTTTATGAAGGCATCTCTTTCATGAAAAAACCGGATTTCAGATGGTATGCTCTGCCGCTGCTCTTAGTGTTTGCGGGCGGACCCGAGGGGCCTGCCGTCAGGTTTATCATTCTTCTTGTGCTGAGCATCTGCTATATACAGCATTATGTTGTGATATCTTCATACAGAAAACTTGTTATGGAAGATACCATCAATGAGCAGAATCTCAAGCAGGATATCATGCGTACCGAATTTCAGGCCAGGGATGAAAAAAGAAAGAGCATGCTCATGGCCGAGAACCAGATACTTGAAGAAAGGACTGCTCTTTCACAGACCCTCCACGACAAGCTCGGACATAATATAAACGGATCCATATATCAGCTCGAAGCCGCCAAGGTCCTTCTGGAGAAGGATCCGGAACGCACAAAGGGAATACTTCAGGGAGTCATCGACAGCCTGAGGACGGGAATGGATGAGATACGCATGATACTCAGAAAAGAACGTCCCGAGAAAAAACAGCTGGCGATGCTGCAGCTGTACAAGCTCTGTGAGGACTGCAGGAGCAAAGGGGTCGAGACGGAGCTTGATACCGAAGGGGATCTTTCCCTGATAAGCGATGATATATGGGAGATAATCCTGGATAATGCTTTTGAGGCGATATCCAATTCCATGAAATATTCGGGATGTACAAATATACATATCGGTATCGTGGTCATGAACAAGAGAGTCAGATGCGTGATCGCGGATAACGGAAAAGGATGCGGGAAGGTCGTTGACGGTATGGGACTCGCGGGTATGAGAAGAAGAGTGCGTGAAGTCGGTGGGACACTGATGATAGAAAGTGAAGCGGGATTTGCTGTGAGCATGCTTCTTCCCATTGAGTAAGGAGATCGTATGGAAAAGATCAGAGTGATAATCGCAGATGACAGTGATTTTGTCCGTGACGGAATGAAGATCATACTTGATGTGGATGATGATTTCGAGGTGGTCGCATGCGCTTCCAACGGCAAAGAAGCAGTGGAGGCCGCAAGAAAGTCGAAGGCGGATGTGATCCTCATGGATATACAGATGCCTGTGATGGACGGCATCGAGGCAACGGGGATCATAGTGGAGGAGAATCTCGGAAAGGTTCTCATCCTGACTACCTTTGACGATGACGAGCTTGTCCGTAATGCGCTTGCAAAAGGAGCCAGGGGGTATCTCATCAAAAACCACACTCCCGATCATCTGAAGCAGATGATCAGGTCAGTCTACAGCGGTGCGGGAGTCATGGAGGAAAATATCCTGGATTCTCTTACGAAAAATATCGACATCGCCTCCTGCGGAGCCGAGGGCTTCGATCCTTCGGGCTATTCCGAGAGGGAACTGGAGATCATAAAAGCGGTGGCAGACGGACTCTCAAACAAAGAGATCGCCTCCAGACTTTACATATCCGAAGGGACGGTCAAGAACTATATCACCAGCATTCTGGCCAGGGAAGACCTGTCCCACAGGACCGCTCTGGCGGTGTACTATCTGACCGG
>CAMNEB010000142.1 GCA_946536155.1 uncultured Lachnospiraceae bacterium | reverse complement strand
GTTACATGGTCAGAGAAGTAAAGTATGAAGATCCGGATCAGATACCGGAATTATATTTGTTTCTTCATGAAGATGGGCGAAAATGTGAATAAGTGTAAATTGTGCCTGATAAGGGATATGGCCGAGAAGGCGGATGTGTACAGCTATGTGCTGAAGACGAGGGCCATGTTAAAGGACGGCGAGAGGGCTTCGGATGAGCTGTATGAGGAGAGGCTGGGGGTGTGCACCGCGTGCCCGAGCCTTCTGGCCGGAACCTGCGGAAAGTGCGGATGCTACGTTGAGATCAGGGCAGCGTCAAAACAGGCACATTGTCCTGTCAAAAAATGGTAAATAAGCCCGAAGTGTGGTAAAATACCGTAGATTATGGACATATGTGTTGACGGTTTAAAAATAGCATACAAAATTACCGGTGAAGGGGATAAATGGGCGGTCATCCTGCAGGGATGGGCTACTTCCTATCCCCTTTATGATGTTGTGGCTAACAGCATTTCTTCGGAGTACAGGGTTCTGCAGTTCGATCTTCCGGGATTCGGAGCGAGTCAGGAGCCTCCCGAGAGCTGGGATGTTGACGGATTCACCGATTTTTTCATAAAGCTCATGAAGGAACTCGGGATCAAAAAGGCCATGCTCATAGGTCATTCCTACGGCGGAAGGATCATCATCAAGCTGACTTCGAGAAAGGACCTGCCTTTTGAGATAGAGAGACTGATCCTGATAGATTCCGCAGGCATCATGCCGAAGAGGAGTCTTAAGCAGAAGATAAGGATCAGGCACTATAAGATGCTCAAAGCAATCCTATCCTTTAAGCCCATATATGCGATGTTCAAAGAACTGATAGATCTCTGGAGGAGCACTCAGGGCTCGGAGGATTACAGAAACGCATCGCCTGTCATGAAGGGCTGTCTTGTTAAGGCTGTCAACGAAGATCTGACACATCTTTTATCAGGTATAAAATACGATACGCTCCTTATCTGGGGAGACAAGGATGATGCAACTCCGATCTCGGATGCGAAGACCATGGAGAGACTCATACCGTCCTGCGGTCTTGCAGTCATTCCCGGAACGGGACATTTTTCCTTTGCCGAGAATGTGCCGGTGTTTACAGGGATCATCAAAGCGTATCTTAATATCGGAGACTGTTAATGGATCTTGTTTTGTTTGAAAAGATCATATCCGTGATATTTGTCATCCTGTGTGCATGGGCGTTCTTCATGGTGCTCAGGTTTAATCTTCATATGCTCCAGCTTAACGGATATGACAATGAGGAGCATTTTACATGGCTTAAGAACAATTTCGGAAAGCAGAAGCTTCTTGTCATTGTTCTTGTCTTTGCACCGTTCATATGTTTTTTTCTGAACATCTTCACTATGCTCATCGGGATGTTCATCTTAAGCATCGTTATCCGGGTCTACGGATTTCTGAAAAAGGTATTCACCAAGAAAAAACTTGTATATACGACAAGGGCTAAAAGACTTGTGGTGACATCCTGCATCATAGGGATACTCATAGCACTCCTGGGATGGTATGCGGGCGAGCATACACATTTCTTCGGATTACTCCATGCTGCTTTCCTTGATGTGTGCTTTGTTCCCTTCATCCTTCCTGTTGCAAATGTAGTAAACCGCCCGGTCGAGCACATGGTCAGACAGTATTACATAAACGATGCAAAGAGGATCCTTAAGGAAAACAGCCATGTGAAGATCATCGGCATCACGGGAAGCTACGGCAAGACTTCGCTCAAGTTTTATCTGAACACGCTGCTTTCCGAGAAATTCAATGTCCTTGTGACACCCGAGAGCTACAACACTCCCATGGGCGTAGTCAAGACCATCAGGGGGCAGATGAAGAGCAGTCATGAGATATTCGTCTGCGAGATGGGTGCGAGAAAAGTCGGGGAGATAAAGGAAATCTGTGATATCGTCCATCCTCATGACGGACTCATCACTTCGATAGGTCCCCAGCATCTTGAGACTTTTTTCAGCATGGAAAATATCGTAAAGACCAAGTTTGAGCTGGGCGATGCGCTTCCTGAGGGCGGGCTGCTGTTCCTGAACGGAGATAACGAATACATCGCAGGTAATGCGGGTAAGTATAAGAACACCGTGATGTACGGGGACAGTACGGACGGCTACAGGACTGAGAATGTATCCGTATCTGATATGGGAACGACTTTTACGGTCGTATCTCCTTCGGGTGAAAGAGAAGAGTTCACCACAAGGCTCATCGGTGCACACAACGTGATAAACGTGCTGGGTGCGATTGCCGTGGCAAATACATACGGCATATCCCTTTCGGACCTTAAGATCCCCGTAAGGCGCCTGCAGCCCGCAGAGCACAGACTTCAGCTCCTTGACCGCGGAAGCGTCACTGTGATCGATGATACTTTCAATTCAAATCCCATAGGATCCAAGGCAGCCGTGGAAATGCTCCATATTTTTAACGGACTGCATATCCTCATCACTCCCGGAATGGTGGAGCTCGGCGAAGATGAAAGGGATTATAACTTCAAGTTCGGAACCTATGCCGCCGCAAACTGCGACTATATATTCCTGGTCGGAAAAAAGAGAACGGAGCCTATCTATGAGGGTGTGGTCTCGGCAGGATTCGACAAGACCAGAGTCGAGGCCTTTGACAATCTTCAGGAAGCTATGAACAGAGCTATGAACATCAAGTCGGATAAGAAGAAATATATCCTTCTTGAAAACGATCTGCCGGATAATTACTGATATAGAGCACCGGTTTTTTCAGTATCCGGGAGGAAGAACATAAATTCTGATACCGGGGCTGTAAAGACATATTTTCATAATACCGCCGCTTATCCCGCAAAAGGCACGGATAAGCGGTTTTTTCTGTTCCGGATACACCCCGTAAATGTTTCGAAAATCGTGTAAATATGGTAAAATATGACATTGTGGGTTGACCACTGAGATAATGATAAACTAACCGTAAGGAGATGATATGTCATGAAAACAAGAATTGCGCTTATGTACGGCGGAAGGAGCGTGGAGCATGAGGTTTCCGTTATTTCCGGTATCCAGGCTTACATGAGCATCGATAAGGAAAAATATGATGTTACCCCGGTATATCTCACCAAGGACAATGAGTTCTATGTCGGGGAGGATATCGGCAAGATAGAGAGCTATCGTGATATCCCGGCTCTTTTGAAGAGATCCGACAAGGTGATCATGCTAAGGGAAGAAGGAGAGGTCTGTTTTGTCTCATATCCTCCCAAAGCCTTCGGCAAAAAAATAAGGATTCCCGTTGATCTTGCTTTTCCCGTTGTTCACGGTACCAATGTGGAGGACGGAGCACTTCAGGGCTTCTTAAAGACACTGGGTCTTCCTTTTGTCGGCTGCGATGTCACAGCATCCGCCGTGGGAATGGATAAGTACGTGACAAAGGCTGTTCTCAAGGATAACAACATCCCCGTGCTTGACAGCTATATCTATACCATGTCCGATTATGCAGATGTTGAAAAGCTCCTAAATGACATCGAGGCGAAGATCGGATATCCCGTTATCATAAAGCCCTACAACACCGGCTCCAGCGTAGGCATAGGAGTTGCAAAGGACAGATCCGAACTGACCAGGTGCGTTGATGATGCTTATCTTTATGCAAGGAAGATCATTGCGGAGCATGCCATCACGGCACTCAGGGAGATCAACTGCTCCGTGCTCGGTGATGAGAATGAGGCTGACGCTTCTGAGTGCGAAGAGCCTCTTCACAGCAAGGATATCTTAAGCTACGAAGACAAGTACATGTCCGGCGGCTCCAAGAAGACAGGCGGATCAAAGGGTATGGCCGGCGTTTCAAGAAAGATCCCCGCAGAGCTTTCACCGGAAAAGAGAGAAGAGATCAGGGAGCTTGCCGTCAGATCCTTTAAGGTTCTGGGATGCAACGGAGTCGCAAGGATCGATTTCATGATTGATGAAGACAACGGAAATCTTTATTTCAACGAGATCAATACAATTCCCGGATCCCTTGCATTCTATCTCTGGGAGGCAATAGGAGTTAAATATCCCGAGCTCCTTGACCGTATGATAGATCTGGCACTTAAGAGACAGCGCCAGGAAAAGAGCATCAATTTTTCATTTGATACAAACATCCTCAGCAGTGCGATGAGCTTCGGTGGAAAGAACGGAAGCAAAGTATAAATAAGGCTGATCACGACATTTCGTTATGAGAGGAAAAAGTATGCAGGAAGAAAGAAACTGGAAAAATGTCCATGTACTCGGACGCACTCCCGCATCTGAAGACGGGCTGGAACTGATCTGGACCGCAAGCGGTGTTGAATTTGATATGAATGCATCCGAGCTCGGCATCGTGCTCGAATGCGGATCTTCGATGTACATGCCCTGGATAAGCGTTGTGCTGGACGGAGCATGGATCGCACATATGCCGGTTCAGGAAGGCAGACAGAAGATACGTCTGTTTAAGAACATGGACCCTTCCGTAAAGCACAGGGTCAGGATCACCAAGGATTTCCAGGCATCGGTGGACGATCCTTCATCATTCTTAAAGCTCGTTGAAATTTATTACGAGGGCAGTATCGAAAAGCCCGCGGATAAAAAATACAAAATAGAATTCATCGGAGACAGCATCACAAGCGGAGAGGGAGTTCTCGGAGCCCATGAAGAGTGGGACTGGATACCTCCGTATTTTTCATCCGTTGAGAATTATGCGGTCATGACATCCGATGCGATGGATGCTGATTTCAGGCTCTTATCCCAGAGCGGATGGGGAGTTACGACCGGATGGGACAACAATCATACGAGCATCCTTCCTCTTATCTATGACAGCCTTCGCGCAAACAGGGGAGTTAAGGATTACGATCATTCATCCTGGGAACCTGACGCTGTTGTCATAAATCTCGGAACAAACGACGGCGGCGCATTCGACAATCCTCCCTTTACGGATCCCG
>CAMNEB010000141.1 GCA_946536155.1 uncultured Lachnospiraceae bacterium | reverse complement strand
CGGTCCATGTTACGCTTGTTACCTCAAACGGATATAAGCGAAATGAGTATTCGGATGTAGTTCAAAACGATGTGGGACCGGACAGCTTATTTATGTAATAATTATTTTGTACCCAGTGATGTACCCGGTATTGTACCCAGTAAGTATCGGTCCTGCACTCCTTTCTATACAGGATTTTTTTAGCGGGCGGTAGAGTTTGTAGAAGCTGCTCTCAGAAATAATCATTATGATGTAAGTTAAACTGTGAAGTGATCCAGCTTGATGGAACTCGCTCCCACTTTAGAATATACTCAGTGGAGAAATTTCGAAAATGTAATAAATAGAGCTATGATCGCATGCGAAAACAGTGGACATAGTATGCTATCCTTGCCAGCGTCAATAAAAACGGCCACTTATACACGAGTATCTCTGAAACCAAAGAAGCCGTTATCAATTTCATGTCGGCAGAATATCATGCCGCTTGTATGAGCACCATCAAGAACAATCAGTATGAGGAAGACGAGATCACATCATCCGGGCTTACTGTAGAAAAGGCATCTTGGGTTAATGCACCAATGGTACAGGAATGCTTCATGAATCTTGAATGTAAGCTCAAATGGGAAAAGGAAATAGTTCCCGGTGATGACCATGCAATGCTTTGCCTTGAGGTGATCGGCCTTCATATCGATGAAAACCATTTACCTGACAGAACCGGAGAAAGCGGGATCCTATATAACATCCACTATCAGGTCAATCCCGAAAATGTAGGCAAAACCGCCCACGATTACGCAGGAGTACTGCAAAAGAAAATTGATGTTATGGAGTATTAAAAAATGAATAAACCTAAAAATGGAGGGTTTAGGCAGTGAGCAAGGAGTTAACAGCACAAGAGAAAAAAGTGATAGAACAATATTCCGGTTTTCCGGAAGGAAAAAGATTGTCTTATACAAAAGCCAATGAGACAGAATTTATTATCACAATGCATTACTTACATAAATTTCTCAAGGATGGGGCTGTTATTGCTGATATAGGTGCTGGTGGCGGAACTTATACAAAGGCATTGGCTGAAGAAGGATATAAAGTTGATGCTGTAGAACTTACACCGGAATATGTTAAGCAGATGAAACAAGAATTTGCAGGGAATGACCGCATCCAGGTGCTTGAGGGAAATGCAAGGAATCTGTCTTTCTTAAAAGATGATGCATATGATCTTGTCCTGCTTATGGGGCCGATATACAGTCTGAAAGATTTTGATGAAAGAAAACAGGCATGCAAAGAGGCTCTAAGGATTGCTAAACCCGGAGCGCCGGTATTTATAGCCTTTTGTCTTCAGGATGCGCCGCTTATTCATGAGATATTCATGTCCGAAGATCCGGCAGACGAAATAACCACGATAGGTTATGATCGCGAAAAAGCGTTGGTGACAGATAATACAGGATCTTCGCGACTCCTTGATACAATCGGTGTAGTAGACGAATTGATAGACTCAATTTGCATAGAGAACAATGTTCAGAAAGTATGCAGATTTGCGCAAGATGGTATGTCTCAGATTATCAGTAAGTATGTTAATTCGATGTCAGATAAATCCTTCGCTGAGTGGATCCAATATCTCATTGCAACCGCCGAACGTGCAGATTTGATGGGTTACTCGGATCACATCGTTCAAATATTAAAAAAATGAATCATGTAGAGAAACAAGATGTCCTGGTTTTATGAATTGTACCCTGATGCAATTAGGATTTTACCCCAAGTTGTGGTAGATTCTCTTGAAGAACAGAATTTACCCCAGGTTGAGGTAAAAACTGGCTGTGGGATATTTAACATTCCATGGGGACACAACAAGCTGATAATTGACAAATGTAAAGGAGATCCGAGCAAGGCAAATTTCTTTGTCAAGGCGCAGTATGCTGTAAATATGTTCAATGCCCCCATCAAAAAAGGACATCCGGCAGGATGTCCTTTTCATGCTTAGAAACGTTAGAGATGAAACATCTCCGTGCTCTGTTATTTGAGGTTCTTGTAAGTGAGGGCTGCAAGTGCGGCTCCGAGAAGGGGACCGACTATGAATACCCAGAGGGCAGCGATGGGTGCGGTGTTTCCGTTGATAGCTGCGAAGACTGCGGGTGCGATGCTTCTTGCAGGGTTAACGCTGGTTCCGGTAAGTCCGATGCCGAGGATGTGTACGAAGGTAAGGGTGAGACCGATGACGAGTCCGCCGAATGATCCGTGTCCGCCTTCCTTGGAGGTTACGCCGAGGATGGTGAGTACGAAGATGAAGGTGAGGACGATCTCAACAACAAGTCCTGCGATGGCACTTCCGTTTACTCCGCCGAGAGCGTTTGCTCCGAAGCCGCCGGTAGCATCAGTGACGGATCCTGCTCCGAATACGATGGCAAGAAGTCCGCTTCCTACGAATGCACCGATGACCTGTGCACACACATAGCCCCAGAAATCTTTGATCTTCATTCCGCCGTTCATAAGCACTGCAAGTGATACTGCGGGATTTACGTGGCATCCGGAAACATTTCCTACGCAGTATGCTTCAGCCACGATAGCAAGTCCGAAAGCAAGTGCGGTGAGGAGATATCCCGATCCGTTTGCAGCGTCGCATCCGACGAGCATTGCGGTTCCGCAGCCCATGAATACGAGCACGGCCGTTCCGATAAGTTCAGCAACATATTTTTTCATATTATATCGCTCCTTTTTCTTTTGTTGATGCACCATGCATCAGTTAATATTTTATCACGAAATCCCCGGGAGGGATCATTCGTCTTGAAGGGGAAGGGAGATGAACTTCAGTTTACATCCGTTTTTCTGCAGACGAGTATGTCTTCGTTCTTGAGTTTGATGTTCCTGGTGGGTACCACGCAGACACCGTCTCTTATGAGGATGAGGATGTCGAGGGCTTCCTCGTCCTCGATGATGCCGATCTCTTTTCTGAGGTAGGGGGTGTCTTTGGTGACCGTCATGGTTATGAGTCCCGATTTTTCCTCGCCGGATGCCTGGTTTCTGCGGACCGCGGTGTATTTTTCAACGAAGGCTGCGGAGATGATGCCCGTGGGTATCGCAACGAAAGCCATGGCGAAGAAATCGATTATGATGCCGATGATTTTTCCCATGACTGTTATGGGATAGACATCGCCGTAACCTACCGTGAAGATGGTGGTTGCCGCCCACCAGAGGCCGGAGAGGGCGTTGGGGAAGGCTTCGGGCTGGACCTCGTGTTCGACCGAATACATGCACAGGCTTGAAGCCAGCATCAGTATGAGGATTATGAGGATCGACGACTGGATCTGGTTTCTTTTTTCCTTAAATACGGAAAGTATCACGTGGAATGAATCGTAGGTCGAGTTGATCTTGAAGAGCCTGAGGATCCTTGCCACGCGCAGAAGCCTGAACACCACAAATCCCGAGAGGTAATAGATGGGGATGATGGTCAGGAGCTGGATAATTCCGTCCAGTGAAAAAATGAACATGAAGACCGCTTTTATCCTCGGCACATCCGGATAGAGATAATCTGCCGTATAGATCCTCAGGATGAATTCCACGAGGAAAAAGCAGATGCTGAATATATCCAGGAAGTTGAAGACGGGAGCAAAAGCGGAGAGCTGTTCAAAGGATTCCAGTATCAGCGAGAAGATATTTAAGATGACGATCGTGATGAGCGCGATATCGAAAGCAAGACTGGGGATATCACCGCGGCTGCCGACCTGGATTATATCGAAGATCTTTTTTCTGGTACTTACTTTCTTTTTGATGATCTTTTTCTTTTGGGCCATATGAGCGCATTCCTTCCAAAAAAATCACACATCAGAAAAATATTACCTTTCCTTGCAAATTATGTCAAAAGATAAAAAATATGGTATGATTTTTAAAGTGACATATGTCGGAGATCCTTTTAACAGGTGACTTCCGCGGAAAGGAAATGAAATGCTTGCGATTCTCATAATCATCATCCTGCTTGCTGTCATCTGGATACTGCTCAAGCTCCTGGGGCTTGCCATAAAGCTTCCTTTCAAAGTTGTCGGGGCGGTGTTCAAGCAGCCTTTTGCAACGATCTTCTGGATCGTGGTCATTCTTTATATCATATATTACTTTGCATCCTGATCTTTAGACCCGGCTGCACTTTTATGAGGTGGAAAAATGGGATATAACGATTTTCTTGAATCTTTTGTCGATCGGATGGATGATCTTGCAAATTCATCCTTCAATGAGTTTGTGGTGGGATATCAGGTCTGGAGCATCTTCGGCAATGCGGTGAAGCTGATATTTGCGGTCATTACCGTCATAGGAATGTGGAAGATCTTCTCCAAGGCAGGAGAGGAGGGCTGGGCTTCGCTCATTCCTTTTTACAACAGGTACGTTCTGTTCAAGGTCTCCGGAATGAAGAACTGGTTCTGGTTTTATCTTGCGGCTGATGTGATAGTTTTTGCCGCTGCTGTGGCATCGGTCTTTATCCTTATAGGAATGCTGGTCGGACTGTTCATGGACGGCGGATCCGATGCGGCTGCTCTGGGAGGAATACTTCTGGGGGTTATCATCGTAGCATCGATAGCTTCCCTATTTGTCTTTGTGACCAAGGTCGTAAACTGTGTAAAACTGGCTTCGTCCTTTGACCTCGGTGTCGGCTGGATGATAGGTCTTTTCTTCCTTGCACCGATCTTCTATATGATCATCGGTTTTTCCGAGAATATACGTTATAAGGGCAGGGCAGAGGCTGCCGGTGGACAGGGAGTTGACGGAAATCCTTACTATTCTCAGACATCTTATCAGTCGCAGAATACCTACCGGTCGCAGTCGCCCTATCAGTCACAGAACACTTATCAGGTTCAGTCACCCTATCAGTCACAGAATACTTATCAGGCTCAGTCACCCTATCAGTCACAGAATACTTATCAGGCTCAGTCACCCTATCAGTCACAGAATACTTATCAGGCTCAGTCACCTTATCAGTCACAGTCGCCT
>CAMNEB010000140.1 GCA_946536155.1 uncultured Lachnospiraceae bacterium | reverse complement strand
AGGGAGGAAAAAATATGAAGTATATTTCTACAGATAAAGCACCCGCAGCCATCGGCCCCTATTCGCAGGCTATCGTGACAGGAAACCTTCTGTTCGCATCGGGACAGATTGCACTGGATCCGGCTACGGGAAATGTAAAGGGAGAGACCATCGAAGAGCAGACAGAGACCGTATGCCGCAATATAGGAGAGATCCTTAAGAGTGCGGGAACGGATTATGACAAGGTTGTCAAGACGACCTGCTTCCTTGCTGAGATTGCTGATTTCGCTGCTTTCAACGGCGTTTATGCAAAATACTTTACCGGCAAGCCCGCAAGAAGCTGCGTTGCCGTCAAAGACCTCCCCAAGGGAGTTTTATGCGAGATAGAGATCATTGCTGAACTGTGACATCTATTCCTGCTTTTGCGAGGAATGCGGGAAGATAACGATCCCAGATCTTTTCCTCTTCGCGTTCGAATACAAAGGTTTCGTAGGATGATCCGGTGACGATGAAGAACGCGCCGTTTTCAAATCTGACAGTCATGACAAGAGCTCTGAGGGCTTCTGAAGGCCCCTCAGGGCTTTCTTTTTTTATGAGACCGTTCATTGCCGCGCTGTTTAAGCTTAAAGTAAATCTGAAGGAAAGAGGAGTGTTCCTGCCCTTTATCATCTCGAAGATCACGGGCCTTATCTCTTTCCATGAAATGAATTCATTAGTGCGGGAGGCTCTTTCCTCATCACTGAAAAATTCAGGATGGATGCGGCCGCTTATGGTATATGACACGGATGTCGTTATTACCGCTTCCTGAAGCTCGAAACCGTCAAAGACATCAGTGACCAGGAACTTGCCCATGAAATCTTTGCTGTTTTCAATCGTTAACAGGATCATTCTTTTCTTCCTCTTCGGATGATTTGTCAGTCGTCAGGGGATTTTCTTCAAGATATCTTTTTACATTCTCATTCGCCGATTTAGAGAGCAGCAGATGCTTTCCGTTTGAAAGGGTCAGGATCCTGAATTTGTTCACCGACTTTATGTGTGTGCAGTTGATCAGATTATGGGAATTGGCGTATATGAACTCCGGATGCTTTTTGCCCAGGCTCCTTCTGAAGAGCCAGAGCTTTCCGATACTCATCAGGACTTCGCCGTCAGTAAGATGCACCATGGTGTCATCTCTTTTTTCATTCGCATAGATCACATCGGATACGTCGACATAGATCGTCTCCGTGACCTTTCTGAGCTCGATCCTGTCGGGAGCGGAGCCCAGCTTTGCCTTGGCGCCTTCGAGGATCTCTCTTAAGTCTGCGATCTTTACCGGCTTATCAAGGAAAAGAGTATTTTCCGGAAAATCCATCTGCCTGTAATCAATGCCCGATACGCACATGACAATGGGAGCGTTGACTTCCGCGGCCGTAAGGCTCTTAACTATATCAAGAGCATCCGCGCCTTCCGTGTTGCACATATCTATGAAAAAAAGATCGTAAGACTTGGGATGGGAGAGCATGACCTCCGGACTTCCGTAGGAATGAACGATGTACATCATCGAAGAATCGGTCTCTTTATCCGACTCTCTCCTCAGAAGTCTTTCCATCTGGTGTCTGTCGCCGTAATTGTCATCACATATCGCTATATGCATTGCCGTATCCTGCCTGATCTGAATGAACCTTATTTTCCGTTTTTTATAAAAAAATACGGACGGATGTATTTTACCACACCCGTCCGGGAATAACTGTAAAAAAACTATTATTTATTGAGCTCTAAGGGATCGAGGCCTGCTTCCTGCTGCTTCATCGCACGGACCTTGGTGGAAAGTCCGAAGAGATTGATGAATCCCTCAGCGTCGTGGTGATCGTAGAGATCGCCGGTTGTGAAGGAAGCGATGGACTCGTTGTAGAGTGAGTAAGGAGAAGTCTCGCCTGCCTTGATGATGTTGCCCTTGTAGAGCTTGAACTTTACTTCGCCGGTGACATACTTCTGAGTGCTCTCGATGAATGCCTGCTCAGCCTCGCGGAGAGGGGTGAACCACTTTCCTTCGTAGACAAGGCTTGCGAACTTTCCGCCGATCTCTTTCTTGAGTGCGTAGGTGTCACGGTCAAGGATGAGCTCTTCAAGCTGGTTGTGAGCCTCGAGAAGGATGGTTCCTCCGGGAGTCTCATATACGCCGCGGCTCTTCATTCCGACGACACGGTTCTCGACGATATCGATGATTCCGATGCCGTGCTTTCCGCCAAGCTTGTTGAGGGTGCGGATGATGTCGGAAACCTTCATCTCCTTGCCGTTTACAGACTTGGGAACACCTGCTTCAAAAGTCATGGTGACATATTCAGCCTGGTCGGGAGCCTTCTCGGGAGTTACGCCGAGTACCAGGAGATGATCGTAGTTGGGCTCGTTTGCGGGATCCTCAAGCTCAAGTCCCTCGTGGCTGATGTGCCAGATGTTACGGTCACGGCTGTAAGAGGAATCTGCCTTGAAAGGAAGGTGGATGCCGTGTGCTTCGCAGTACTTGATCTCGGACTCACGGGAATCCATTGTCCACTTCTCATTTCTCCATGCAGCGATTATCTTGAGGTCGGGAGCAAGAGCCTTGATGCCGAGCTCGAAACGGATCTGGTCGTTGCCCTTTCCGGTAGCGCCGTGGCAGATGGCTGAAGCGCCTTCCTTACGTGCAATCTCAACAAGTCTCTTTGCGATGAGAGGGCGTGCCATTGAAGTTCCGAGGAGATACTTGTTCTCGTAAACAGCGCCTGCCTGTACGCAGGGAACGATGTATTTATCGCAGAACTCATCGGTGACATCCTCGATGTAGAGCTTGGATGCTCCGCAGCTGATGGCTCTCTCTTCGAGGCCGTCCAGCTCTTCGTCCTGTCCGCAGTCAACGCATACGCAGATGACTTCGTAATCGAAATTCTCTTTGAGCCAGGGGATGATTGCAGTGGTATCAAGTCCGCCCGAATAAGCAAGTATAACTTTTTCTTTCATGACCTTCTCCTTTTTTATCGGGAACATGTCCCGTTAATCTTCAGGCAACCGCCGTTTCCGGTGTCGCAATTCTTAAGCGAATATACAACACAGTTTTTCCAAAATCAATGCTTTTTATGAAAAAATTCATAAATATTAAAAAAATCATTTATATTCATCTCTAAACTGCATAAATATGCAAAATATGAATGAATATTGAATAAAAATAAAATTTTTGTAGACAAAACAGTGCGGGGTAACTAAAATACAAAAATATAATTCGGAGGAAGTATGGCGCACTCACCTCGAAAATACCCATCATATAGTGATTTTGAGCACACTTTGCGCTATAATTTATAAGATTGTGCTTTAATGAAATACTTTTTTCGGAGAAAGATATGGACTCAGCATCTAACATAACGATCCGCCCCATGACAGAGAGCGATTATCCCGGCCTCAAGGCACTGTGGATGACCATTCACGGATTCGGCATCAGGAGCATCGACGATTCAGAGGAAGGAATACTCAGATTCCTTAAGAGAAACCCGGGACTCAGCGTTGTTGCGGTAAATGAAAAGGGAGAGATAGTGGGAGGAATCCTCTGCGGTCACGACGGAAGAAGAGGCTGTCTGTATCATGTATGCGTCAGGGAAGACCACAGAAGACGCGGCATCGGAAAGAGCATGGTGGTCCACTGCATGAAGGCCCTTCAGGAAGAGAAGATCAATAAAGTAAGCCTCATCGCATTTTCCGTAAATGATATAGGAAATGCATTCTGGAACGAGATGTCCTGGACAAAGAGAGGCGACCTTAACTATTACGACTTCGTTCTTAACGACGAGAATATAACCGTATTCAATAAATAGGAGAGAGAAAAAATGGAGATCATCGAAGGCGGAATCACATCACCCGCAGGATTCAAGGCAGCATCTGCCGCAGCGGGCATCAAATATCAGGGAAGGACCGATATGGCCATGGTCACTTCGGATGTGCCCTGCGTATGTGCCGGAACATATACATCAAATATCGTAAAGGCCGCATGCGTTCTCTGGGATAAGGAGATCACAGAGTCCGGAAGACCCATGCAGGCGGTCGTGGTTAATTCAGGTATCGCGAATGCATGTACCGGAGAAGAGGGCTTTGAAGCCTGCAGAAAGACCGCAAGCGCCGTGACCGAGGCTCTCGGGATCCCCGCAGATACCGTAGCCGTTGCATCAACGGGCGTCATAGGAATGCAGCTTCCCACAGAGAAGCTGGCAGCAGGCGTCAGGATGATGGTTCCCGAGCTTAAAAGTACGAAAGAAGCAGGAACCGCAGCATCTAAGGCAATCATGACCACAGATACCATCAACAAGGAGATCGCCGTCACATTCGAAGCGGGCGGAAAGAAGATCACCCTCGGGGGAATGAGTAAGGGGTCGGGAATGATCCATCCCAACATGTGCACCATGCTCGGCTTTCTGACCACTGACCTTTCCATAGAAAAAAAGCTCATGCAGGAAGCGCTCAGCGCAGTCATAAAGGATACCTTCAACATGATCACCGTTGACGGAGACACATCCACAAACGACACCCTCCTCCTTATGGCTAACGGCCTTGCGGGAAACGAGACCATAACAGAGAAGAACGCAGATTACGATGCATTTTACGAGGCACTCTTTACCGTCTGCAGATACCTTGCAAGACGCATGGCGGGAGACGGAGAAGGAGCCAGCAAGCTCTTTGAAGCAAAGGTCGTAAACGCTAAGACCAAGGACGATGCAAGGACCCTTTCAAGAGCCATCGTCGGATCCAACCTTTCAAAGGCAGCAATCTTCGGATGCGATGCGAACTTCGGAAGATTCTTATGTGCAATGGGTTATTCCGGAAGCGTCTTCGACCAGAAGGATGTAGAGCTCTTCTTCGAGAGCAAGGCCGGAAGACTCCAGGTATTTAAGTTCGGTGTTCCCCTCGATTTCGATGAAGATCTTGCAAAGAAGATCATGCAGGAAGACGAAGTAACAGTCTTTGTCGACATGCACGAAGGAACAGAGGAAGCAACCGCATGGGGATGCGACCTGACTTATGACTATGTCAAGATAAACGCCGATTACCGCAGCTAAAA
>CAMNEB010000139.1 GCA_946536155.1 uncultured Lachnospiraceae bacterium | reverse complement strand
TAACCAAGGAGCAGATCAACGACGCTATGAAGGCTGCTTCAAACGAGAGCTTCGGATACAACACCGATGAGATCGTTTCCAGCGATATCGTAGGAATGACCTACGGATCACTCTTCGATGCAACTCAGACCATGGTTCTTCCTCTTGATAACGGAACCACCCAGGTTCAGGTTGTTTCATGGTATGACAACGAGAATTCTTACACCAGCCAGATGGTTCGTACCATCAAGCACTTCGGAAGCCTTCTTAACAAATAATTGAGAAAGCAAACGAGAATATGAAGTAAGGGCCCGGTCCGGCAAGGGCCGGGTCTTTTTTATCAAAAAATTATTTAAGGAGAATAATCATGGCATTAAACAAGAAATCGGTTGACGACTTTAATGCAAAGGGCAGAAGAGTACTCGTAAGATGCGATTTCAACGTACCTCTCAAGTCAGGTGAGATCACCGACGAGACCCGTATCGTTGCAGCTCTTCCCACCATCAAGAAGCTCATCAGTGACGGCGGAAAGGTTATCCTTTGCTCTCACCTTGGAAAAGTTAAGGAAGGACCCAACGAGAAGGAATCTCTTGCACCCGTTGCAAAGGCTCTTTCCGAGAAACTCGGTAAGGAAGTTAAGTTCATCGCTGATTACAGCGTTACCGGTGAAGCAGCTACCGCAGCTGTCAACGCTATGAACGAGGGAGATGTCATCCTTCTTCAGAATACCCGTTTCCGTATGGAAGAAGAGACCAAGCCCGAGAAGGCAGGAGAGGCTTTTGCAAAAGAGCTTGCAGATCTCTGCGACGACTATGTATGTGATGCATTCGGATCATCTCACAGAGCTCATGCATCCGTTTCCGTTGTTACCAAGTATGTCCGTGAGAAGGGCGGCAACTGTGCAGTAGGATATCTTATGCAGAAGGAGATCGATTTCCTCGGAAATGCTGTTGAGAACCCCGTTCGTCCCTTCGTTGCGATCCTCGGCGGCGCTAAGGTTGCAGACAAGCTCAATGTTATCAATAACCTCCTTGAGAAGTGCGATACCCTCATCATCGGCGGCGGTATGGCTTATACCTTCCTTAAGGCTAAGGGATATGAAGTAGGCAAGTCTCTTCTTGACGAGACCAAGATCGACTACTGCAAGGAGATGATCGCTAAGGCTGAAGCAAACGGCAAGAAGCTCCTTCTTCCCGTTGATACCGTTCTTATCGAGAGCTTCCCCGATCCCATCGACAATCCCAATATCAAGACTGAGGTCGTTAAGGCTGATGCCATCCCTGCAGACAAGGAAGGCGCCGATATCGGACCTGAGACCCAGGCTCTTTACGCAGAGGCTGTCAAGACTGCAAAGACCGTTGTATGGAACGGACCTATGGGAGTATTTGAGAATCCCGTACTTGCAGCCGGCACCAAGGCTGTAGCTCAGGCTCTTGCAGATACCGATGCTACCACTATCATCGGCGGCGGCGATTCTGCGGCAGCTGTTAACCAGCTCGGCTATGCAGACAAGATGAGTCATATCTCCACCGGCGGCGGAGCTTCCCTTGAGTTCCTTGAGGGCAAGGTTCTTCCCGGAGTTGACGCAGCTGACGACAAGTGATCAGTTTAAAAATCATGGATGAATTCATCCCTGATTTTCGAAAAACTGATTGACCGAATAAAAGGAGAAATAATATGGCACGTAGAAGAATCATTGCCGGAAACTGGAAGATGAACAAGACCCCTTCAGAGGCAGTCGCTCTTTGCGCTGAGCTCAAGGATCTTGTTGTTAACGATGATGTTGATGTCGTTTACTGCGTACCCGCTATTGATATCGTTCCCGTTGCTGAAGCAGTTAAGGGAACCAATGTTCATGTAGGTGCAGAGAACTTCTATATCGAGGACAAGGGTGCTTTTACCGGTGAGATCTCAGCTCCCATGCTCAAGGATGCGGGCGTTGAGTATATCATTATCGGACATTCCGAGAGAAGAGATATCTTCGGTGAGAATGATGTTCTCATCAATGCAAAGGTCAAGAAGGCTTTTGCTGCCGGATTAAAGCCCATTCTCTGCTGCGGCGAATCACTTGCTCTTCGTAAGGCTGATACCTACAAAGAGTGGATCGCAAGACAGATCAAGTGGGATCTTGACGGTGTTACCGCAGATCAGGTCAAGGAGCTTGTTATAGCTTATGAGCCTATCTGGGCTATCGGAACCGGAGAGACCGCAACTGCCGATCAGGCACAGGAAGTCTGCAAGCTCATCCGTGATCTTATCGCTGAGATGTATGATGCAGCTACCGCTGAGGCAGTACGTATCCAGTATGGCGGATCAATGAATGCAGGAAATGCAGCAGAGCTTCTTTCCAAGCCCGACATTGACGGCGGTCTTATCGGAGGCGCATCACTCAAGCCTGATTTCGGAAAGATCGTAAATGCTTAAATGAATTTTTTTGAGGCTGCTGCCGTAAGGCAGCGGCCTTTTTTTATTTGGCACTGCAGTGAAAGGATGATAATATGTTCTGGTAACTGTAACAGGAAAACAGGTGGCAATATGGCTGAACTTAATATCAGATTTTTTTCAAATTACCTTCACAGGACTGCCGAATTCAAAATGCTCCTTCCAAACGATGAGAGGAAGGATATTCCCTGGGAAGAAGAAAAGCACAGACCTGAGGAAATGAAGACTCTTTTACTCCTTCACGGATATACGGGGGATGCGGATCTGTGGATAAACAAGGAGCAGGCAGTATCGCTCAATGTTGCGGTCGTTGCTCCCAACGGAGAGAACAGCTTCTGGCTTGACGGAGAAGCTACCGGAAGGCAGTTTGCGTCGTATATAGGGATCGAACTTATAGAATATATTAGAATGACCTTCGGGATTGCCATGACTCCTGACAAGACCGGTGTCATGGGCTTTTCCATGGGCGGATTCGGTGCGATCCATACGGGGCTTATGTTCCCCGAAACCTTCGGATCGGTCGCGGCATTATCTTCGGCCCTCATTCATAACGGCGTAGCCGAAATGAAAGAAGGGACCGGGAACAGTGTTGCAAATTATGCATATTACAGGGAGTGCTTCGGAGATCCTTCAAAGCTTTCAGACAGCGTAAACAATCCGGAATATCTTGTTCGTAAGCTTAAGGCCGAAGGCAAAAGCTTTCCCGATATCTATATGGCCTGCGGCACGGAGGACTTCCTGCTTGAGCCCAACCGTCAGTTCCACAGATTTCTGGAAGAGAACGGGATAAAGCACGTTTATGAAGAATCAGAAGGGATCCACGATATGAATTTCTGGAGCAAATATGCTCAGATCTTCATGCCCCGGATGTTTGACTGAAGAAAAGAGATGTAAAAGACTTTGTTTTCGGTAATAAAAAAAATTAACAGGACAGCTGTTTTTCTGTGCTTTGTACTTGCCGCAATGCTCCTTGCATCATGCGCGGGACGGACAGAGGGACAGCCTTCCTCCGATATATCCGGACAGCATGTTTCGAGGCCGGTTGAAGAGGCAGCTCAGGAACCGTCCGCAGTACCGGGTCAAGTGTATGAAGGATCCTCAGCAGCGCAGGGTCATGTGGATGAAGGATCCTCAGCAGCACCGGGACCGGGGGATGAAGGATCGCCCACAACTTCGGATCAGAGGATTGAAGGCGTATCGGAGACAGCCGGAGATGGGCAGACCGGCTCTTACGGTGATACTATCGACAGCTGGATAAAGGATCATCATATTTTCCGTGAGGCAGAATATGTCGATATCTCGGGAACGGATGTGACCGGTATCGATATGGACCTTGTCATTGAAAAGCTTCCTAACCTGAAGAGGCTGGTGATGACGGGCTGCGGACTTGATAATGACGGATATGCTGCTCTTCAGGACAGGCATCCCGATATCAAGATAGTCTGGGACATAATCCTTTCACACTGGACGATACCTACGGATGCCGTGGCCTTCAGTACATACAAGACGACCGATCAGGAGTTTTATATGTACAACGAGGAGGCGTATTACCTTAAGTACTGTACGGAACTTGTAGCGCTGGATCTTGGACATAATTATGTATCAGACTTAAGCTTTCTTGAGCATATGCCGGATCTTAAGATCCTTATTCTGGTCGATAATGTCAGGCTTAAGACTGAGGATGAAAGGCTTTATCATCTTACGGATCTGTCGGAGCTCAGGTTTTGTCCCAAATTAAGATACCTGGAGTTTTTTGCAAATAATGTGAGCGATCTTTCTTTTCTTCAGTATCTTCCTGAACTGGAGGATCTTAATATAAGCTATAATTCCGTATCGAGTATTACTTACCTTACAGGACTTCCGAGGCTGCAGAGGCTTTGGATGGAGGGTACCTATATTCCGTATGAGAGTTATGTCTATCTGACGGGCATTTATCCAAATGCCGAAATAGTTTATTTCGGCGAAGGGTCAGTTGATCAGGGATGGAGGAGCGGAGCCCATTATTATGCTATGAGGCGGATGTTCCGCGAAAATATCATCGATCCCATATATCGCGACTGATACGTTAAAGAATTTGATCATACGAGATTTACCGGCCGGTAAGTTGTTTTTTTCAAAAAAGTTTACCGCTTTATGTTTTTGTGATAGAATCGTAGGGCAATTTAACAAAGAAGGGTATGTGGTGCCGACGAAGAGTCCTGACTCTTCCGACGTCAAAAGGGAAACAGGTTTAAGGCCTGTGCGAACTCGTCACCGTATATACAGAATACGCTTATCAAACGGTATTTGGATTACCAGTCACTGAGAGATCGGGAAGACGATAAGACCGTGTGCTGACGGATGCAGATCTGTCTGAATGTATGAGCCGGGAAACCTGCCATGTATAACGATACTGGACTTGATCCGGATCACGAGTAATTGATCGTATCACATCAGCAGGGCCTGTGCCCTGTCTTTTGTGTGCGCCTTTTACTCATTCCTTTCGGAATGAGTTTTTTATTGCCTTCTTTGCAGGAAATCTGGAGGAGTAAAGAAATGAAAATGAAACTGTTAACACTTGTTTTGGCTGCATCTATGACTTCCCTGATGCTCGCCGGATGCGGAAATACCGAAGAGGTATTCGCACCTGCCCCTGTTGCTGAGGAAACAGCGGAACCCGCAGAG
>CAMNEB010000138.1 GCA_946536155.1 uncultured Lachnospiraceae bacterium | reverse complement strand
CAATACAGAAATCTCCCTCTGCCGCAGATCTGAGTCTTTTTTCTATGACTTCCCATGGCGTAAGAAGGTCGCTTAAACTTATCACACAGAAATCATGGGATAAAGGTGCACCAAGGACTGCACCGCCGCTGAGTGCCGCGGTGACTCCGGGAACCACCTCCACATCACCAAAGCCTCTTTCCTCCGAGATCTCTAGGAGCGGCGAGGCCATTCCGTAAACTCCCGCATCCCCGCTGCATATGAGAGCGACCTTTTTGCCCAAAAGAGCATAGTCCACACATTTTTCGCATCTTTCGATCTCGCCCCGCATCCCGTTTACATAGTACTCTTTATCGGGGTATTCATCTTTAACAAGATCGATATACGTCTTATATCCGGCTATCACATCGCACTCTCTGAGAATGCGTCCCGCTCTTACGGTCATATCATCTGCATTTCCGGGACCGATCCCCACAACATATATTTTTCCGCTCATCAACTATCTCCGTACATTTGCTTCATGCGTCATGTGTTTATAAATCTGTCTTCATGACTTTCTTCGTCACATGCTTTTGAATCCGACCCGCTCTGCGATCGCTATGGTCATTCCGGACCCTGCGGTTTTCTTCAGGATAAGGCGGCTGCCTGTTCCCGCCCCGAGCACTGCGGACCTTTCGCAGACATTGTCAACGCCTGTGGTCTTGAGCACAAACTCAGATGCCGTGAACTCACCGGGAGCTTTGGCAAGAAGCTCACTGTCAAAAGAAAGCACGGGTATCCTGTATTTGTCCCTGAGGTTACGTATCGCAGGCTCATCTTCCTTGATATCGATGGTGCAGAGCGCATATACGTCGCTCACATCGATCCCGTTTGCTTCAAGGGTTTTCAGGAAAAACATTTCCGCCTCGTCAGGATCTTTATCTTTTTTCATTCCCAGGCCGATGCAGTACTTTTTGGGTTTAAGAAGCAGCAGGCACTCCGCATCCGTTTCATCCGAAACCACCACATCAACAGGTGCTTTGGGAGGATAATCCTTAATGGAAAGAGTGACTTTTTTGCTTTCCAGGGCTCTTGATGTTACTTTTTTTATTCCTGCTTTATCAGTGATAGTAAGCCTGTTCTCCGCAGCAAATGTATCGACGGAAAAAACATCATTCACATCACTTGAAGTGGTGATGACAGGTATCGAATCTATAAGGGTTGCCAGCGTGCAGGCAAGCTTATTTGCACCGCCCGCATGTCCCGACAGGATCGGGATCACAAATCTTCCCGCATCATCTATCACAAGTACCGGGCAGTCCGTGAGTTTATCCTTAGGAAGGCCGGACAGAGCCCTTACGGCGATCCCTGCGGCACCGATATAGATGAGAGCATTTCCCGGAACAAAATTTGCTTTAGTCCAGGAAGCGATATCCGTATCCGGACGGATAAAAAAGTCCGGTATATCAGCCGATGAAGTTATGGCTAAAGGGACCGGAGGGGTGATATCATGTTCCCCGCATGCCTTACAGATCTTCTCTATTATCTTTGCTCCGTTTGCCGAAAAACAGATCGCAAGTTTTTTCATTTTTCACTGCCCTGTCTGAACTCTGTCGTAAATGAAGGATCGTACAGTTTCGATCTTTCGTAATCAGAAGCCTCTATGGCACGTCCAACCAGGACTATTGCGGTTTTTCTGATGCCTTCTTTCTCCGCTTCTGCTGCCAGAGTCTTAAGCGTACAGATGATCTTCTTTTCCTCTGGCCATGTTGCCTTATAGACAATTGCCGCGGGAGTATCTTCATCATATCCGCCTGCAATGAGCCTTCTGCTGAGTTCATCGAGCATTCCGGCACTTAAGTAGATTGCCATTGAAGCCCCGTGGGATGCAAGCAGCTCTATCTTTTCTTTATCCGGTACCGCGGTCCTGCCTTCCATCCTGGTAAGTATGAGTGTCTGGGAAATACCCGGAAGAGTATATTCAAGGTTAAGGGATGCAGCGGCACCGAAAGCCGCACTCACTCCGGGACAGCTCGCATAAGGGATCCCTTGTTCATCCAGCCTGTCCATCTGTTCCCTGACGGCACCGTATATGCTTGCATCACCCGTATGAAGCCTTACAACTTCCCTGCCCGCTTCATGTGCGGAGATCATCACATCAAGGACCTCCTCAAGAGTCATCCTCGAACTGTCATAAACCTCTGCACCTTCTTTTGCATAGTCAAGAAGCGCCGGATTAACAAGGCTCCCCGCATATACGATCACATCCGCATTCTTTATCAGTTCCATCCCCCGGACGGTTATAAGATCCGGTGCACCGGGACCTGCTCCGACAAAACTTATCATCTCATGTACTCTTTCTTTGCTTCTTCAAGAAGATCTTCCGCTTTAGCCGTTTTTCCCAGCAGTCCGTATGCATTTGCATAGATCATGCATTCAACGGCAAGTCTTCCCGCGGCTCTTTTATCAAGATAAAAAGAGATCTTATCCGTTATATACTCAAAGCATTTATCTTTAATTCCGGCGCTTTCCAGTATCTCTATAGCTTCTTCGGTTGCCACGCAGTCAAGGATCTTTACAAGAGTATCGCCCGCAGCACCGCACCTTATCGCAGCGGCGGCCATAAGTTCCATCCTGCAGTCACCTTCTTTGGAATGGGTGTTCATGATCCCGCCAGATACTTTAACGAGCTTTCCTATATGCCCGCAAAGGAGCATCTTTTCAAAACCTAGCTCCGCAGCAATATCTATCGTATCTCCGATATAGTTGGAGCACTTCACTGCGCGGTCCAGATCAAAATCATAAGTATCCTTCATAAAATCAAGACCGTAATTTCCCGGAGACACAACAGCCACAGTCTGACCCAGTTCCCTTAACTGGTTCAGTTCAACCCTGATGGTATCAAGGAGTGCTTTGGTACTCATTGGCTCTACTATCCCTGTGGTACCGATGATGGAAATACCGCCTTCTATGCCCAGTCTCGGATTAAAAGTCTTGAGTGCGATCTCCTCGCCGCCCGGAACAGATATCTCTACGGAAAGGCAGCCTTCATAGTCGTAGAAATCCATGACCTGCATCACTTCATCCCTTATCATCATCCTGGGGACGGAATTGATCGCGGCATTTCCTACGCTCTGGTCAAGCCCGGGACGCGTAACTTTCCCCACGCCCTCTCCGCCTTTTATGATCACTCTCTCATCTGCACTGCCGGTCTCAAAAGAAACCTCAGAATATACCAGCATGCCGTTCGTGATGTCCGGATCGTCGCCTGAATCTTTTCTTACCGCGCATCTGACAAAGCCATCTCCCGCTGTGATATCTTCTATATCCGGACTGTACACTATGCCCGCAGGGGTCAGGATATCTATTTTATTTTTTCTTACATTACCGAGAAGCATCATCGCTGCGGCCTTGGATGCGGCAGCGGCGCAGCTCCCCGTGGTAAAACCTTTTCTCATGACATTTGCCCTTTACATGTTATAAAGAACGGCATTGCATATGGCTGCGGAGATATTGCTCCCGCCTTTTCTTCCCCTGTTGATGATATGCGGAACATCAGAGCTCAGGAACAGCTCCTTGGCATATACGACATTCACGAATCCTACGGGAACTCCTATGATGAATTTCGGGATATATATGCCTTCTTCCATCATCTCATGGAGTCTTATGAGCGCGGTCGGGGCATTTCCAACGGCAAATATGACATCTCTGTCAAGTTTAGATGCCTTCTCCATGGAGACCGCAGCTCTCGTCACCCCCCTGTCCTTAGCTTCAGCAGCAACATCCTCATCAGCCATAAAACAGAGCGCTTCACCCCCAAAGGAAGCCAGCTTCTTTTTATTTATCCCGGCGAGGGCCATATTGGTATCGGTCACTATCACCGCACCGCCTCTGATAAGATCTTTCATCTTCTCCACGGCGCCTTCCGAAAAAGAAAGTGTCTCCGCATAATCAAAATCCGCCGAGGTATGGATGCAGCGCTTGATCACGGATTCGTTTTCTTTATCAAGTACGATACCTTTTTCTTCAAGTTCTTCCGTGATGATCTCAAAGCTTCTCTTTTCAATCTCGGCAGGTCCCAGTTTCTCAAACAATGCTCTCACCGATCCTTTGTATCAATTCTCTGTTGTCATGTTCATTTCTGACAGCTATGCGGTAATGCCTGTCTGACAGAGGTGCCTGGTCACCGCACTCCCTTATGAGTATCCCCTTTTCAAGGAGCTTTCCCTTAAGGCCGTCAGGTCCTTCAAAAAGGATAAAAGATGTATCACTGTCATATACCTTAAAACCGAATGATCTGAGACTTTCCGTCAGATATTTTCTTCCGCTCCTTATTGCAGAAAAAGTATCTTCAAAAAATGACCTGTCCTTCATAAGCTCATATCCGGTCCTGATAGCAGCTTCGCTCGTCACAGGAAGATTCCACTCGGGAACCTGACGCGTTATCCCATGTATCAGATCATCGGGGCCGAGAACCACTCCGGCTCTGATGCCCGGAATACAGAACAGCTTGGTCAGAGACCTTAACACCACAAGGCTGCCTGTTTTCCGGAGAAGCTCTGTGCCTTCCGTCACGCATGTCCCCCGGGATTTTTCCGACATATGATAAAAGCTCTCGTCGATCATGACCATTGCCCCGACAGAGCAGGCCCTTAAAAGCGTTTCATATATCACATCACTCCGGATATTTTTTCCTGAGGGATTTACAGGATCGCAAAGGATGATAAGATCCGTTTCATGTGTGATGGCGGACAGATCCTCCATTGTGATCTCAAGATCATTGTCCGCAGATGTGGCATGTCGGATCATCTTGACTCCCGCACTGCTGAGGGCTCTTTCATACCCTGTATAGGAAGGAGTAAAAACAAGCGCATTCTTTGCGTTCAGGCTTCTGATGACCGCAGGGATCAGTTCGGATGCTCCACAACCCGCAAGAACATTTGAAGGATCAAGTCCCTCTTCTTCCGCTATGATCTTTCTGACAGATCTCTGCTCCGTATCGGGATATTCGCCGCATCTGTCAAGAGACGAACGCAAAGCCTCCTTCATCTCATCACGTATACCGCCGGGATTCAGGTTTACGGAAAAATCAATATCAACTTTCTGAGTATATATATCACCGCCGTGTGACATGATCACCTCATCAAAATCTCCACAGATAAGGATGTTCTCTTCATCA
>CAMNEB010000137.1 GCA_946536155.1 uncultured Lachnospiraceae bacterium | reverse complement strand
ACGATAAGGAGAGTGTGAAGATGGTTAGCAAAGTATCAAGACAGGATGTACGTGCCAAGAAGCACGAGAGAATTCGTAACCGCTTCAAGGGAACAGCAGAGCGTCCCCGCCTTGCAGTTTTCAGAAGCAACAGCCACATGTCAGCTCAAATTATCGATGACGTAGAAGGCAAGACTCTTGTATCCGCATCCACCATGGAGAAGGAGATCAAGGGAGAGCTTGAGCAGACAGACAACGTAGAAGCAGCTGCCTATGTCGGCACTGTGATCGCAAAGCGTGCTCTTGAAAAGGGTATCAAGGAAGTCGTATTCGACAGAGGCGGCTTCATATACCAGGGCAAGGTCGCAGCATTAGCAGAGGCAGCCAGAGAAGCTGGCCTGGAATTCTAAGAAAGGATGATCACGAATATGAAGCGTACTATCATAGATGCAAGCCAGTTAGAGCTCGAGGATAAGGTCGTTACGATCAAGAGAGTTACCAAGGTCGTAAAGGGCGGATCCAATTCCCGCTTTACTGCACTTGTAGTTGTAGGTGACGGAAACGGTCACGTTGGTGTAGGTCTCGGAAAGGCTAAGGAAGTTCCCGAAGCTATCCGTAAGGGCAAGGAAGATGCTGTTAAGCATATCATCGAGATTCCTCTTGATGACAACAATTCCGTTCCTCACGATTATATCGGACATTACGGTTCGGCAGACGTTCTTCTCAAGAAGGCTCCCGAAGGTACCGGTATCATCGCAGGTGGTCCTGTCCGTATAGTATGTGAGCTTGCAGGCATCAAGAATATCCGTACCAAGTGCCTCGGTTCTCACAACAAGCAGAATGTCGTTCTTGCTGCAATCGAAGGTCTCTCAGAGCTTAAGCGCCCTGAAGAAGTTGCCAGAAAGCGCGGTAAGGCAGTAGCTGACGTTCTGGCATAAGGAGGAGAGACAGATGGCAGACAAGAAAGTTAAAGTAACTCTGGTAAAGTCCCTTATCGGACAGGTACCGAAGAACAAGAATATAGCACAGTCCATGGGTCTGCGTAAGATCGGACAGTCCGTAGTACTTCCCGACAATGACGCTACCAAGGGACAGGTCAGACTGATCTCCCACATGGTCAAAGTCGAAGAAGCATAAGGAGGGACCGTAACATGGAAATGTCTAATTTAAAGCCTGCTGCAGGTTCTGTGCAGAGCGATAATTTCAGAAGAGGACGCGGACACGGTTCAGGAAACGGCAAGACCGCAGGAAAGGGCCACAAAGGACAGAAGGCTCGTTCCGGAGCTCCCAGAATAGGTTTCGAAGGAGGCCAGATGCCTCTCTACAGACGCCTTCCCAAGAGAGGATTCAAGAATCGTAATTCTCTTGAGATCATCGCTATCAACGTAAGCGCTCTCGAGAGATTTGAGAACGGCACCGAGGTCACTCCCGAAGTTCTCCTTCAGGAGGGAGTCATCAGCAAGATCGCTGACGGCGTTAAGATCCTTGGAAACGGCGAACTTACCAAGAAATTAAATGTTAAGGTAAATGCATTTTCCGCATCCGCTAAAGAGAAGATCGAGAATGCAGGCGGTACAGCAGAAGTCATTGAATAATAACGAGGTGATCTGATGCTCACTACACTGAAAAATGCCTTGAAGGTTAAAGAGATCAGAAAGCGTGTGATCTTCACCTTCCTGATACTGATCGTCATCCGTATCGGTTCGCAGCTTCCGGTTCCAGGCGTCAACAGGACCTACTTTGCGAACTGGTTTGCACAGCAGACCAGCGGGGCTTTCAGCTTTTTCGACGCGGTTACGGGCGGATCTTTCCTCAGTATGTCAATACTTGCACTGGGTATTAATCCGTACATCACGTCATCAATTATTATCCAGCTCCTCACGATAGCTATCCCGAAGCTTGAGGAGATGCAGCGCGACGGTGAAACGGGACGTAAGAAGATGGTCGCGATCACCAGATATGTAACGGTTGTTCTGGCTCTTATCCAGTCGACGGCAATGGCTATCGGTTTCGGAAGACAGGGACTTCTCACAACATACAACTGGTACAACATTCTTACATGTATTGTTGCTCTTACAGCCGGTTCTGCATTCCTTATGTGGCTGGGTGAGCAGATTACCGAACACGGTATAGGAAACGGTATCTCGATAGTCCTTATCATCAATATCATTTCCAGAGTACCCCAGGATATGAGTTCACTCTTCGAACAGTTCGTAGCAGGCAAAGCACCTGCTACGGCCGTTCTCTCAGCGGTGATCATCATCGCTATCGTGATCCTCATGATCGTACTGGTAGTGTTCCTTAACGGCGGCGAGCGCAGGATCCCTGTGCAGTACGCCAAGAAGATGGCAGGAAACAAGATGGTGGGCGGCGCAACATCCAACATTCCGCTCAAGGTCAACACCTCCGGAATGATCCCCATTATCTTTGCACAGTCACTCCTTGAACTCCCCGTTATCATTTCTTCCTTCACAGGAAAGAGTCCTTCCGGATTCTGGGGCGAGGTTCTCAGAGGACTGAATTCAAGAAACTGGTGTATCCCCGGTCAGCTCAAGTATTCGATCGGACTTCTGGTTTACATCGGACTCCTGATATTCTTCTCATATTTTTATACATCAATAACCTTCAACCCGCTTATGGTTGCAGATAATCTTAAGAGACAGGGCGGTTTCATCCCCGGCATTCGTCCCGGAAAGCCCACTTCCGATTATCTGACAAAGATCCTGAACTACCTGATCTTTATCGGAGCGGTTGGACTTATACTCGTATCGGTTCTGCCTTATATCTTTAACGGTGTTTTCGGAGCAAACGTTTCGACATCCGGCGCAAGCCTTATCATTATCGTAAGCGTCATCCTCGAGACACTCAAGCAGGTAGAATCAATGATGCTTGTCAGAAACTATAAGGGATTCCTTAAAGACTGACGAAGGTGAATGATCAACAAGCGGAGAGACCGCATTTTTCCTTCGGGAAAAATGTGATCTCTCTTAAATGGTTAAATGAAGGGAGATCCATATGAAGATAATCATGCTCGGTGCACCCGGTGCAGGAAAAGGAACCCAGGCTAAGATGATCGCTGAGAAATACAGCGTACCTCATGTCTCAACAGGTGATATTTTCCGTGCCAACATCAAGAACGGAACCGAACTCGGCAAGCAGGCAAAAGAGTACATGGATGCCGGCAAGCTCGTTCCCGATGAACTGACCGTCAAGATCCTTCTCGACAGAGTAGCACAGGATGATTGCAAGAACGGATATGTTCTCGACGGATTCCCCCGCACCATCCCTCAGGCTCAAGTCCTTGAGGATGCTTTAAACAAGCTTGGTGAGAAGATCGATTATGCGATCAATGTAGACGTTCCCGATGAGAATATCGTTAAGCGTATGAGCGGAAGACGTGCATGCCTCAAGTGCGGAGCTACCTATCATATCGAGCACATCCCTCCGAAGCAGGAAGGCATCTGCGACACCTGCGGATCCGAACTCGTTCTTCGCGATGATGACAAGCCCGAGACCGTACTCAACAGACTTAAGGTTTACCACGATCAGACCCAGCCTCTCATCGATTTCTACAGTGAGAGAAATGTTCTGAAGACTGTAGACGGAACAAGGGATCTTAAGGATGTATTTGCAGATATCATTGCAATACTCGGATAAAAGATGATCCCGGTCAGAGATGAAAAAGCGATATCTCTAATGCGTGAAGCAAACAGAAGGCTCGGCATCATGCTGGATGAACTGACAGACCTTATAGTCCCCGGCGTATCGACCGCATATCTGAATGACAAGGCGGAAGAGATCATCGAAAAACTCGGCGGAAAGCCGAACTTCAAAAATTACGAAGGCTACCCGGCCTCTATCTGTGCCTCGGTAAATGACGAGGTGGTTCACGGGATCCCTTCTCCGAAAAGGATACTTAAGGACGGAGACATCATCAGCATCGATGCGGGGATCGTTCTTGACGGATATCATTCCGATGCAGCAAGGACCGTAGGAGTAGGAGATATATCTCCGGAATGTGAACTTCTGATCAAAAACACGAGGGCAGCTTTTTTTGCGGCCATGGACGCGGCAACCTCAGGCGGCAGGCTCTATGATATATCAGGTGCCGTTGCTTCTTATATAGAAGGAACCGGAAAAGGATACGGGATAGTCAGAGAACTTACGGGTCACGGGATCGGAACCGATATGCACGAAAAGCCGATGATCCCGAACTACCGGAAGAGATTAAGGGGACCCCGCCTCAGGGCAGGCAATACTCTTGCGGTTGAGCCGATGATAACCATGGGCCGTCCGGATATCGAGATACTTGATGACGGATGGACGATAGTGACAGGGGATGGATCCTGGGCTGCTCATTATGAGAACACGATCCTGATAACGGATGGATATCCGGAGATCCTGTCTCTTGGGGATAAAGAAATAGAAATGGGTCGATAAAACAAAGACCCGGATTGTTTTAAGAGGAGTAATGAATGTCTAAAAGTGATGTAATCGAGATCGGCGGTGTTGTTGTGGAAAAACTTCCCAATACAATGTTCAAGGTAGAACTTGAGAACGGCCATCAGGTACTTGCGACCATCAGCGGAAGACTCCGCCAGAATTTCATCCGTATACTTCCCGGAGATAAGGTTACAATGGAGCTTTCTCCCTACGATCTTACAAAGGGACGTATCATCTGGAGAGATAAATAAATCATCACTTAAGTTTCATCAATTGATGTCCGCCGCTTCCAAAAAGCGGTTGATATAAAAAAATGCTTGCCACGGGGAAATCCTTGTGGTATATTCGAAAATGGTCTTTTTTGAAAGGAGGACTTTGAGATGAAGGTTAGAAGTTCAGTAAAACCGATGTGCGAAAAGTGCAAAGTCATCAAGAGAAAAGGACGCATCAGGATAATCTGTGAGAATCCTAAGCACAAGCAGGTACAGGGTTGATATACACCTGTTACTTCTTGATACCGTTCGGGAAATGATAAAGATTTCCCAAACGGAAAGATCGGAGACTCTGATGTGTCCGATTGGGCATCGACCCCAATCAATTGGTAACCGTATGAAGGCTAAGGCCGACATACAAAACAGATGCTTTGCATAAGCATCACAATTAGGAGGAATTAGTAATGGCTCGTATCGAAGGTGTAGATCTCCCCAGAGATAAA
>CAMNEB010000136.1 GCA_946536155.1 uncultured Lachnospiraceae bacterium | reverse complement strand
CCTGTTCAGCCTCAGATCCCTCAGGGAAATACTCCCGTTAAGAAAAAGCGCAGGATAGGTCCCCTTGTTGCCATTATCGCAGCCATAGCGCTTATATTTGGCGGCGGCCTTTATGCAGGTTATATGTATTTCGGAAATAATGATCCCGCGGATGCTCCGGGCGTAAGCGGTACTGTTCAGGAGCCTGCGGAAAAGCCTGATCCGGAGGACGACCCTGATCCCGAACCTGTGGTCACTCCCGCCGAGACAGTCGCAAAGCAGACCATAATGCTCTATGTCATAGGATCTGATCTTGAGAGCGAGGGCGGACTTGCTACCAAGGACTTTATGGAGATCAGGAGAGCACAGCTTACCGATGATACCAATTTCGTGATCCAGACCGGTGGTTGTACAAAATGGGCCAGCCCGTTCTGTAAAGCAAATACGGTACAGAGATTTTTCTACAAAGACGGAAAGTTCAACGAACTTGAAGATCTCGGAAAGATCCCTATGGTCAGTCCCGATACTCTTTCGGATTTTGTGAGCTTTGCCGCTGAGGAGTATCCCGCAGAGGATTATGTGCTCATACTCTGGGATCACGGCGGCGGAATCCCCATCGGATACGGCATGGATGAACTTTTCCCCGACGAGATGCTCTATGATTATCAGATCGGTCAGGCCATTGAAAAAACGGGAGTGCATTTTGACAGCGTGATCTTTGATGCCTGCAATATGTGTACCCTTGAAGTCTGTATGGCCTTAAGGCCTGTTGCCGACTATGTCATCGGTGCGGAGAGCTATGTGAACGGAACGGGACTTGCCTATACTAACTGGCTCAGTCTTCTTTCGTCATCGCCTGTTTCGTCCGGAAGATACAGGGAACAGATCGTATCCGACTACATGGAAGCGTGCAGATCAAAGGATATGACGGCATCAATGTCAGTCATCTCCCTCAGCCATATAGACGGAGTCTACAAAGCATACAAAGATTACATAGGTCTCCTTAAATCGGATCTCGAAGCCCATTCATATTCGGATATCACGGTAGCAAGAGACAACTGCGGCGTATATATGGGGACCGATTCGGTCGACCTTGTAACTCTTGCAAATAAATATGAGAACGATGCTTCCTCGGCACTTGTTAATTCTGTTGTCAATGCGGTTGATTACACCGAGAGCGACTATGCTTTCGGACACGGAATAACAGCATATTATCCCTACGATTATACCGATTACTACGATTACGGACGCATGAGTCTGGTAGAACTCGGATATGATGACACCATCAGGGACTTTTATGATGAGTATGTATCTCTGGAATACGCTTATGATTACGGAACAGAGAATGCGTCTTATTATGCCGGTGACTGGTACAGCAGCGATATCATAGACACCTATATGAGCGGCGGCTACGAGGTCGCAGAAGCCCAGGAGAGTCATCTCGATTGCTACAATGCCACATATGCGGACGGAGAAGAGCATTATTACATGCCTATTTCCGGTATCGAATGGCTCGATGTTGAATCGATCGTCTATATTGAAGACGAGAACGGAAATCAGTATTATCTCGGTCGTGATCAGATCTACAGTCTTGACAGTGACGGAGATCTTCTTGCCGAGACTCCTTCGAGCTGGACCTATCTGTCTGACAGGGTTGCATGCTATATCGTCTACGATTATTATTCCGACGATGAAACGGGAGAATGGAATCAGTACGCTCTGATACCCGCCTCCATTAACGGAAACAGATGCTACCTTCTCGTTTTTTACGATCAGGATAACACCACCGGCAAGATAACCGGATACACCTATATGGATGCGCTCGGTGACTACTATTATGAGCTTGAGGATACCGATGAGATCCAGCTGCTCTGGTATGACATGACGAACGAAGACTATGTTGAGGCATATGATCCGTTCCCCGCATCTGAACTGGTACTTGATTACAATGAGATCGATTTCACTCTGGATACCATCTATGTCGTTTATCAGGTCACCGATGTATACGGAAATGTCTATACATCCGATGCCTTCAGGTATGAAAACGGAGAACTCACCGACGTTGTTGAATACTGATGTCATAAAATATTATCAGTAAAACCGGATTTGAAAAGTACATCAGAAAAAACGGACAAAAATGATCCGTACGTCTGAAAAATATTAAGAGGTTGTCTGAATGAAAAATCTGGCTGTCATAACCGCAAGAGGCGGCAGTAAGAGAATACCGAAAAAGAATATAAAGGAATTCTGCGGAAAACCGATCATCGCATACAGCATCGAGGCTGCGCTTGAGAGCGGGCTGTTTGATGAGGTGATGGTATCCACGGATAGTGAGGAGATAGCAGACATTGCACGCGGATACGGAGCAGAGGTTCCCTTCTTCAGAGGCGAAGTCACCAGCGGAGATCATGCCACCACCGAGGATGTTCTTTTTGAAGTCATAGAAATGTATAAAGAGCGCGGCATGGAATTTGACAATGTATGCTGCATATATCCCACGGCTCCTTTTGTAAATGCGGAGAAGCTCCGCAGGGCATGTTCCGTTCTTGAAGAAAGACCTGAGGCGAATTCCGTCATACCCGTAGTCAGATTCAGCTTTCCTCCCCAGCGCGGAATGATACAGAGGAACGGAATGCTCGAGTATCAGTTCCCCGAAAACGCCATGACCAGGAGCCAGGATCTTGAACCTGTTTTTCATGACTGCGGACAGTTTTACTTCAGCAGGATAGAGGCGCTTGAAAAATACAGGGATCTGATATGTCCCGGAACGGTGCCGCTGGAGATGCCCGAGGAAGAGGTTCAGGATATAGACAATTATTCCGACTGGAATATGGCTGAGCTTAAATACAAAATGATGAACAGTCCGGAGAAATAATATGTTTCGAATGAATGAATTAATAGAGAGCGGCAGGATATATACCATTGCCGAGATGAGTGCCAATCATGCGGGAAAGCTTGAGAATGCACTTGAGATAGTAAAGGCTGCGGCAGAGAGCGGAGCAGACTGTCTTAAGATACAGACCTATACTGCGGATACCATCACCATAAACTGCAGATCCGATCTGTTCCTTGAAAAGGGCGGACTGTGGGATAAAGAGTATCTCTACGATCTGTATTCGAGGGCATATACTCCCTGGGAATGGCAGGGCAGGATAAAGGAAGAATGTGAGAAGTACGGACTAGATTTTCTCTCGACTCCTTTTGACAATACCGCAGTTGATTTTCTTGAAAGCATAGGATGTGAGGCATACAAGATCGCAAGCTTTGAGATAGTTGATATTCCCCTCATCGAATATACCGCATCCAAGGGAAAGCCAATGATCATATCTACGGGAATGGCTTCGAAGGAAGAGATCCGTGATGCGATAGATGCCTGCAGGAAAGTGGGGAATAACGACATTACCATTCTCAAATGCTGCAGTGAATATCCTTCAAAGCCCGAGCATCTCAATCTTGAGACCATAACGGATATGATATCCTTTGGCGTAAGAGTGGGCCTGTCCGATCACAGCATGGGATATATGGCTGATGTGGTCGCAGTTTCCAAGGGCGCGAAGGTCATCGAAAAACATTTCTGTCTCTCGAGAGCACTTAAGAATGCAGATTCTGATTTTTCCATGGAGCCTTCGGAGTTTAAGGAAATGGTCGATAATGTAAACCTTGCAGCGAAGATGCTCGGGGTATCTACATACGGTCCCTCCGAAGGCGAGAAGGAAGAGTACAGGAGCAGGAGAAGCCTGTTTGCCGTAAAAGATATCAAAAAAGGAGAGCTTCTGACTCCCGAAAATGTAAGGAGCATCAGACCCGCTGACGGTCTTCCTCCGAAGCTTCTTCCCGAGGTTCTCGGAAAAACCGCATTATGTGATATTGATTTTGGAACACCTTTATCAATGGATATGTTCGGAGAATCCTGATGATAGCTTTTCTGACTGAAGGAAATTCAGATATTGGAATGGGGCATTATATCAGATGCTCCGGGATTGCAGAGAAAACCGCACGGTCCGGCAAGGATGTCTGTTTCATCATTCCCGGGGATGCCGATGCTCCTCCCGTGACAGACGTGTCATTTACGACATATAAGACGGGAAATGACGGGGATACAGGCTGGGATATAAAGAAAGCGTGCGAGATCATAGAAAGCCTTCCTGTTGAGACCCTGGTGATTGATTCCTACAGACTGAAGAGTGAGGATTTTTCTGTCCTCAGAAAAAAATGCAGATGCGTTTATCTTGATGATCTGGATATCTTTGACTGCGATACCGATGCAGTCATAAATTTCAATCCCGGAGCGGATGAAAAAAATTATCTGCGGTGCGATATCCCCGGAAGAAGGATTTATGCGGGAGTGGAGTATTATCCACTGCGCAGCGAATTCGACGGAAAAAGAAAAACCGGTATTTCCGCGGAGGTGAAAAAAGTACTTCTCACCAGCGGCAGCACGGACCCGAAAGAGTGCATTTACGGTATCCTTGAGGTCATACGTCCGGAAGAGTACAGGGATATTTCTTTTTGCATACTGAAAGGTAAATATTTTTCGGATGAGTATTCGGAAAAACTAAGCGGACTTGCGGCCGGATGTGAAAATGTCTCGATCATCCCGTGGGGAAACAGGATCTCTGATGTGATGACGGATTTTGATATGCTCATCACTCCGGGTTCATCCATGGTGATGGAAGCCCTGTCGCTTAATATTCCGTGCATCACTTATGAATTTGCCTATAACCATCATGAGACCGTCATCATGCTCGAAAGAGAGGGCATGGCGGCTTCCTTCGGAAAGCTTCCGTGCGCAGACGGCACCGGCATGATGAAAAAGATCTTTGACGAAGAACTTCTGTATGAGACAAGACTTAAAAGGTCCGCAGCTTATTCGCCGTCTTTTGACGGACGCGGACTTGAAAGAGTGGTAAGAATAATCCTTAATGAGGAATGACCTATGGAGCAGCTTAAGACACCGTATTTTGTAATCGATAAAGAGATCCTGGACAGATACATGAACATGCTCAGGAACTCCATGGAAAGCGCCTGGGGGAATTACCGCATCGGGTATTCCTTCAAGACCAATTCGCTCCCCTGGCTCGTGGGGTATGTTAAGGATAACGGTGCTTTTGCTGAGGTTGTTTCGGACGATGAATACCGCCTTGCAAAATATCTTGGTTTTTCCGACAGTGAGATCATCTACAACGGTCCATACAAGGAGAAGGAAT
>CAMNEB010000135.1 GCA_946536155.1 uncultured Lachnospiraceae bacterium | reverse complement strand
TTCTTTTTATACTGAAAATACTGATCATGCGTAAATCTGTCCGGATGCTCCGGGCAGATTTTTCCGCTCATGCGGGGCTTGATACCAACACACCCGTATGCGTCTACGGAAGGGATAAAGAGATATGCAGGCTTGCTTCAGCCATGAACGAGAGCCTGACTGCTTTGCGCGAGGCATATCACAAATACAGGCAGGGCGATTCGGAGATAAAATCCGCCATCACAAACATCGCACATGACCTGAGGACTCCGCTGACCGCTATCTGCGGATATCTCGAGCTGTCCATGAAGCAGGATATGACCCCGGAACTTGCAAAGAATCTGGAGATCATCAACGAACGTGCCCAGTACATGAAAAAGCTCACCGGAGAGCTGTTTGAATATTCCGTCATAACAGGCGGTGAGATAACCGAGGAAGCAGAGACTGTCTGCGTGAACCGGATGCTTGAAGATGCGGTGATGAACTATTATCCCGCACTCCTTGAAAAAGGCATCGAACCGGTCGTGGATATAACAGAGACCAGGATTGAAAGAAAGCTCTACAGATCTTATGTCGAGAGGATCTTCAACAACCTTATCAGCAATGCGCTGAAGTATTCCGACGGAGATCTCGAGATCTCCATGAAAGACGACGGCACCGTGAGGATCGCCAATTCCGCAGCGGCGCTTTCCAACGTGGAAGTGAACAAGCTCTTCGACAGGTTCTTTACAGTGGAGAACGCAAGGAGCCATGCCGGCGGCCTTGGGCTGTCCATCGTAAAGACCTTCGCATCACGTATGAACTGCCCCATAAACGCCACCTACGAAGCAGGCAAGCTCGTCATCGAAATAAAATTCCAGTGTTCTGTTTAGTGGAATCTGAATCCTATCCCGTAGATGGCTTCGATGTGGTCGGTGCCGTCTAAGGCTTCAAGTTTTTTGCGTATGTTGCTGATGTGCTGCTTGAGCGAGCGCTCGGTGCAGTCGGGTGTTGAGTCTGAGATGCGGTCAAGGATGGTGCTGCGGCCCATGGGGCGCTCCGCATTTAACATGAGTATCTGAAGGATAGCGGTCTCTGTCCTTGTAAGGGAGCATTCCGAGCCGCCTGCTTTTGCTGTGAGAAGATCGGGATCGAGGTTTACTCCGCATGCAGTGAGAGTGCCTTCTTTTTCTGCAGCATCTGCGTTCTTTTTGGGTGCTGCCGATGAGATCCTCAGCGCAACGGCTATCCTTGCAATGAGCTCCGATATGACAAAGGGCTTGGTCACATAATCCACCGCACCTTCATAGAGAAGACCTACTTTAAGATCCGTATCCGATCTGGCGCTGACTACTATTGTCGGCGTGTTTTTTACTATAGGGAGTACCTGCTCACCGGGGAGCCCGGGAATATTCAGGTCTAAGAGTACAAGGTCCGGCGTACTCTTTTCATACAGCATCACGGCTTCCGTGCCGGAGTAGGCGCGGAGTACAGAATATCCCTCGCCTTCAAGGGCTTCCTGGAGCATGTTTCCTATGGTGACGTCGTCGTCGACGATCATTATCTTAGCCGAATTCAATTATTACCTCCGTTTTCCGGATGCTGCAGCATATGGTCTGTGACATAAGATCCGGTTTTGTTTCTCTGAGGGCTGGATCCGCCCACGAGGTATCATTTTATCATAACTTCATTTAATGGAATCGCTTTTGGGCTTCTTTTTTGGTAAAATAGGTTGGTAAATCGTTTTAACAAGAAGAAGCAAAGCCATGAAATATAAGTTTTTTGACAAAGAACCTCATTTTTACAGTAACGTCATAACCCTCGCACTGCCCATTGCTCTGCAGAGTCTCATCACCGTCGGCGTTAACATGCTCGACACCATGATGCTCGGAAATCTTTCGGAGGATGCGCTCTCTGCCGCATCCCTGGCAAACTCTTTTATAAGCATCTATCAGATCTTCTGCATGGGCCTTGGGATGGGCGCATCGGTCCTGGTCTCGAGATACTACGGAATGAAAAAGAGCGGGGATGAGCCCGGAAAAGCCGCCCATGCGCTCAAACAGACCATATGCCTGATGCTCAGGCTCACGCTTTTGCTGGCCGCATTTTTTGCCATAGCAACGGCTCTCATTCCCGATCTTATCATGAGCACATATACCGAAAGACCTGAGATCATAAGGCTCGGTGCGGTGTATTTTAAATGGTCGGTAGTGACTTATTTTTTCTTAGGGGCATCGCTTACAACGACCATTGCTCTGCGCAGTGTAAGGCAGGTAAAGCTTCCTCTTTTTGTCTCAATCGGGGCATTCTTTATCAATCTCGGTGCCAACTATATCTTCATCTTCGGAAAACTGGGTGCACCCAGGCTTGAGGTTGCGGGAGCTGCTCTCGGAACGCTGATCGCCAGGATCTTTGAGTTTTCCATGATAGTCGGATACCTGTTCCTGAAGGACAAAGAGATCATGTTCAGGTTTAAGGATCTTACGATGAAGACCGCATCCCTTCTGAGCGAATACATCAGGATCTGCATCCCTGTCCTCATAAGCGACGGAATACTCGCCATCGGAAACAATGCGGTTTCCGTGATCATCGGTCGCCTTGATATGGCTGCCGCAAACGCAATAACCGTTGCAACGCAGCAGCTCAGTACCTGTGCGGTTCAGGGTGTATCCCAGGCGGGAGCCATCGTGACGGGTCAGACACTCGGCACCGGCAAAAAAGAACAGACCATGAAGCAGGGTTATCTTTTCTTCGGACTCGGCCTTGCGCTCGGTCTTTTCTCTGCTTTATTTATCCTTGCCCTGAAAAATCCCATCATAGATTTTTACAAAGAGGTTGGACCTGAGACGAAGGCCATCGCAAACCGGCTGATGATGGCTATAAGCCTCATCATGATCTTCCAGGCTACCAACAGCATCATGACAAAAGGTGTTTTAAGGGGCGGCGGCGATACGAAGATGCTGATGCTCGCTGACAATATCTTCCTCTGGGTGGTTTCCATCCCGCTCGGAATAGTGGCGGGCTTCGTATTTCATCTGTCTCCCTTCTGGATCTACATATGTCTTAAGTTCGACCAGATCATCAAGACCTTCTGGAGTTATCTGAGACTCCGCAGCGGAAAGTGGATCAAAAAGATCACAACAGGCAGATAAAACGTGACTGACGAAACGTCCCCGTGTCACACAGGAGGAAAGTATGGAACTTTGGTATGAAAGACCGGCCGGATCATGGAATGAGGCTCTGCCCGTGGGAAACGGCAGGCTGGGAGCAATGGTAAAGGGTGATCCTTTGCATGAGACCATATGGCTCAATGAGGACAGTATCTGGAGCGGGAGACCTGTTGACCGCGTAAACCGTGATGCCAGGGAAAATATCCCTGAGATCCGCAGACTCATAAGAGAGGGGCGGATAGAAGAAGCCGAGAAATTAGCGCTGCTTGCGCTTTCCGGCACCCCGAACTCTGCGAGAAATTACGAACCCGCAGGAGAACTCCGGATGGAGTTTGATCTCCCCGGCAAAGTCGGTGACTACAGAAGATCCCTCGATCTTAAGACCGGAATCTGCGAAACTTCTTTCTCGGCAGGCGGAGAAAAGTATGTAAGAAAAGTATTTGCATCCTTCCCCTCACAGGTGCTGGTGGTGAGCATTGAATCTGAAGGACCCCGCGGCATCTGCATGACATGCCGTTTTGACAGATGCCACAACAGGACTGATGAAGTGATGGCAGAGGGAGATACGATCGGCTTTGATGTGCGCAGGCCTGAGGGGATTTCTTTTGCCGTAAGGCTTAAGGCAAAGATCACAGGCGGCAGCATGACCACCATCGGTGAGCACCTTGTTATAAAAGGCGCAGAGAAGGTATTTTTCTTCCTTGATGCAGAGACAAGTTTCAGACATGAGGACTATGAAAAAGTATGCCTTGATAATATAGAAAAAGCATCGGATGCGGGATTTGACTGCGTTTACGATGAGCACGTATCAGATCTTGCAAAAAATCTGAACACTCTTGAGCTTGAGCTTTGCGGAGCGGATGAGGACAGGACGGATCTGTCCACGGAGGAAAGGCTTCGCAGGCTTAAGGAGGGAATGCACGATCCCGGACTGTTCGCACTTTATTTTCAATACGGCAGGTACCTTCTTTTTTCATCAAGCAGAGGATGCTCACTTCCCGCAAATCTCCAGGGCATCTGGAATGATTCGCTGACTCCGCCCTGGGATTCGAAGTTCACCATCAACATAAACATGGAGATGAATTACTGGATCGCGGACTGTTGCAATCTTTCCCTCTGCTATGAGCCCTTCTTTGCATTCCTTAAGAGGCTCTGCGAAAACGGTAAAAAAACGGCGGAGCGTATGTACGGATGCAGGGGATCCGTGGCGCATCACAACACCGACATCTATGCCGACACCGCGCCTCAGGATATGTATATCCCCGCAAGCTTCTGGGTTATGGGAGAGGCGTGGCTTGCGACCCATATCATAGATCACTACCTCTATACTCTTGATAAGGATTTCCTGAAAGAGCATTTTTATATATTAAAAGAGTGCGTTGAGTTTTTTGATGATTACCTTATTGATGACGGAGAGGGGCATTTGGTCATATCGCCCTCCGTCTCCCCGGAAAACACCTACATCCTTCCAAACGGCAGCAGGGGCTGCCTGTGCGAAGGACCTGCCATGGACACCGAGATCCTGACAGAACTCCTTACGGGATTTATCTATGCCGCGGGGGTGCTTGAATGTGATGATGCTTACGTCGGAATCGCGGAAAAAATGCTGTCCTCGCTTCCTAAGATACAGACGGGCAGCTGCGGTCAGATACTTGAATGGCTTCATGAATATGAGGAGGCCGAGCCCGGACACAGACACATTTCCCATCTATACGGTGTTTTCCCGGGAAGCTCCATAAGCTATGAAAAAACTCCGGAGCTCATGGAGGCCGCAAAGGTCACTCTTAACAGAAGGCTCGCGGCGGGCGGCGGCCACACGGGCTGGTCAAGAGCGTGGATCATTGCTCTCAGGGCACATTTCCTCGAGGGCGAAGAGGTGTATGAGAACCTCCGCAGACTCCTTTCGGACAGCACCTTTATAAATCTCATGGATAATCATCCCATGTTTAACGGATATGTATTCCAGATAGACGGCAACATGGGCGCTGTCGCGGGAATGACCGATATGCTGGTCCAGTGCCGCGACGGTTATGTAAGACTCCTGCCCGCGCTTCCTTCGGAATTTGCAAACGGAAAGGTGAGCGGCATCCGTTTAAGAGGCGGGTTTATCCTTTCCATGGAGTGGGCCGGCGGAAAAGTCGTAAGCTACCGCATAGAGAGGGCAGCAGGCGCCTTCGCTCCCGCAGCTCCCGTGA
>CAMNEB010000134.1 GCA_946536155.1 uncultured Lachnospiraceae bacterium | reverse complement strand
TATCCCTACGGAATCCCTCTTGATCACTGGTACTGTGAAGAGGACGGAAAGCTCTATTTTCACGGAGCTAAGGAAGGCAAGAAGCTTGATTCGTTAAAGCTTAACGATAAGGTCAGTTACTGCGTTTATGATGAGGGATTCCGCAAAGAAGGCGAGTGGGCGCTCAACATAAACAGCGTCGTTATTTTCGGACGCATGCATGTGGTTGAGGATGAGGATAAAAAGCGGATGATATGTGAGCATCTTTGCAGGAAATATACCGATGACGAGGAGTATCTTAAGAAGGAGCTTACGCATGCATTTCCGAGGGTATGCTGCCTTGAGATCGAGATAGATCATATGACGGGAAAACTCGTAAACGAATCATAAGAAAGCCGGATGTGCTTTCCGAAGAGATGACCGTTGAAGAGATCCATGAAATGCAGAGTGCATTTGAGTAAACAAAAAGGAGGGTGAACAATGCAGGAGCTGCTTAACCGAAAAAAAGGACTGCACAGAAGAATACTGATAGTTGATGATGAATTTATAGAACGCGAGATGCTCGGTAATATGCTTAAGGGGATGTATGAGGTTGAGTATGCCGAGGATGGAGAAGCGGCTCTTGATAATATAAAAAGGGACAAGTACAAGCTATCTCTTATCATACTGGATCTGCATATGCCAAAGCTGGATGGGTACAGTCTTCTCGAAATACTGCATTCCGATCCGGAATTAAGACGTATACCGGTAATAGTCCTTACAGTAGAAAAGGAGGCAGAGGTAAAAAGCCTGCAGCTGGGTGCCGCGGATTTTATAACAAAGCCGTATGGGGTTCCGGAGGTGGTTCAGGCCAGAGTGATGCATTCCATAGAACTGGCCGAGAACAGTGTGATAATCCATGAAACGGAAAGAGATGAACTGACGGGACTTTTCCATAAGGAATTCTTCTTTGAGTACGGCAGGAAACTTGATGAGCAGAATGACAATGCACCTATGGATGCTGTGGTCATTGATGTAAATCGTTTTCACATAGTCAATGAACTCTACGGAAGAGAGTTTGGAGACATGGTCCTGAAAAAAATGGGCGAAAGCATACATGGATTTGTTAATGAAAACGGCGGACTTGCCTGCAGAAGCGACAGCAACTGTTTTTATGTATATATACCACATCGGACGGATCTTAAGGAAATGATCCCGCAGCAGATAGAAGAACTTGATAAGGTATTTGCAGAGCCAAGGATATCATTAAGGCTGGGAGTGTATTTAGATGACGGAAGCTGCGCGGACATGGAACAGCGTTTTGACAGGGCAAGACTGTCCTGTCGGCGGCTCAGCGAAAGCTATGAAACAGGTTATGCTTTTTACAGCGCGAAGCTTCATGATACCGAGCTCTACAATGAACATCTGCTGCAGGATATGGACAAAGCGCTGGCAGGAAAACAGTTTAAGGTATATTATCAGCCCAAATACAACATAGAGGGAGATCAGCCAAGACTTTGCAGCGCCGAGGCGCTTATCCGCTGGGTTCATCCTGCACACGGGATGATCAGCCCCGGGGAGTTTATATCCTTGTTTGAGGAGAAGGGATTGATCCATAAGCTGGACAGATATGTTTGGAATGAGGCGGCTTCCCAGATAAGGAAATGGAGGGATAAATACGGAGTTACCATCCCTGTTTCCGTAAATGTGTCGAGGGTAGATGTATTTGATCCTTTATTGGGCGATATGCTGGACAGGATCATAAAGGACAACGGGATAAGTCACGAAGATCTTCTCCTGGAGATCACTGAATCCGCATATACAGACAGTTCGCAGCAGATAATAGAAACCGTATCGGCGCTGCGTGGCAGAGGATTCAGGGTAGAAATGGATGATTTCGGAAGCGGTTATTCTTCGCTGAATATGCTGACTTCGCTTCCCATAGATGCGTTAAAGCTCGATATGAAGTTCATTCGTAACATCTGCGTGAATAAAAAGGATTGTGCGCTTGTAGAGATAATGATAAAGATAGCCGATCTGCTTGAGGTGCCGATCATTGCAGAGGGTGTGGAGACAAAAGAACAGGTGGAGCTTCTTAAGAGCATAGGTTGTGAGATAATCCAGGGTTATTACTTTTCAAAGCCGGTTCCCAGTGATGAGTTTGAAAGCTTTATAAAATAATAACAGGGGGATAAAACAGATGATCACGATAGAAGCGTTAAAAGAATACGGGGCAGATACTCAGGAAGGCCTTACACGCTGCATGAATAATGAAGAGTTCTATATAATGCTTGTCAACAAAACCTTGGAGGATAACAGGCTGGGGCAGCTTGAACAGCAGATAAACAACGGAGATCTTGAAGCCGCGTTTGAAACGGCCCATGCTTTGAAAGGCGTGTATTCCAACCTGTCACTCGATCCCCTGACTAAACCCATAAGTGAGATAACAGAGCTGTTGCGCGTCAGAAGTGATGCGGATTACTCATCGTTGATAGCAGATGCAAAGGAACAGTTTTCCTTGCTGATAAGCTTGTAAGGGGATTGATGAAAGGGCTGAAAAGCTTCATTTTATCGGTGCACATACGTTATGGAGATAAGTTTGTTGGAACACAGAAAGAATAATATAAAGATAATTGCGGTTACGGGTTTTGTGATAGTTGCGCTTATAGTGGTATTGGGAACGATATGGACAGGAGAGAGCGCGAATAAAGATTCCCAAGATGTGGCGCGAAGGGTGAGCCTGTTATATCTTGATGAACTTGCCGGACGGAGGGAACAGGTCGTTGCGGATAATCTGCAGGGCAGGATCACGGATATGCAGACCGCACTGGGGCTGATCGAAGAGGAAGATCTGATGAGCATAGAAAGCCTGCAGAAATATCAGGCTGAAATGAAGAGCCTTTTTAAGCTTGAGAGATTTGCCTTTGTTGATACAAAAGGGAATGTCTATACATCATACGGCGTTTTGTCGGATATAGATGAATACAGTTTCGATCCGCTTTCGATATCGGAACCGGAGATATCGATCAAGAATCTTAATACCGGGAATAAAAAAGTGGTCATAGCTGTTCCTCTGGATAATATTCCCTTTAATGGGGATGTCCTGGTAGCGGGATTCATGGAAATAGATATGAAGGAGATGCTGGCAGGCGTATCGATGCATTCCCAGAAAAGTGAAGTCACTTTTTCGAATATCTATACAAAAGACGGCATTGCCCTGACAGATATGATACTGGGCGGATTGGCTGAAGAGGATAATCTGCTTGAGGCGCTCAAAGGTGCAGAGTATGAGGAAGGATACTCTTATGAGAAGGTAAAAAAAGATTTTGAGGATCTTGTCAGCGGGGAAACAACCTTTGTATACAGGGGGATACGCGAGACCCTGAGTTATACACCTGTGGAGCAGACAGATTGGATGCTTACCTATCTTGTAAGAGAGAGTGTTATAAGCGATCAGATCAGTTTCATATCAAATGAGATCCTTTTAAGGAGCGCGATCCAATCCGTAATATCGATCTTGCTGCTGGTAGGTGTGTTTTTGCTGGTCTTCTCACAGACAAAAAAGAATGCGAGCCTTCGGCTGGCTAAGGAAACTGCCGATGCGGAGAATCGTATCAAACAGCAGGAACTTGACGAACGTATTGCCATGCAGGAGAGGATCGAGCAGCAGAGCCACGCATTAAGTGACGCTCTCACTGCTGCAGAAGAGGCCAGCAAAGCAAAGACTGTGTTTTTATCAAATATGAGTCATGAGATCCGTACTCCCATGAATGCCATAATCGGTCTGGATAATATAGCGCTCAATGATCCCGATACTCCGCCAAAAACAAAGGAATATCTTGAAAAGATAGGGATCAGTGCGGAACACCTTCTTAACCTGATAAATGATATCCTTGATATGACGAGGATAGAATCGGGAAAGATGGTTTTAAAAAACACGGAGTTTTCCTTCAGGATGTTTTTAGAGGCGATCAATACCATGTTCAGCGGGCAGTGTATTGATAAAGGGATCGATTACCAGTGTCATGTCAGCGGACATATAGATGATTATTATATCGGCGATAATATGAAACTGCGGCAGGTCCTTATAAATATCCTGGGAAACGCGGTAAAGTTTACACCTAAGGGCGGCAGGGTAGAATTGAATGTTAAGACTAAGATAAGTTATGAAAACCAGACTACCCTTGAATTTGTGGTCTCCGATACGGGCATTGGCATCAGCAGGGAATTCCTGCCTCATATTTTTGAGGCTTTTGCTATGGAAAGTACGGGGGCGGAAGGAAAGTACGGCAGCTCCGGACTGGGAATGGCCATAGCTAAAAATATCGTGGAGATGATGAACGGAAGTATAAAAGTGGAGAGCGAGAAGAATAAGGGTACAGTATTTACTCTTACGGTCACGCTTCTGAATTCCGATCATAAAGACAGTGGTGAGAAAGAAGGGGCGATCCCGGTACATGAAATGAGTGTACTGGTAGTAGATGATGATCATCTGGCATGTGAACATGCGACGCTTGTGCTTGAAAAAGCCGGAATTACCTGTGAAACGGCGCTGTCCGGTGAGGAGGCCATCGAGAAAGTGGATCTGCGTCAGGCGAGGAGGGAGCCGTATAATCTGATACTGATCGACTGGAAAATGCCGGGCATGGACGGTGTGGAGACTACCCGCAGGATAAGGGAGCTGGCGGGGAATGAATCAGCGATAATCATCCTTACCGCATACCGTTGGGATGATGTTCTTGAAGAGGCGCTGGAAGCGGGAGTGGACAGCTTCCTTTCAAAACCCATATTTGCAGAAAATGTCATAGAAGAATTCCGCAATGCTCTTTTAAAGAAGAATTCAGAGGGCAGAAGTGTAAAGAAAAAAGCGGATCTGAAAGGAAAGCGTATACTCATGGCTGAGGATATGGAGATCAATGCGGATATAATGAAGATGATATTGTTAAACAGACAGATGGAGGTAGATGTGGCGGAAAACGGCAGGATAGCCGTAGAGGCATTTGCGGATCATCCGATAGGATATTATTCGGCGATACTGATGGATATGCGCATGCCTGAGATGGATGGCCTGGAGGCAACCAGAAGGATAAGGTCAATGGAGCGGGAAGATGCTGAGACGATCCCTATCATTGCTCTTACTGCGAATGCTTTTGACGAAGACGTGCAGCGAAGCATGCAGGCCGGACTGAATGCTCACCTGTCAAAGCCTGTCCAGCCGGATGATCTGTTTGAAACACTGGAGAATCTGATCGGTGACTGACACCTCCGATCAAAAGCGTATATGCTTCTTGATTGAAGGGCGCGCGCCGCACTGATGGAGACTCTGAAAGCCGGTGTTTATGCGGCTCAGAGATTCCGAGAGTCTATGATAAAGAAACGGAGGAAAGACAGTGGATCAAAACAGTACATATAAGCTTTCAAACGG
>CAMNEB010000133.1 GCA_946536155.1 uncultured Lachnospiraceae bacterium | reverse complement strand
GCCTTTGGGATATTCGTATATCTCCCGGCTGCGGAGTACCTCTTTACCCTGGGGCGGAGCAGGGAAGCTGTGTACAGGGAAGGCAAGGTAAAACAGATGCTGCCAAAGCTTTTAAGGTGGATACGCTCATCCTTAAGGGCAAGCTTTTCCATAACCATCTTCACGCTCCCGGTACAGCTTTACTTTTTCTACAGAGTCTCTGTACCTGCCGTTTTGCTGAACGTCCTGATACTTCCTCTGATGCCGGTGCTTATCTTTGCAGGGATGGCCGCCATGATCCCGGGACTGGGGATAGCGGGGAAGCTGTGCTGCATATTGCTGGGATTTTTTGAGATCCTGTGTAAAGCGGCAGGCGCCGTGCCTTTTCACCACTTTTCCCCCGGCCGTCCGGGAACCGTCTTCATCATCCTCTACTACGTGGTGATCGCAGCTCAGGTGGTCATCTCTGCCCATATGAAAAAACATAAAAAGCCCTCATCTGCCGGGAAGGGATATATGTTTATCCTGCTCACGTTCTGCCTGCCGCTGCTCCTTGCTTTTCCGCTTCCGAAGGCAAATACCGCGGCGCAGCTTTATATCGGGCAGGGGAACTGCGGCGTTATGATAACGGATGCAAAAGAGGTGTATATGTTCGACTGCGGATCCACATCCCTTTCACTCCCGGGGGAATATACCCTGCTCCCGTACCTTCGCATAAACGGCATCGGGAGGATCGATGCGGTCTTTCTCTCGCACTCGGATCTGGATCATATAAACGGTTGCATCGAGCTCCTTGAACATTCGGATGAATGGGACATTCATGTAGGGGGCATATATATAAGCCCGCAGACGGCACGGGAGGATTCGGAAAACTCCCTCAGGCTCATGCAGGCCTGTGTGGCAGCGGGCGTTCCGGCTTTTACGATCTCTGCGGGGGATTTCTGGAAGAGCGGAAGCACGGAGTTTACCTGCCTTCACCCGGATATTTCATTTACATACGATGACCCCAATTCCGGTTCCCTGTGCATCCTGGCTTCCTTTGAAAACGGCGGGAGCGTGCTTTTCCCGGGGGATGTCGAGGGGAGTGGAGAGGAGGCACTTATCGCTGCGATAGAGAGATCACTTATATCAATTGAAAATACACCGGTATATCCTGCTGCGGATACAAAAAAACCGACGCATCCTTCCTTCCACGTAGACGTATATATAACCGCCCATCACGGCTCTGCGGGCAGTTCTTCGGATGAGCTTCTGACGCTTATCACCCCGGATGATGCCATAAACAGCGCGGGACTAAACAACAGATATTCGCACCCCTCCCGGGCAGTTCTGGACAGATTCGCAGAACACGGCTGCAGGAGCTTCACGACATACGAAACCGGCGCAGTGTTTATGGACTTTTCGGGAGATGAGGTGCGTATAGATACTTTTTTTCCTCCTTAAAAATTCCCTCCCGCCTGATGACCGCTCAGCATGCTCTGTGTTAAAATCAAAATGGTGCGTAACAGATTATCTGTTTTTTTATCTGAGGGGAAAAAATATGAGCGACGTATTCAGATGGTGCTTTATAGGCTGCGGAACGCTTGCCAAGGTGGTTGCGGAGCAACTCATCGCATCCGGCAGACACAGTATCGTTTCGGCATATACCAGACGCTTTGACGCCTGCAGGGATTTTACCGACAGATTCGGAGGAACCCCCTATGACAACGCACTCGACGCCATAAGGGATAAGAATGTGGACGGCGTATACATCGTAACGCCTCACAGAAGCCATTATGAATATGCGCTCCTTGCGCTGAAAAACGGTGTTCCCGTTCTCTGCGAGAAATCCTTTACCGTCAACTTAAAACAGGCGGAAGAGGTCATAGAGACAGCGCATAAACAGGACGTCTATATCGCCGAGGCCATGTGGACCTGGTTCTCCCCTGTGGGAAACAAGGTAAAAGAGTGGCTTGATGCCGGAGAATTCGGCGATGTTAAGGAATGCACCGTGGACTGCAGGACGGATTCCTGCAATTACGCTCCCAGAGTATCGGATCCTGCGGCAGCGGGCGGAGCGGTCCTGGATATGGGAGTATACGCCATCTACTACCTCTACAAGCTCTTCGGAAAGCCGGACCGCATCACATGTGAGGGCGACCTCCACGACGGTATCGACTGGAGCGAGGAGATTTGGTTTAAGTACAAGGACGGCCGCAGGTATAAGGCCCTTGCTTCCATCGATGACAGGGGCATCACCCCCTCCCTCGACCTTAAGGGAACGGAAGCCTCGATACAGGTTCCGAAGCTCCACTATACAGATCATGCGGAGTTTACCGACAAAAACGGCAGCAAGGTCTCTTTTGACGGGGACGGAAGCTATCTCAACGAGTTTGACATTGTTGCGGAGGAAATCCGGAGCGGTCTCAAAGAGAGCAGATTCATCACCCACGAGGACACCCTGACCGTCATGGGAATACTCGATGAATGCAGGAAACAGATGGGGCTTGTATACGATTTTGAGTGACTAATATCTTGCGGTTAACACGTAAACTTGCTACAATATATTGAGTTAGGTTTATATACGAAAGGAGATACCTGAAATGGCAGAAAATGAAGGAAAGAAACCGGCTGTAGCAGAGAAAACGAAGGGATTTGCCGCTGAATTCAAGAAGTTCATCATGCGTGGCAATGTCCTCGATATGGCAGTGGGTGTTATCATCGGAGGTGCTTTCCAGGCTATCATAAGCAGCCTTGTAAATGATATCATCATGCCTGTCATCACTCTCATTACCGGCGGCGTTGATTTTACCAACTGGTTCGTATCACTTGACGGAACAAGCTATGCAACACTTGCGGCAGCTCAGGAAGCAGGCGCCGCTACTCTCAATTACGGTGTTTTCATCACAGCCATCATCAACTTCCTTCTCATGGCACTTGTTGTATTCCTCATCGTAAAGGCCATGAACAAGGCAGCCGACAAGGTTTCCAAGAAGAAGGAGGAAGAGGAAGCACCCAAGACCACCAAGATCTGCCCCTTCTGCAAGAGCGAGATCGACAAGGATGCTACCAGATGCCCTCACTGCACTTCACAGCTTGATTCATAATGCTATTTAAAACCGAAACCACGGAAAAAAGAAATAAAGACAGATCTTTCAGAGCAGGCACTGCATTAAAGGCAGTGCTTGCTCTGTGTGTTTGTGCGCTTCTTACCGGATGCGGCGGAAGCGGCGAGAACTTAAAGGCTGCCTATGCAAAACTCGACGAGATGGATTACGACGGAGCCCTCGCCTGCCTTGACGGTGCGAGAGAAGCCGGCGAGGATCCCAGGGAGATCGCAAGGGCAGCAGGCATCGCATACATGGGACAGGCCGATTATGTGAGCGCCGCAAAACAGTTCGAAGAGAGCCTTCATTCCGGCACCGGCTATCCCGATGCCATGGATACCGACATCAACTTCTACCTTGCGGCAGCATATGATTCCATGGGTGATTATGCCGCAGCAGAGGACAGATATAATGCGATAATCGAATTCAGCGACGATACCGAAGGATACCTCCTGAGGGCCTCCGCAAGACTCAAGCAGAGCAACTTCGAAGCGGCGGTCTCGGACTTTAACATCGTCATATCCAGAGATCCTTATGATTACGACACACTTATAGGCATCTATGAGATGCTTTCCGCCATCGGATACCGTGATGCCGGACTTGAGTATATCAAGGCTGCCATAAACGGTGACCAGGGCAGGATGACAGATTCCGAAAAGGGACGCATGTATTACTACATGGGGGATTACACCCAGGCCGCAGCTCTTCTCGAAAGTGCCAGAAATGCCGACGGAACGGTCATCAGCTCTCTTTTCCTCGGACGCAGCTACGAAGCTATGGGCGAGTACAATTACGCCGCCAATGTCTATGAGAGCTATATCGGAACCAAGGGAGCCAATGCGGAGCTCTATGACCAGCTCGGACTCTGCAGACTTAAGATGGGAGAATACGAAGCCGCACTCCAGGCCTTCAAGGCAGGCATCGAGGCAGACGACGGAACCTTTGCCAAGAGCCTTGAGTACAACCAGGCGGTGGCTTATGAATATATAGCGGATTTTGAAACGGCACGCGAACTCATGAAGGCGTATGTCGCCAAATATCCCGATGACTTAGAAGCGGCAAGAGAGCTCCGCTTCCTTGAGACCAGATAAACAGGAGACAGAAATGATCGAAAAACTTGTAAGATCCATCAGAGAAAAAAATGCACCTATTGTTGTGGGGCTCGATCCCAATCTCAACTTTGTTCCCGGCTTCATCAAGGAAAAAGCATTCAAAGAGGCAGGCGAGACCTTAGAGGGTGCGGCACTTGCTTTCAAAGAATACAACAAGGGCATCATTGATGCCACCGCAGATCTTATCCCCGCGGTAAAGCCCCAGATCGCAATGTATGAGCAGCTCGGACTTCCCGGACTTGAAGTCTTCAAATGGACCGTTGACTACTGCCATCAGAAGGGACTTGTGGTCATCGGAGATATCAAGAGAGGCGACATCGGCTCCACATCAGAAATGTATGCCGTGGGTCACATCGGAAAGACACAGATCGGAGGAAACCTCATCTCCGCATTCGACGAGGATATCGTGACAGTCAATCCCTACCTCGGATCCGATGGCGTAAAGCCTTTTGTAAAGGTTTGCGAAGCCGAGAAGAAAGGCATTTTCGTACTTGTAAAAACATCCAATCCCTCCAGCGGGGAATTCCAGGATAAAGAGATAGAAGGACGTGCTCTTTATGAGCATGTTGCGGAGAAGGTCGTAGAATGGGGAAGCACCACCATCGATCCCGAGACCGGTTATTCCGAAGTCGGCGCCGTTGTCGGTGCCACCTATCCCGAGCAGGGCAGGATACTCAGAAAGCTCATGCCCAAGGCTTACATCCTCGTTCCCGGTTACGGAGCACAGGGCGGAAAGGGAGAGGACCTTGCGTACTTCTTCAATGATGACGGACTCGGAGCCATAGTCAATTCCTCAAGAGGCATCATCGCCGCATATAAGCAGGAGAAATATGCACATGTCGGTGAAGAAGGATATGCGGAGGCTTCAAGACTTGCCGTCCTTGATATGAAGGAAGATCTCAGACAGGCTATTGAAAACAGATAAGACACAGTCGGAGGCGATACCACATGAAAAAAGTTCTGTTCGTTGCATCTGAAGGGGTGCCCTTTATAAAGACGGGCGGTTTGGCGGATGTTGTCGGATCACTGCCCAAGTATCTTGACAAGAGATATTTCGATGTGCGGGTATTCCTCCCCAAATATGCCTGTATGAAACAGGAGATGAAGGATAAGCTCGAGTATATCAATTCCTTCTACATGGATTACAACTGGCAGAATATCTATGTAGGTCTCTTTAAAGCCGTGGTCGACGGGATAACATATTATTTCATCGACAACGAATACTATTTCAGCGGTCCCAAGGTATATAACGACG
>CAMNEB010000132.1 GCA_946536155.1 uncultured Lachnospiraceae bacterium | reverse complement strand
CTTCATCAATGTCCGCTTCATCGATGAACATCTGCATATCATGATGTTTACTTCATAAGTATCCATACGAAAGCCAGGATCGGAATGGTGATGCAGGCTGCGAGTAATTCTGTCATGAACATCAGAGCGCAGGATCTTGCTATATCATTAACCTCTGCTTTTCTTATCTCATCGCCTATAAACGGTTTATCCACCATTACTCCACCGTAGAGATGAGGCCCGCCCAGCTTAAGTCCCAGAGCCCCCGCGCATACACTTTCCGTCTGTGCGGAATTAGGAGACTTATGATTCAGCCTGTCCCTTTTCCAGATCCGTGCAGCTTTTACCGGATCATACACTTTTGAAAAGATCCTCAGGATTCCCGCACCCGCTATCATAAAAAGAGCACTCAGTCTGGACGGAACAAAATTAAAAACATCGTCAGCTTTTGCCGCAAAAAAACCGAAATTCTTAAATCTGTCATTCTTATATCCGATCATGGAATCCATGGTGTTCACAGCTTTATACACAAAGCCGAGGACAGGACCGCCGATCGCAGTATAAATAAGAGGGGCGATGACACCGTCCGATGTATTCTCCGATACGGTCTCAACGGCAGCCTTTACGATCTCTTCTTCCGTAAGTTCTTCGGTATCCCTTCCGACTATCATGGAAAGCTTATATCTTGCCCCCGGGATATCGCTGCTTTTCAGCTTCTTCGAAACCGCCATGCTCTCTTTGCAAAGACACCTTGCAGCGAGGATATAACAGGTAAGGATGGTTTCGATCACGATACCCAGATATCTGCCTATCATGTATGAGCCAAAAACTATGACGGATGAAAAAAACAGTGTCGTTAATATCACGATGAACCACAGGAAGACTCCGTTTCTTTTTTCCGAATCGCCGTTACGCTCTTTTTTTTCTGAAGTCTCTCCAAGCAGCTTCTTTTCAAGAAAAGATATCAGCCTTCCGATATCCCTGATGGGATGCGGGAGAAAATAGGGATCACCGACTATCTGATCAAGTACCGTTCCGCAGATAAAAGCGATCATATGTGATTGAAGCAATTCTTTTATCATAGGTCTCCAGATCCATAACCCAGCATTCCAGGTTATCCGTCATAAAATCAAAATAGTTTCTTCCGGTAAGATAACTCAGCAGAGCCATTATATTTCCGCCGTGACAGACTATTGATATGCACTCATCTTTAGTAAGATCCCCGAGAGCCTTAATAAGTCCATCATAAGATCTTGCGATCAGATCCTCTCTTTTCTCGGCACCGGGTATCGGATCCGCTCCGCCCCCGTCGATCCACTTCTGGTACAGAGGATCACCGTTAAGCTCCGAATAATTTTTTCCTTCGAAATAACCGAAGTCTGTTTCAGTCAGTTCATCGATGATACCGATATCATGCCCTTCAAACAGTATATGCGCGGTCTGTCTTGCCCTTAACATCGGGCCGCTGAATACCTTATCTGTTTTCGCATAAAAAGAATCCGGAATCTCATCCCTGAGCTTTTCCGCGTCCCCGATCCCCTCTTCACACAAGGGCTCATCTGTCCTTGCCCCGATATATCTTCTTTCGATATTTCCGGCTGTCTTTCCGTGTCGTATCAGATAAACTGTTTTCCTCGCCATTACAGTATCCTCATGATCAAAAGTACAACAGATGCAATAAGTGCGGCACCGGTTTCCGAAATGCATACAAGATACCCGGCCGTATCACCGGTAACCCCTCCGAATTCTTTTACGGTCTTTTTCTTATAGTACGCAGTACAGAGTGCAAAAAATACAAGCACCGGGACCGCAATAAAAGGATCCGAAACTGTCATTGCCGCCGAAGCGATGACAAGCTGCAGTATGAGAAGCACCACCGTGCTTTTTCTTTTGTTCCCCGCTTCGCCCGTGAGCATTCCCGTTTTCTTTGCCTTTTTAAAATACAGGGATGTGAGTCCGGAGATACATCTTGAGATCACAAAGATGCAGGCACATGCGACAACTGTTCTGAATGTGGCATTTTCCGATGTGATCAGAAGCACGGAAGATGCAAGTGCCGTAAGGAGGAGCTTTACAAGCGAGATGACGGAAAAAGCCCCTATATGCGGATCCTTTAAGATCTCCAGTTTTTTTGCGGTATCACCGTATGAATTCAGTGCATCCGAAGTATCCATGAACCCGTCCAGATGAAATCCGCCCGTTATAAATACGGGCACGAGAACGGTCAGGACAGAACGCACATAAGGATCGATCAAAGTCTGCAGAGCACCGGTATTCAAAACACAGATGAGCACACCGATCACCGCACCCACAAGAGGAAAGAAATCAAGGCTCGTTGACATGTCATCTTCTTTCCATTCAAAGCGGGGCATCGGTATCCTTGAATATAACGTAAATGAAATTGCAATCTTTCTCAGTGTCTTCAAATCAGGCGTCCCCATTTTTATCCTGCAGATCGTATATCCTGTCGCAATAAGCCTTTATCAGTTCATTGGACCTGCTGAGCGTCTTAACATAAAATCTCGTAGAGTCGTCATAACCTTCGCCGTCTTTTTCATACTCGTCGGTGACGATTATAAGATCTTTAACCTTAGACGACAATTCCCTGATCTCACAGGATACAGCCTTGGCGATCTCTTCACAGGCTTCATCCGTAAAGCTGTTTTCGGAAGCTATATCGCTGCCGTCAAAGATCTCATTTGATACAAGATTGGCTACGCATTCAAGAAGCACGGCAGATCCGGATGCATCAGCTCTGTCATCTAGGACGCCTGCGATGTCTTTCTGCTTTTCTATGGTTATAAATCCCCTGCCCTCTCTCTGCTTTCTGTGCCTTTCCACTCTCTCTTCACCGGCCTTGTCCATCACCTTCATTGTGGCAAGATAATAGATCTTCTCATCACCGGTCTCGAGAGCAAGCTTCTCTGCAAGAGCTGATTTTCCGCTGTTCTGTTTTCCGACGATCAATGTGATCATTTCTTTTCAAACCTCTTATACTCTCCTATGGGAGTATCGGAGAAATTCATTCCGCTCTCATAAAGAGACATCACCATATCCAGAAGAGGAAACAGCATCACTGCTCCGGTTCCTTCTCCGAGAGCCATATCCGCGCAGAGCACGGGTTTAAGGCCCAGTTCTCCTGCCGGGATCTTCATTCCCTTTTCCCTGCCCATATGGGATGCAATCATATATTCCCTGCATCCCGGAACAAGCCGCTCTGCCGCAAGTGCTGCGATCATACTTATAAATCCGTCGATAACTATCGGAACTTTACAGACCGCGCCGCCGATGAACACTCCCGCAAGCCCCGCGATATCAAGACCTCCCAGTCTGCAGAGGGCATCAAAGGCATCTTCCTTAGAGGTAAAATCTCTTTTGCTCCTGTCGGGAAAGTGCTTTTCTATCCCTCTTTTTATCACTTCAATCTTGCGCAGGAGCCCTTCATCGGAAAGCCCCGCCCCTCTTCCGGTACATTCTTTTACATCAAGACCTGTAAAGACCGACATAAGTGCCGATGAGGTTGTGGTATTTCCTATACCCATTTCGCCGGTAGCTATGATGCGGATGCCTTTGTCATACAGATCCCGGACGCATTCCATCCCGGTTTCTATGGCTCTTATAACCTCATCGGGTGTCATTGCGGGCTCATACAGAAAATCCGCCGTTCCCTTTGCAACCTTTCTGCGGATGACCCCTTCAGGCGTATCATCCGAATCAATCCCGATATCAACCGTATATACAGTGACAGGATAATCCGCAAGCATCCTTCCGACGGAGCTTTTTCCATGTCCCATAAGGGAAGCCACTTCATAAGTCACCTCCCTGCCCGTCTGTGTAACACCCTCTGATACGATGCCGTTATCGGCGCACATGATGATAAGCCCCTTATCTTTAAGGTCAGGCACTTCAGTGCGGGTCATCCCTGCGATCCTGCAGATCATATCCTCAAAATCACCGAGTCCGTCTATGGGTTTGGCCAGGGAATCCCACTTTTCTTTTGCTTTTGCCTTTATCAAAAGATCGGGCATATCAGGTCTTAAATTGAAAAGATCATCCCTAGTCATCTTTCAATACCGAGCACTTTGTAAATATATTTCATATCAAGACTGTTTCTCAGATTATCGGCAAGCTTCTCATATGCGGTCTCCTTACGGTCTCTGTGATCGCAGACGTGTGAAGTATCGATCTTCATGCCTTTGGCTTCGGCAACACATCTCACAACGCCTTCAAGGATCTCCTTCTTATCAAAGAAGCCATGTACATAAGTGCCGTAGACATTTCCCCTGCAGTAGCCCGTTTTATCCGAAGTAAATTCTGTAAGTTCTTCCGTCGGGTGAGTTTCACCCATATGTATCTCATATCCGGTAACAGGAGCACCCTTAAGACGCTCCAGGATCCCCGTTGATGAAACAACGCTTCCGTTAAAAACATTTCTCACCTTACTGCTTCCCATAACAGTCCTGACGGGAAGAAGTCCCAGTCCGGATTCGCTGCCGCCCGTCTCTGTACATTCGGGATCTTCTACGATCTCACCAAGCATCTGATAACCTCCGCAGATACCTATGACCGTGCAGCCTTCCTTTGCTTTTCTTATTATCGCATCATAAAGGCCGCATTTTTTCAGTTCCCTGAGATCTTCTATGGTATTCTTGGAACCGGGTATTATCAGAATATCAGGGTCACCTAACTCGGAAGGATCCTCAACATATCTGACGGATGCTTCGACTATCTGGTCAAATGCGTCAAGATCCGTGAAGTTTGATATCATCTTAAGTCTTATGACAGCGATGTCAAATTCACCAATCTTTTTATTTTCAAATCTTTCGGAAAGCGAATCCTCATCATCTATCTTAAGATCCATATAGGGAACAACGCCCACCACCGGTGTCCTGCCCCTATCTTCAAGGATCCTGATGCCGCTTTCGAAGAGCCTTCCGTCACCTCTGAATTTGTTTACGATAAGGCCCTTTACCCTTTCTCTTTCTTCTTCCGTAAAAAGATCGAGGGTCCCCAGAAGCTGGGGGAATATCCCGCCCCTGTCTATGTCTCCCACGAGAAGGACCGGAGCATCTATCATCTCCGCAAGTCCCATGTTGACGATATCTCCGTCCTTAAGATTCAGTTCAACCGGCGATCCCGCTCCCTCAACCACGATGATGTCCGCGGTTTCGGAAAGCTTCTCATAAGCCTTCATAATCTCGGGAAATAAATCTTTCTTGTGACGGAAATAATCCATCGCCTTCATATTGCCGACGACTTTTCCGTTAACTATCACCTGGGATCCCATGGATGATGTGGGCTTTAACAGGATCGGATTCATCTCCGCGACAGGCCTCATTCTTGCACACTCAGCCTGTACCACCTGGGCTCTTCCCATCTCGAGCCCTTCATCCGTGATATAGGAATTGAGTGCCATGTTCTGTGATTTAAATGGACATACCTTATATCCGTCATCGGAAAATATCCTGCACAGACCTGCGGC
>CAMNEB010000131.1 GCA_946536155.1 uncultured Lachnospiraceae bacterium | reverse complement strand
CATAAAAGAAAATATAAAAGACGGTGAAAGAGGAGAAGACGATGAAAAAAGGAGAGATAAGAAAACAGGAACTGATAAGCATCGCATACAGCATGTTCATCCGTAAAGGATATGAGAATACCAGTATTGATGAGATCATCGCTGAGGCAGGAATAGCCAAGGGTACATATTACTATTATTTTCCCAGCAAGGAAGCAACTCTTGAGGCGGTCATCGATATGATGATCATGGCGGAAGTCGAAGCCGCAAAAGGGGCGATACAGAGTCAGCTGTCCGTACCGGAGAAGATCGTCGCGGTGATAGCTTCTTTCAGGCCGGGCAATGGTGAAGAGGGGATCGCGGAAGCTGTGGAGGCGGATGAGAACATAGTCCTTCACGACAGGCTGAACAAGAGGATCATAGAAGAGGCCGTACCGCTTCTTTCCGAGGTGGTAAGAGAAGGCATAAAGAGCAGGATCTTTAAATGCGGGCAGATCGAAGAACGTGTAAGGATGATACTCATACTCAGCTCTGCGGTGTTTGATGAGACACATTTCAGTGAAAACGATGTGATCGCATTTATCGATGCGGTGGAGAAGATACTTGGGGCAAAGCCCGGGACTATGGAATTTGTGAGAAAGCTGATCACGGAAGGAGATAATGATGAAAACAGATAAAAAATACAGATACAGACCTGTGCTTTTCTTTGCACTTGCATATATATTCACATGGATATTCTGGATCCCGGCAATTTTTTTACCGGAGAATCTTGCGGCGCTTTTTATGCTGCTGGGACTCCTTGCTCCCGCAGTTGTTTCGACATTATTTGTCCTGCTGTCGGGATCGGATATGCTTAAGGCGGATCTTAAGAACAAGATAGTCGGATTCTATAAGGTTAAGTGGCTGAATGTTTTTTGGGGCGTTGCAGTCTTTGCACTGATAGTTGCGGCATCGATCCTGTTATCTTTATGCTTCGGACAGTCTCTTGACCAGTTCGCCCTTACAGAGGATTTTAATTTCAGCGGTGTCGGTATTGCAGGGGCATTTTTTACCATTACCATTGCGGCCATCATAGAGGAAGTGGGCTGGAAGGGATATTGTGAGGACTCCATAGGAGAATATATGAACTGGTTCTGGGAATCGATGCTGTTTGGCGCCATATGGTCATTCTGGCATTTTCCTCTTATCTTTATCCCCGGAACATATCAGGCCGGTCTCATGGTGAATCCTCTGTTTGTGATCAATTTCTTTGTCAGTGCCATTCCGATGGGATTTATCATCACCTGGGTATATCTTGCCAGTGACAGATCTATCCTCGCATGCATGGTGTTCCATTTCTTTGTGAATCTGCTCCAGGAGAAGATCGCCATGACCCCCGAGACCAAGTGCGTTGAAACTATAGTCGTGGTCATCGCCACAGTGATCATAGTGGTGCGCAATAAGAAGATGTTCTTTGAAACGGATCATGTGGGAAGGCTTCTTGAGACAAAATTCGGAGAGGAAAAAAGATGAGTAAAAGCTTCAGGAAATTCCTTCTGCTGTGGACCGGAGAACTCATCTCCTCAATAGGAGGAGGGCTTACGAGCTTCGGGCTGGGCGTATATGTCTTTGCGTCCACGGGGAGCGCATCCGGAATGGCACTCGTGACACTTCTGGGATTTCTTCCGACTCTTATCCTGAGCGTTCCTGCGGGAGTCCTGGCGGACCGCTTTGACAGAAGGCTCCTCATGATGATAGGAGACGGCTGCTCCGGACTCGGAGTGCTCTACATCCTGATATGCATGATGCGCGGCGGCGCCGGCCTTTCGCAGATATGTACAGGAGTGTTTATCAGTGCGGTCTTTTCATCACTTCTTGAGCCGTCATACCGTGCAACGATAACCGATGTCCTTACAAAAGAAGAATTCTCCAGAGCCGGAGGACTTGTGTCGCTTGCGGGGAGTGCGAGGTATCTCTTCTCGCCGGTCATCGCAGGGCTTCTTTTGTCAGTGAGTGATATCTCACTCCTTCTTATCATAGATCTCTGCACGTTCTTTGTAACGATCGTCGCCACCGCCATAGTCAGGCGCGGGATCGTGTCCGTTAAGACAGCGGAGAATAAGCGGTTTTTCGAGAGCATGAAGGAGGGCTGGCAGGTGGTCAGCGGAAGGAAGGGGATGCTCCCTCTGATCATGGTATCCTCTGCCATCACGATGTTCATGGGCATACTTCAGATCCTGGTCGAGCCGATGGTGTTATCCTTCTCCGATTCAAGGACCCTCGGGATCACAGAGACTGTGTGTGCAAGCGGAATGCTCGTGTCCGGTCTGTTCCTCGGGATGAAGGGCATAAAAAAAGGATATCTGAATATCCTCAGGCTGGCGCTTCTTTTGGCCGGAATATTTATGATGGGAATGTCACTTTTTGAAAATATTTATACGATATGCTTCTTCGGATTTCTGTTCTTTGCGGTGCTGCCTGTTGCAAACAATTGTATGGATTATCTGGCAAGGACGAACATCCCGGATGAACTTCAGGGCAGAGCCTGGGGCTTCATAGGTTTTCTCTCGCAGCTTGGGTATGTTGTCGCATATGCCGTATCGGGCGTTGCGGCGGATGCGCTGGGTGTGCTGACGAAAAGAGGCGTGGGAAGAGGAGCTGCCGTTATGGTCATGATCTCCGGCATATTCCTTGCGGTCACCGCGCTTACGCTTTCCGGCATCAGGGGGATAAGACAGCTGGAAGCACAGGAGATGCGTAAGGCGTCCGTCACACCATCCTGACAAGGAGCTTTACGACAAAGCCGTTGTCGTTATAAAACTCGACACCGCCTTTCTGTCTTTCCATATATGTCCTGACTATATAGAGTCCCAGACCGTAACCCTGTTTTTCCCCCGTGTTTTTGCCGCGGTAGTATTTTTCACTTATGACGGGAAGATCCTCAGGCCTTACTCCGGGGCCGTTATCTTTGATCGTAACAGAGACAAAACGGACGGATCTGCCGGATTTATCGATGATCTCTTCTTTGCCGAAACTGACATGGATGTCGGTTCCGGCATATTTTTTTGAATTGCCGATGATATTGTCGATGACCTGTTTCATCCTGAGCTTGTCAATGCAGACAAGGCATTCGGGAATGTCATTGTCGATGATGATGTTTCCGAAATCCTTCATGCTCTTTATATGATCGAGCAGGACAGCGGAATCATATTCAGAGATATCCATCCGCACCTCTTCCATATCATCCAGGGTTGCGCGGAATACATTTTCAACAAGGGTGTTTATGGTGGATGCCTTATCTGACAGCATTTTTATCTTTTCGGTAACGGAGCTCAGCTCCTCTTCGGAAAAGGCTACGGAACCGTCAGGGGATGCGGAAGATCTTTTCCTCATCATCTGAGCCTCGAGGACTTCACAGCCTGCACCTATGGTGGCGACAGGGGTCTTCAGATCGTGGCTTAATTCCGCAACCAGATCCCTGTTGGCTTTTTTGGCACGGATCTCCTGTTCTCTGGAAGCCTTCAGCTGCTCCCTCATCATATCGAAGCTTTCTGTGAAGGATCCGAACAGATTGTTCCTGCGGACGGGGAGAGGGATATCGAGATTGCCGCCTGCTATCTCCGATGAAAACTTTTGCATATCCTGGGCGGGCCTGACGAGTCTGAAGTATATGAGCGTAAGAAGTGCATAACCGGAGACTGCCACAACACCCCAGAAGATGAGAAGGATCCGGAGCATGTGATCGTTCTCCGCATTCCGGGCGAGCGTCATATCGTGCCAGATCCGCTTGTACAGTGCGAGTTCTTCATCGCTGTAGGAGCCCACAATGACCGGGCCTGTGCTCATATTTTTGAACACATAGATGAGCACCAGAAGCGCCGCGAGGATGAAGACTGTATGGATTATATAAAGTCCCTTTATGTGTTTCATAACTCAAGAATATATCCGGTGCCCCAGACTGTTTTGATGAATGCGGGATTGTTTGGGTCTTCTTCGATCTTCTCTCTGAGTTTTCTGATGTGAACGTTCAGTGTTCCGTCGCTGTAGTATCCGTCTCCCCAGACCTCTTCGAACAGCCTGTCCTTGGATACTATGGTGTTCTTATGTTTGTAAAGTGCCTCTAAAAGTGCATATTCCCTGGCCTTCAGAGGGATGTGTTCTCCTTTTATGAGGACCGACATGGTGGAAGGATCAAGGGCCAGGGATTCTTTTTCCGATACTGCGCCTGCCTTTGTCTGCTCCGCCCCGCCTGCGGATTCGGCGATCCTTTTGAGCGTGACCTTGACCTTGGCGAGGAGCACGGAGAGACTGTAGGGCTTCTTGATATAATCGTCCCCGCCGATGCTGAGAGCTATCAGTATATCGTCATCACTTTGTCTTGCGCTGATGAACAGTATGGGGAGTCTGTATTTTTCACGTATCTTCTTGCACACATCAAAACCGGATCCGTCCCCCAGATTGATATCCAGGAGGATCAGATCCGTGCTGTTTGATGTGAGGAATTCATAACATTCATCTGCCGATGTGACATAGCGGGTCTTAACCTCGAACATATCGAAGTACTCCGCCGTCATCTGTGCAAGTTCCTTTTCATCGTCTACTATAAGACAGTTGTAATGCATATCTTCACCCCGGTCATTAAGGATCAACATCAGTATAAGTGTATCATAACTGGTCCGGGGTGAAAATAATCTGCAAGGGCATCTCAGCCGGCCTTCCGTGATCTCATCAGCATGGTGAAGATGCCCTGCTTTAACTCCGGTTCTCAATCCTCAGTGATCATCTCTACAGGACGAAGGCGTCTCACCCTTGTTCCTGCCGCTGCTGATGAAAGAATGGCAACGAGTATCATTCCTGCAAAACACACCACTGACCACACCGGGGGGATGGTGATATCAACCTTCCTGATGGAAAAGATTGAGAAAGCAAGCTTTGTGATCACTCTCGTGACATACCCCGAAAGTAATGTGCCTATAAGAGAGCCCAGGATGATCGCAGGGATATTGGAAAGCATTATCTGAACGATCAGTTCCCTGCTGCTTCTTCCGAGGGCATTGCTGATGCCCAGATCCTTCCACTCACGGGCCATCTTGGCGCGGATCACGAGGGATTCAACGAATATCACTATGAATACGGTTATGCCTGTGATGATGATACAGAGAAGCTTCATGGCAAGTGCGACGGTTCCGGCTGTATCCCTCATTATCTTATCAAGATCCTGATACGAGAAAGTGATCCCCTTCTCCTCTGCAAGTGTTCTTGCCTCTGATTCAAGCTGATCGTAAGTAACTCCCTCAAGACCGATCACATTGTAGTAAACCGGGAAAACACCCGGATGGATCCTGGATGCTCCATCAAAGGTCATATAGGCGCTTCTGCCCATGTGGTCAACTCTCTGATGGCTTCCGCATACCAGATAATCTGCAGAACTTCCGGCGTATTCAAGAGTCACGACATCACCGACCTTAACTCCCAGATCCTCCATGACACCGTTTGTGAGCATGATCTCGTTATCGCTTCCTATGACTCTTCCCTCAATAAGGTTGAGGTTCTCAATGTTATTAATATCATCTGCGA
>CAMNEB010000130.1 GCA_946536155.1 uncultured Lachnospiraceae bacterium | reverse complement strand
CCCGACTGCGGCACCAAGAATCCCACAGCTCCCTGATAGGACACGGGGATTTTCCGCTGCCACACTTCAAGGATCAAGTCAGCCTCGCCCCGTAACTCATCTGCCGTGCACTCACAGATAAGTTACGCTGCGAGGCTGTTATAGTTTTCGAACGTGACAGGGGAAGCGTCCCCTGTCATGTTTATAATCCGAGGTCAGCGGGTGACGCCTGAGTATAAAGATGCTGACGCCGAGGCGTTTGCGAAGAGATGCAATCGCCTGGCCCGAGCGGTGCGAAGGGCCTGCGGCACAGAGTAAAACTTTCCTGTATCAGCATCTCCGCTTAACGCCGAGAAAAGGAAGCATTTTATACCGGCGGCAGGACCCGCTTGCCCGCGTGCGAAAGTGTGGCAGGGAAAAGCCCCTTGTCACACCTCTTGTTTAGAGGGGTAAAAGATGATATTATATGCGCGATTTGGTCTGAAAAGACGCGGAGGTCATCATCCTTCGGTATTCCGGTGACAGGACGATGACCCGTACAGACTTCAGGTGCGCTGAATGGCAGAACCCGCGGGGAGGCATTTAGGTAAATGCCGGGGCCGGATCATGGAGGAAAGCAATGAACAGTTCCACTGCTGCCCCGGAGCCTATAATAGAGCTTCGGAATGTCACTAGAAGGTTTGATGACAACGGATTTGTCGCTGTTGATGATTTTAATCTCACGGTAAACAGAGGCGAGTTTGTCACATTCTTGGGACCGTCCGGTTGCGGAAAGACCACGACGCTCCGTATGATCGCAGGTTTTGACAGACCAACGAGCGGTCAGATTCTTTTGGGAGGCAAGGATATATCCAAACTCCCGCCCAATAAGCGCCCCGTTAATACGGTGTTCCAGCGCTATGCACTTTTTACCCACATGAATATCTTCGACAACATCGCTTTCGGTCTCAAGCTTAAGCATATGAACCGCAGCGAGATAGAAGGAAAGGTCAAGCACGTTCTTGAGATGGTAGATCTTGAGGGCTTTGAGGAGAGGAGTGTCGCAACTCTTTCCGGAGGCCAGCAGCAGCGTATCGCCATAGCAAGAGCTCTTGTCAATGAACCCGAGATACTGCTCCTTGACGAGCCTTTGGGTGCGCTCGATCTAAAGATGAGAAAAGAGATGCAGATAGAGCTCAAGTCCATGCATGACAAGCTCGGCATCACTTTTATTTACGTTACCCATGATCAGGAAGAAGCATTGACCATGTCTGACAAGATCGTGGTCATGAACGGCGGACAGATCCAGCAGATCGGAAAGCCCGAGGATATATATAACGAGCCCAAGAATGCTTTCGTTGCCGACTTTATCGGAGAGAGCAATATCTTCAAGGGCATCATGACAGGCGTTCGCAAGGTCAGATTCTGCGGCGGAGAATTCGAGTGCATGGATGATGTTCCCGAAGGAACCCAGATCGATGCTGTTGTACGTCCCGAGGATGTCATCCTCACAACGCCTTCAGAGGGAATCGTCAAAGGCGTTGTTACGGGCGTTGTCTTCAAGGGCATTCATTATGAGATAACCGTGACCAGCGGAAAATATGAGATGGTCATCCAGTCCACCAAGACTCCGAAGGTGGGCGAGGAAGTCGGAATGACCTTAGAGCCCGACGGCATCCATATAATGATCGCAGAGGATCACACCACCCGATTCGATGCGGAGATAACGGACGATTATCATCTTGAATATAATGAAAAACCCATCGATGCGAATATCACTTCCATCATCAGGGGCTCAGTCCTTAAGGACGGAGTGCTGAAGGATTCTTCGGGTGAGACCATAAGACCTGAGAACATCAGGATCCACGTTTCAATCGAGCCTGCTGATATAGAGTTGACCGATGATACGGAGAAGGGGCTTACCGCGGGAGAAATCATCAACCTTATCTATAAGGGCGACCATTACAGTTATGTCATCCGTACCGAGAGGGGACATGACCTGATAGTTGACGATGAGTATCTCTGGAACCTTGGAGATATGGTCGGACTTGTGATGCCCGCCGATAAAATGAACTTTACACTTGCAAAATAACGGGAGACGGAGATGAAAGGAACATTTCAGAGGAAATACCTCGGTATTCCCTACGCGCTGTATCTCCTGGTATTTGTGATCCTTCCGCTCGTTGTGATAGTCAGTTATGCATTCACGGATTCGAACGGAAAGCCGGGGATCGGCAATCTGCTTAATTTTTTCACTGACCCAAATACACTGGGAACACTGGTGTATTCACTGGTCCTTGCTTTTGTTACCACGCTCATATGCCTTCTGATCGCATATCCGGTGGGGTATCTGCTCGCCATGAGCAGCATCAGGTCAAAGGGTGCCATCCTTATGCTGATGATAATGCCCATGTGGATCAACTTCACCCTCAGGATAACCGCGCTCAAAGAGCTTCTTACCATGTTCGAAGGAAACCTGGCATTTCATCCTTTCATGAATTCCGTGATAGGCATGACATATGATTTCCTTCCGTTCATGATCCTGCCCATTTACAACCAGATCTCCAGGATAGACAAGAGCCTCCTGGAGGCTGCTGCGGACCTCGGCGCGGATCCGACCCAGGCTTTCATAAGAGTCATGCTGCCTCTTTCGATGCCCGGTGTCATAAGCGGTATCTCGATGGTATTTCTTCCCGCGATGACCAACTATGTTGTGCTGGATATGCTTTATAACAGCACATATATCATGGGCAGTCTCATCGGAAGCTATTTTTCCGCATACGACTGGCACGGCGGATCCATGATATCCCTGATACTTCTCATCATGATATGCCTCTTTACCCTTCTTGCGGGAAAAGATGAGTCACAGGGCAATGTGAGAGGAGGTTCCGTATTATGAAAAAAAATACATTCGTCACTCCTCTTGTACTGACCCTCGCACTGCTCTTTATATATGCACCGATACTGATCCTGGCGCTGTACAGCTTCACGGATGCTGCTTCTATCGGAGAGAGCCTTCATTTTTCAGTTCAGAACTATGTCACGCTCTTTACCACCGAAGAACTGGCCGATATGATCAAAGGTACGCTGCTGCTCGCACTTATAGTGGCGGTCATCTCGACGATTCTCGGAACCCTGGGTGCAATGGGATCTTTCTATTCAAAGCCCGGCATGAGCGCCGCATACCGCATTGCAAACCAGGTTCCCGTGGTCAATGCCGATGTTGTCACAGGCTTTTCAATATGCATACTTCTCGTGGTAGTATTCGGCATCAGTAAGGATACGTTTTTCCCGCTGGTAGCGGGTCAGACCGTGATATGTGCTCCTTTCGTATATCTCTCCGTCTACCCCAAGCTCGGACAGATGGACCCTGCCATATATGAAGCTGCCCTCGACCTCGGCGCATCGCCCCAGGTCGCAGTCAGGAAGGTTGTCATACCGCAGATCATGCCCGGCATCGTTTCGGGTTTTGTGATGGCAGTGACACTTTCGCTGGATGATTATTTCGTGGCGACTTATACCAAGCCCGCTTCGTTTGATACCATCTCGACATATGTCGTTAATGCCACAAGAGGTTCACAGACACAGATAAAGACCGCACTCTGGGCACTTTCCACCGTGATCTTCCTGATAGTTCTCGTCATCTGCATCGTGATGAACAGAAAGAGCATAAGCGGGGAAAAAAGATCGGCCCGCAAGGCAAGGAGGGCAAACGCATGAAAAAGATCATCGCTGTTTTGTTTTCCGTGATCGTATTTATCTCTGTAATACCTCCCCTGCCGGCAAGTGCCGCAAATGAGGATGTGCTCACCATAAGAGTGTGCAACTGGGAGGAGTATATCGACGAAGGCGGATGGGATGAGGAAGAGGTCATTGACCTTGAGTCCGGTGATATCTTCGGAGAGACTGCCCTTTACGAGGAATTCGAAGACTGGTATTACGAAAATTACGGTCAGAGAGTCCACATTGAATACAGCTGCTTCGGTACCAATGAAGAGCTCTACAATATGCTCACCCTCGGAGATGAGTTCGATCTTGTGGCTCCTTCCGAGTACATGATCATGAAGCTTCTTGCAGAGGACAGACTCGTTCCTTTTTCGGATGATTTCTTCGATGAGGAGAATGAATTAAATTATTACATCAGGAATGTGTCACCTTTTATCAGAGAGACTTTTGAGAGCAATGAGATAAACGGTGAATACTGGAACAGATATGCCGCATGTTACATGTGGGGCGTTGTGGGATTCCTCTATAATCCCGAGGCTGTTTCGGAGGAAGATGTATCCACATGGAATATCCTTGTGAATGAAGATTACAGGAGACAGATGACTCTCAAGGACAATGTCCGTGACAGCTATTTTGCGACTCTTGGTGCGATAAAGGGAGATCTCCTGCTAAGCGATGATTTCAGGAACGATCCCGATTATCACGAAAGACTTGCGGAGGAGATGAATGATACATCTCCGGAGACTGTTGAAGGTGCACTCACATTTTTGCAGCAGGCCAAGGACAATGTATATTCCTTCGAGACCGATTCCGGTAAAGCCGACATGGTCACAGGCAAGGTACTCGTGAATCTCCAGTGGTCCGGAGATGCCGTATACGCAATGGATCAGGCGGAGGAAGAGGATTTCGAACTCGATTTTTCCGTTCCCGAAGAGTGCACCAATCTCTGGTTTGACGGATGGGTCATGCTTAAGGACGGTATTGGGGACAGCGCCGAAAAGCAGAGAGCATGTGAGGCGTTCATCAATTTCCTCTCAAGACCTGACAATGCTGTCAGAAATATGTACTATATCGGATATACCTCTTCGATCGCAGGCGGCACGGACGGAGACCAGATAATCGAGTATATCGACTGGACCTATTCCGCCGAGGAGGATGAAGAGGATACCGTAGAATACGATCTCGGATATTTCTTTGACGGATCTCTTTACGGAGAAGATGCGGGAGAGGGCAGCGGAGAATATATCCTGACCGTCCCCGAAGAACAGACGAGGCGCCAGCTGTTTGCACAGTATCCTCCGAGGGAGGTTACCGACAGGAGCGCCATCATGAGATACTTTGATTCCGAAGCGAATGCACGTATCAATCAGATGTGGATCTGTGTCAGATGCTATAACATAGGCAAAATAAATGCTGCCGGATGGGTGGCGATAGCCCTTGCTATAGTCATCGTCATCTCGGCAGCCGTATATATGAGATTGAAAGAAAAAAGGGTAAAGGATGTAAAGGTTAATCGTCGTCCTCTTCGGATCCGACAACCCCGCTGACAACGGATGTAACGGCAGCTATCACCACCGCAACGATTATAACGACCAGTAATCCGCCACCAAGTACCAAGAAAATTCCCGATTCCATTTTGTACTCCTTAAAAAGTTTGTCTTTTACGATGAGTATTCTATCATGTATGAGGGAAAATCACAATAAATGCTGTCTTTTGACATTCACGGTAAATGCTGTCTTTTGACATCCGGGAATGCGATAAATAAGCCGTTTCAAAGACTTCATCCCGCTTTGGGGTGAAGTCTTTTTATGCATTTTTTACGAAAATAAAAAATCGGGGTTTCCTGTGTTGACCCTTCAAAACTGGTGTTGTATAGTTGACTACACCATCTGATCGGGCAGTTATCCGGACTGCCCTAT
>CAMNEB010000129.1 GCA_946536155.1 uncultured Lachnospiraceae bacterium | reverse complement strand
GGCGAAGCCCCTTTTTCAGCGGAGAGAGTGGGATTCGAACCCACGTGGCGGTTACCCGCCAACCGCATTTCGAGTGCGGCTCGTTATAACCACTTCGATATCTCTCCATGAAGGTGCAATGCGCGTATCACACCAACTTCATTACTATAAATGTTTTTGCCTTTTACGTCAATCAAAAATATGCTCCCTAAGTGCCGTAACGTGATATGGAATCCAGTTTGTTTACAGCAATCCTGATAGGGCGGTAGAGCACCAGCATGAGTACAAAATTACCGATCCCGTGGGCCACATCCCAGGGGATGCCGGAGACCCACCAGGTGAAAGCCGCAGAAAAGAAATCGTGCATATTTTCCGGATGAGATACCAGCAGTATCTGCGCCGGAGCACATAAAGCGCCGAAGAAGAGCCCGAAGAATCCGGACAGTATGGCCCAGAAAAGGGCAAAGTCGTTCTTCCTGAAAATCATCGTAAGCACGGCCAAAAGAGGCCAGATATAGAGATACATCAGAACCCAGACATGGACTCCGTAAATGGCTGCCTCGATTGCGATAAACGCGGGGATGATGAACATGACCTTCCATCCCATGAACAGGGTGAACATTATTATCCAGAAGGATGTCAGCTCGATATTGGGAGCAAAGGAAAGAGCGGCCTTGCCTGCTTCGATGAGTGCGACCGCCATTCCCATGTATGCTATATCTTTTATCCCGGTTACAGTGCTCTTTTTCATAAATGCTCATAAAAAAACGGCAGGTGCAGGAATGCGGGCACCTGCCGTTTTATCAGTTTGCGGCTTCGTATACTATGGAATAGGTGTCTCCGTCGGTGACGGGCTGTGAATCGATGCCGTAGCTTCCGTATTCACCGTTTACGTAGAATGCCCAGTAGGCATTGTCTTCGGCGTAAACCGCCTTTTCTCCGTTCACCGTTTCGACCATCATACCATATTCGCTCTCACTGCCTCCATAGGTGAGTCCGTCGGTCTCATCCATGGCCTGCCTGAGATATTCCGCATCCGTCGACACGGCATAGGAAACGGTCTCTCCGTCTGACCCGGTGACTTCGATCGTTATGTTCTTGCCTCCGGCATTTGAAGCACTTCCCGGTCCCATGAGCCTGTAAACAACAAGAAATACGCAGATGACGGCGGCCAGTACGGCAAGTGCCGAAACTGTCTTTATGATCTTTTTCTTATTCATGATTCGTATTCTCCTTTTCAAATGATCACGGAGACCATTATATACCTTAAAGAATGATTCGAACATTATCCGAAAAAACAAAAAATGCGGATATTCGCGGGTTTTATGCACATTTTTGTCAAAGAAAAGTATGCGTCTTTTTGATAATGCCACTAATCTGATATATAATATCACACATGAAGGCAATTGTTCCGCGGCCTGCATCCGGTGCGGGATGCGGGGGCGGACGGTGATGACTTTTGACGTCTGAAAAAAAAGAGGTATCGCATGGGTTCAAAAACTACGAAGAAAACTCAGACTGCCGGCACCGGGACTGCTGCGACAAAGGCAGCTTCGAAGAAGAAAAACGTATCTGCCTCTGAGGCGATCGCCCTTGAGACAAAGAACGCGGTCAGAAGATTTGCGACCATATCCGATGTGCGTGCCGCGATATCAAACATCGGAGAGATCCATATGGAGCCTTACGATGTAATAGCCGGATTCGGAGTAAGGCCGGGTATTTACGAGCTGAACGGAGCTACGGCGATACCTACCGGCGTCAATTTCACCATCTCATCAAATCAGGCATATTCATGCGAACTCCTTCTTTTCAAGAGGGAGAGCGATATCCCTTTTGCAGTCCTTCCCATCCCCGAGTCCTACAGGATAGGAAACGTATGGTCAATGATAGTCTTTGATATCGATATCGAGGACTTTGAATATGCGTACAGGTTTGACGGACCTTATGATGAAAAAAAGGGTCTGATCTTCGACAAGAACAGGATCGTGCTGGATCCCTATGCCAAGGCCGTGACCGGTCAGAGCACCTGGGGTACGCATAACGATTCGATCTATAAAGCCCGCGTGGTCAAGAACAATTTCGACTGGGGCCGCGGTATCCGCAAGCACAAGAAGATGGAAGATCTCGTGATCTACGAGATGCATGTCAGGGGATTTACCAAGGATATTTCCTCCGGGGTCGGAGACAAGGCCGGAACCTTCGCCGGAATAATGGATAAGATCCCCTATCTTAAGGAGCTTGGGATAAATGCCATCGAGCTGATGCCTGTCTTTGAATTTGACGAAACCCTGGACCACAGGGATTATTACGGCAGGGAACTCATGGATTACTGGGGTTACAACACGGTGAGTTTTTTTGCACCGAACACCAGCTATACCCATTCCGTCGAATACAACAGGGAGGGTACCGAGCTCAAGGAACTGATCAGGCTCTGCCACGATAATGATATCGATGTGCTCCTTGACGTGGTGTTCAACCACACCGCGGAAGGCAATGAGAACGGCATCGCTTTTTCGTTCAAGGGCATAGACAACAATATCTATTACATGCTCACACCGGACGGAAAATACTACAATTTCTCCGGGTGCGGAAATACCCTCAACTGCAATCATCCCATAGTTCAGGGACTTATACTGGACTGCCTCAGGTACTGGGTCATCAATTACCATGTGGACGGATTCAGGTTCGATCTTGCATCAATTCTCGGAAGAAATGAGGACGGCTCTCCCATGAGCAAACCTCCTCTTCTGCAGAGTCTCGCATACGATCCCATACTTGGCAAGGTCAAGCTGATCGCGGAGGCATGGGATGCGGGCGGACTGTATCAGGTCGGAACCTTCCCTTCATGGAACAGATGGGCAGAGTGGAACGGAAGATACAGGGACGATATGAGGTCTTTCCTTAAAGGTGACGAAGGCAAGGCACAGGATGCGGCAAGGAGAGTATGCGGATCTCCCGATCTGTATATCCCCGAGGTGAGAGGACATAATGCATCCGTTAATTTCCTCAACTGTCATGACGGATTTACCCTGCATGACATGTATGTCTACAATTACAAGCACAACGAGGAAAACAATTGGAACAACAGCGACGGCGCGGACGATAACAGGAGCTGGAACTGCGGTACCGAAGGCGAGACCAGTGATGCGCAGATCAATGCATTGAGGCGCAGGATGGTCAGGAATGCCGCGGCGGTACTGATGATGAGCCGCGGAACCCCGATGTTTTTTATGGGGGATGAATTCGGAAACTCCCAGGGCGGCAACAATAACGCATACTGCCAGGACAATTACATCGCATGGCTCAACTGGAAGGATCTTGAGAGCAACAGGGGCCTGTATGAATTTTTCAAGGAACTGATCGCATTCAGAAAGGCACACGACTGCATCAGGAAAAACTGCGGAAACGACGCGCTGGGACTTCCCGGAATGTCGGTGCATGACACGACGGCTTGGAAGAGCGACTTCTGCGATTATTCGCATTATCTTGGAGTGTGCTTTGCGGGATATCCCGGCAAAAAGGACACGGAACACCCCCAGGCCGTATTCCTTGCCATAAATACATATTGGGAAGAACTCCGGGCGGAACTCCCCGCACTTGAAGAAGGATGCGGATACAGCTGGACCCTTGTGTGCGACACCGCACTTGAAGAGCCTTTTTCCGCAGACAGGGAAAGACCCTGCGGAGGTTTTAAGATCGGCGCAAGGAGCGTAAAGATATTCGAAGCACTTCCGGATGCCGGGATCGATCTTTGATGAAAGAAGAAACAAGACTTAAGATAAACACAATATCAAATGTGCTGACAGTACTTTTTACCGTGACCGGGCTTGCGGTCATGGTCCTCAGAAATTCCGGGACGTACGGACTGTCGGATGAAGGGCTGAAGAATCTGAAGTTTTTCACGGTGCAGTCAAATATCTTTGCGGCTGCGGTCTCGGCCTATATCCTGATCCGGTATAAGGGAAAGGGAGCGCCGGACAGGTCCTCGTATCTGCTCAAGATGGTCTCCACGGCAGCGGTGTTTGTGACTTTTTCCGTTGTGGCTTTTTTCTTCGGGCCATTATACGGACACTCGCATTTTTATCACGGATCCAATCTGTGGTTTCACCTGATAGTCCCTCTTTTGTGCGTGGCGGATTTTCTGATGACCTGTCCATACCGCGGGATTTCAAAAAAGGATGCCCTGTTTTCCGCGATACCGCCGTTTTTGTACGGAAGCGTCTATCTGGCCAATATCCTGATAAACGGAATCGGGAGCGGGCGTGATTCAAACGACTGGTACGGATTCGTAAACTGGGGCCTTCCCGTCGGGATCCTGATCTTTGCGGGGATAATGGCTGTATCGGTACTTGCAACGCTTCTGCTGCTGCAAGCGGGTCGGGTTTTGATGTTGAAATCGGATGGTAAAAACAGTAAGATAACTGAAGGCGGAAACACGCCTTAAAAAAGGAGAAAAAAGATGGCTATTAAATGGATCAATTACAACGAACTGGATGCATCGGCAAAGCTCGCATCGGACGTTCCCGCAGATCTTACAAAGGTGATGACGGGAGAAGAGGGAGCAGCAAGGGTATCGGAGTATTCTTCCGATATGGCGGCAGGCCTTAAATACAATTATGCTGCCAAGAATGTTGATGATGTTATTCTGAAGGATCTTCAGAAGCTTTCCGATGAAGCCGGACTTATCGATAAATTTGAAGCTCTTTACAACGGAGAAGTGATCAATACAGGAGAGAAGAGACTGGTTCTCCATCATCTCACCAGAGGCCAGCTCGGAAATGCCGTTGTCTGCGACGGAACCGATAAGAGAGCATTCTATGTAAAACAGCAGGAGAGGATCGCGGAATTTGCAGGAAAGGTCCACTCCGGAGAGATAGCAAACGAAAAGGGTGAGAAGTTCACCACAGCCGTACAGATAGGTATCGGCGGATCCGATCTCGGTCCCAGAGCAATGTATCTTGCTCTTGAGAACTGGGCAAGAGTAAACGGCACCCTTAAGATGCAGGCACAGTTCATCTCAAACGTAGATCCCGATGATGCCGCAGCTGTACTTGCAAATGTGGATGTGGCTCACTCAATATTCATCCTTGTTTCCAAGTCGGGAACCACCCTCGAGACCCTCACCAACGAAGCATTCGTAAAGGATGCTCTTAAGAAAGCAGGTCTCGATCCCGCTAAGCATATGATCGCTGTTACTTCCGAGACATCACCTCTTGCCGGAAACAGCGATTATCTCGATGCTTTCTTTATGGATGATTATATCGGAGGAAGATATTCTTCCACTTCAGCGGTAGGTGGTGCGATCCTTTCACTCGCATTCGGCCCTGATATCTTCGCAAGATTCCTTGACGGTGCTGCAGCAGAGGACAAGACCGCAACAGAGAGAGACATCCTTAAGAACCCCGACCTTCTCGATGCTCTCATCGGAGTATATGAGAGGAACGTTCTCGGATACGGCTCCACCGCAGTCCTTCCTTACTCACAGGCAATGAGCAGATTCCCCGCTCATCTCCAGCAGCTTGACATGGAGTCCAACGGAAAGAGCGTAAACCGTTTCGGGGAGCCCATCGATTATGTCACCGGCCCCGTTATCTTCGGTGAGCCCGGAACCAACGGACAGCACTCCTTCTATCAGCTCCTTCACCAGGGAACCGATATCATCCCTCTTCAGTTCATCGGATT
>CAMNEB010000128.1 GCA_946536155.1 uncultured Lachnospiraceae bacterium | reverse complement strand
GTTCTCTATCTGTTCTTTGTCTTTACCTTGCCGGCTTTAGCCTTGAGGTCTCTGGCATTTTCAAGAGAACTGTCGGAAACGGAATCGGAACCGAGCAGTCTTGCTATCTCCGATATGGAGGTTTCGAAGTCGGCAGCTTCAACATCCGTTGTCGTGGAGTTATTGTCGGAATGCTTAACGATGACATAGTGATGGTCGGCCATTGCGGCTATCTGCGGAAGATGTGTGATGCAGATGACCTGGTGATGACCCGCAACTCCCGAAAGAGACTCAGCAACCTTCCATGCGGTGATACCGCTTATTCCGGCATCTATCTCATCAAAGATGAGTGTTCCCGTATCTTCCTTGCCTGCCATGACGGTCTTGACTGCGAGCATCATCCTGGAAAGTTCTCCTCCGGATGAGCTCTCGGCCAGAGGCTTTCTGTCTTCACCCGGATTAAAGGAGATATAGAAATCAACCGCATCCTTACCGAGAGGTCCGGGCTTTGAGTCTTCCATTCTGATCTCAAAGTCAACGGTGAGAAAATTCAGATCCTTTAACTTATCCGTAAGTTCTTTTTCAAGAAGCGGAATATTCTTCTTTCGAAGCGACGAGGCTTTTCTGCATGCCTTGTCATAATCCGCACAGGCCTTCTCCGTATCCTCTCTGAGTTTTGCAAGATATGCATCATAGTCGGCATATTTTTCCAGGATCTTTTTCCTGCTCTCCGAATACTCGAGGATATCTCCGATGGTCCTTCCGTATTTGCTCTTCAGTCTGTTTATCAGATCGAGCCTGTCACCGATACGTGCGAATTCTTCTTCGTCAAATTCCATGGATGACATATACGATCCCAGCTCCATGTTAAGATCGCTCAATATGGATTCCGCGGATGCAAGCTCTTCTTCCAGCTCTTTGATCCCCGTATCGTATTCGGATACCGAGGAAAGTTCCCTGAGGGCCATGGATGCAAGGGAGCATGCGTTCTCTCCGTCTTCTCCGCCTATCATTGCATGAGCCTTTCCGATGCTCTCTGCGATCTTCCTGAAATTGCTCATCCTGCGGAAGGAATCTTCAAGTTCTTCGTCTTCGCCTTCCTTAAGGCATGCATCGTCTATCTCCGCTGCTTCAAACTCCGCAAGGGATGCTTCTTTTGCGGATGAGGAGGTATCCGATGTCTCCTCTTCCAGTTTTTCCTTAAGGTCCGTATATATCCTGTATTTTTCGGATACGTCCTTGAGGATGTGCGGCATATCACCGCCGCAATAGAGATCGAGTATCGACAAAAGCTCGGATTTTTTGAGAAGGGTTTCGTAATCCCTCTGCCCGTGTATGTCTATAAAGGCCTGGGACAGCTTCTTCATCTCCCTTACGGCAACGGTCGAGCCGTTGATCCTGCAGGAGCTTTTTGAAGCGGAGCATGTTCTTTTGATTATGACACTCCCGTCATCTTCCGGAAAGATATCCAGCTCCCCTAGCACTTGCAATGCCTTCTCGGGAACAGAATCAAATACAAGCTCGACCAGAGCCTGCTCTTTTCCTTTTCTTATCATGGAAGTGTCGAACTTAGAACCCATGGCCATCATAACAGAGCCCATGAGCAGAGATTTTCCCGCACCGGTCTCGCCGGTGAGGATATTGAGGCCGTCCGAGAATTCGATATCCGCATCCTCTATCAGCGCCAGATTTTGTACATGTAGATTTTTAAGCATATGAATTTCCGCCTTTTAAGATGCGGCGGCAGTCAGTCTGTAAACGGCATAAAGGTAATTAAAGATCAGGTTCCTATGATACCTCTTATCTTGGCCATGAGACCGTCCGTGGAATCGGAATCTCTTACGGCGAGCATCACGGTGTCATCGCCGGCGATACATCCCGATACTTCCTCAAGCTGCATGGCATCTATCGCCGCAGCAACGGCCATTGCCATACCCGACACCGTCCTTAATACGAGGATGCTCTGTGCCTTGTCCATGGCGACAAATCCATCCCTTAAGACTCTGGAGTACTTGCCCTCCATGACCTGCCTGTCATTTGCTATGCGCACATACTTGATGCCGTTCTTATCCGAAGGCATCTTGGTCAGGGCAAGTTCACGGATATCCCTGGAGACCGTTGCCTGAGTGGCTTTATAGCCCTGCTCCTGCAGGAGTCTGCACAGTTCCTCCTGTGTCGCGATATCGTTTTTTTCGATCAGATCTATGATAGCTCTCTGTCTTGCTTCTTTTTTAAGCATCATGCGTCTCCGAGCTTTTTATGAAGAGTTTCGAGGAAACTCAGATCGTCGAGTTTTATGAATTCCGTATATTTCTCGGATTTTCTTATCTTGACGGTATCTCCCTTTTCAAGCATGAACCGGATGCATCCGTCAAAGGAACATTCGACTTTTTTGGTATCATCCTGAACCGTATCCGGAAGCCTGACTTCTATCACATCATCCGCGGAAAGAATGAGTGACGCATGGTTTAAGGAATGTGAACAGATGGAAGTCAGCACCATTACATCCGATGAAGGCTCGACGATGGGTCCTCCCGCGGACAGATTGTATCCGGACGATCCCGTGGGTGTCGTCACAATGATGCCATCGCCCTTGTACAGATGAAGGAACTGTCCGTTGACATATACGGGAAGCGTGATCATGTTCATCCCGCCGTAACGGCAGATAACGATGTCATTGAGAGAGCGTGCGGTGATGATCTCGCCGTTTTTCCTGACGATCTCACCCTTTAGCATCATCCTCTTTTCGGTATAGAAGTCCTCATGTATAAGCCTCTTTAAGCTGTCATTAAGCCTGTCGGGCTCAATCTCCGTGAGGAATCCCAGCTTGCCCAGATTGACACCGACAATGGGGATCTCAAGCTGTCTTGCTTCCCTTGCCGCCTGGAGAACGGTACCGTCCCCTCCTAGGACTATTATGCAGTCGTATCCCCTTCTGCCGGAGATGATCTCGGCATCCTTGTCCTGTGTGCGTTCCTTGTCAGATACCAGCACTTCACAGCTTACGCCTTCGGATCTGAAAAAATCCGAGACCTTCTTTGTAAACTCCCCGTTGGGATCTTTGTTCTGATTGGTATAGATAAGTACAGATCTCATCATTTAAGCTCCGTATGTGACTTCGATGCCAGACCTTTTATCTTTTCCTTCCACTCGGGAGATTCTGAAAGCCACTCTCCCTTTTCAAAAGCTTCTTCAAAGCTTTCTATGCATTCCTTCTCGCCCATTGCAAGGAGCTCGTCGGAAATGCTCTCTTTTTTGCGAAGATTCATCAGGTATTCGATATTGCCCTCGGGACCCTTTATCGGTGAAAAATCGATCCCAAGAACGTCAAATCCCGCATGATCCGCAAAGCTTATGCATCTGGAAAGAACCTCTTCATGAACGGACTGTTCCCTTACGACTCCGTTTTTTCCGACCTTGCCCTTGCCCGCTTCAAACTGGGGCTTTACCAGAGCAACGATCCTGCCCCTGTCCTTAAGGAGATTCCTGGCGGGAACCAGGATCTTGTCAAGGGAGATGAAGGATACGTCAACACTGGCAAAATCTATCTTCTCCGGGATATCGTCAGGAGTCAGGAATCTGAAATTGGTCTGCTCCATGACTACGACTCTCGGGTCGTTACGGAGCTTCCAGTCAAGCTGTCCCTTTCCCACATCCACGGAATAGACCTTCTCTGCGCCGCTCTGAAGCATGCAGTCCGTGAAGCCTCCGGTTGAAGAACCGATATCCATACAGGTGAGGCCGGACAGATCAAAGCCCCATACCTCCATGGCTTTTTCAAGCTTGAAACCGCCGCGACTCACATATTTAAGTTGTTTTGTACGCACCTCTACGGAAACTGTTTCGGGATCAAAAACAGATCCCGCCTTATCCTCTTTCTGACCGTTGACATACACTTCGCCGGCCATTATGAGTGCCTTTGCTTTTTCTCTCGAAGGTGCGAGTCCTTTATCTGCCAGGATACAGTCCAGTCTAACTTTCATTTAACCGCTCCATGGAAAGTTTTTCTCTTATCGAACGGACTATCTGCTCCGGGGTAAGTCCTATCTCATTCCTCAGGCTGTCAATGCTTCCCTGGTGAATGAACCTGTCGGGTATTCCGAGACAGAGGACCTCTTTTTCAATTCCGTCATCCGCCATCGCCCTTAGCACTCCGGAACCGAAGCCGCCGTTCAGGACATTGTCCTCAAGCGTTACTATGAGCATATGGTCACGGCAGCTCTCCCTGATCATCTCTCTGTCGATGGGCTTGACGAATCTTGCGTTCACAAGGCTCACATTAAATCCGTCTTTTTTGAGTATCTCACGTACCTGAAGGGCGGTCTCTACCATATTGCCGACGGCCATCAGGCAAATTCCGCTCTCCTTATAGATCCACTCGCTCTTGCCGAGCTCTACGGGAGCCCTGAATTCCTCAAGTCCCGCATATGCCGTTCCTCTGGGATATCTGACTGCGATGGGTCCGTCGTAGGCCACGGCGAACTTCATCATATCCGAAAGCTCCCATTTATTCTTGGGCGAACAAACCACCATTCCCGGGATCTGCGACAGATACGAAAGGTCGAAGACTCCCTGATGGGTCTCTCCGTCAGCCCCCACGAGTCCTGCCCTGTCTATGGCAAAGATCACATGAAGATTCTGGAGGCATACATCGTGGAGCACCTGGTCATAGGCTCTCTGAAGGAAGGAGGAATACACCGCTACAACAGGCTTGAATCCGCCTTTTGCAAGCCCCGCCGCAAAGGTTACGGCATGCTGTTCCGCTATACCGACATCGAAAAATCTGTCGGGAAATTTATTCCTGAATCTCTTAAGTCCGCACCCTTCCGCCATAGCGGCCGTGATGGCTACGATCTTAGGGTCCTTCTCACCGAGCTTGAACATGACCGTTGAGAAGATATCGGTCCATCCCGCCACAGTCCTGTGGTTGAGAGGGACTCCGTTTGTCACGTCAAAAGGCTCCGTTCCGTGGAATCTTGCGGGATGCTTCTCGGCAGGCGCAAATCCCTTTCCCTTTTTGGTGATCGCATGGATCAGAACGGCGCGCTTGAATCTCTTTGCCTCGGTTATCGCATTGCGCATCGCCTTTATATTATGTCCGTCCACGGGGCCGAGGTATACGATGCCCATATCCTCGAACATCATGCCGGCGGGGACCATGAGGGATTTGAAACTGTTCTTGGCCCTTCTTATCTTGCCGACGACGTCCTCTCCGTAGGGCTTGTCGATGATCTTGCTGTATATGTTTGCCTTTAATCCGAGATAGCCGTTGGAGGTTCGTATCGAATTGAGATACTTCGGCACCCCTCCCACATTTTCGGATATGGACATATTGTTGTCATTCAGGATGATGATAAAATTGGAATCCATCCTTCCGGCATTGTTGAGAGCTTCAAAGGCCATTCCTCCGGTAAGGGAGCCGTCTCCTATGACGGAAACTATGGTCTCGTCTCCGCCCGCCATATCTCTTGCACACACCATGCCGAGACCTGCGGAAATGGAGGTTGAGCTGTGTCCCGTATCGAAGACATCGCAGTCACTCTCGCTCGCCTTGGGGAATCCGCTCATACCGCCGTATTTGCGGAGATTCTCAAAGCCGCTTTTTCTGCCTGTAAGGATCTTATGGGTATAGCTCTGATGACCGACATCCCAGATGATCTTATCCTTCGGGAGGTCGAGTTCAAGATGAAGCGCCATGGTAAGTTCCACAACGCCGAGATTGGCACCCAGATGTCC
>CAMNEB010000127.1 GCA_946536155.1 uncultured Lachnospiraceae bacterium | reverse complement strand
CCTTTGTTTTATTTGCTTTATTGTTTATATACCCGCAGGCTTGCCTGCGCTTTGGTTGTTTTTAATTGATTGTGAGGAAAAAATGGCAGTTAAGGTTTTGGTTGTGGACGATGAGAAACTGATAGTCAAAGGGATCAGATTCAGCCTTGAGCAGGACGGCATGGAAGTCGACTGTGCCTATGATGGCGAGGAAGCCATGCAGAAGCTTACGGAAAATACTTATGACATAATCCTTCTGGATCTGATGCTGCCCAAGATAGACGGTCTCGAGGTGTGCCAGAGAGTCAGGGAATTTTCCCGCACTCCCATCATCATGCTCACCGCAAAGGGCGATGACATGGACAAGATCCTCGGACTTGAATACGGTGCCGACGATTATATGACCAAGCCCTTCAATATCCTTGAGGTCAAGGCACGTATCAAGGCGGTCATGCGCCGCAGTGCCAAGGAGAAGGCATCCCGTCCCACCGGAGAGACACTTTCCATGGGCGGATTAAAGCTCGATCTTGAAGGCCACAGGACCTTTAAGGGAGGCGAAGAGATACCTCTTACCTCCAAGGAGTTCGAGCTCCTCAAGATCCTCATGGAGAATTCCGGCAAGGTCTATAAGAGAGAGGATCTGCTGAAAGCCGTCTGGGGCGATGATTATCCCGGAGACGAGAGAACCGTTGATGTTCATGTAAGACGCCTTCGTGAAAAAATAGAAGAAGATGCGGGCAATCCCGTATATGTTCACACCAGATGGGGCGTGGGATACTATTTTAATGCTGCCGATTCCGGTAATTGATCTATGAAAGAGCTTCTTTCAAATCTTAAGTCCGTTATCCTGCTCAGATCCCTGAGGGCGAGGATCTTTGTGATAATCCTTGTCATAGGGATCGTTCCCTGTATCCTCGTAAGGGTCGCCATAGTGTCCAATTACGAATCCAGGGCGCTTGAGACCAAGGTTTCCACGGTCCAGAACCAGCTCACGATAACGGCAAACCATCTTGTAGCAAATAAGTACATATCCGCACTTACAGGCCGGGCAGATGACTACACCGGCTCGCTTGACGTTATGGATGCGGAGATCGAGATGCTGGGCGGCGTCTATGAAGGACGTATCATGATCATAGGCGGCAACTTCCGCGTGCTCAAGGATACCTACGGGATCTCTGAGGGCAAGACCATCATATCCGAAGAGGTCATCAAATGCTTCCAGGGGATCTCAACCTCCTACTATGACAGCAATCTCGGATACATCGAGCTCACAACTCCCATCGCAGACACAACCGCGGGAGACGGAGCAGGCGTTATAAGAGGTGTCATGCTCACCTCCATCTCCGATGACAGCATTGTCGGTATGGCTGATGTGCTCGGCACAAACGCATTCCTTCTGGAGATGATAATCGTCGTCCTCGTCGTGGCACTTGCATTTATTCTTTCCAAATTCCTGGTGGACCCCATCGCAAGGCTCACCAGCAGGATCGGTGCCGTAAAGGCGGGCTACAACAACTACCTGGAGCCTGTCAATGACTGCTCCGAGACAGAGCATATATCCGATGCTTTCAACAACCTCCTTTCGCGCATCAACATTCTCGATGAGAGCAGGGGGGAATTCGTCGCAAACGTCTCTCACGAACTAAAGACCCCCATGGCTTCCATGAAGGTCCTTTCCGATTCACTCCTCGAAAGTCCCGATGCAACCCTTGAAGAGTACAAGGAATTCATGACAGACATCGCATCGGAGATAGACAGGGAAAACAGGATCATCACTGACCTTCTGGCCCTTGTCAGGATGGATGATACCTCAGGCCAGAACCTGAACATCACCTCTGTTGATATCAACGACCTTACCGAGCTTGTATTAAAAAGATTAAGGGCAATCGCCAGAAAACAGAACGTGGATGTCACCTTTGAGACCGGCAGGAGAGTCGTGGCAGAGGTGGATGAAGTTAAGCTCACCCTCCTCATCTCAAACCTCGTCGAAAATGCGGTCAAGTACAATCATGAAAACGGATGGGTCAAGGTATCCCTCGATGCGGACCACCAGTCCTTTACACTGACGGTTGAGGATTCCGGTCTCGGTATCCCCGAGGAATCGCTTGCACATATCTACGAGAGATTCTACCGCGTGGACAAATCCCATTCCAGGGAGATCGGAGGGACCGGACTCGGACTTGCCATATGCAGAAAGGTCGTGATGATGCATCACGGCAGGATAGACCTTACCAGCAAGGAAGGAGAGGGGAGCAGATTTGTCGTCACCATTCCCCTTATTTATATAGCAGATGCGAAATGATATATTGAAAAAATTCATATGCATCCTGACGATCGTGTCACTTTTTATGATGAGTGCCTGCTCCCATGAGGAACCGGTTCCCGAAGGTGCGGACAAATACCTGGTCTATTACATCAACAACGAAGAGACAAGGACGGGCAACTACGAGATCTATCTGACCACAAAGGATCCCGATGAGATCGTCGCTGCTCTTTTGGATGCACTTGCTAAAAAATCCGAAAAGGCCCAGTTCAAGGCTCCGCTTTCCATGGGCTTTACCGTTCTTGGCTATACCTTTGAAGACGGACGGCTTAGCCTTAACATGAGCTCAGAATACAAGAACCTTGTCTTTACCACAGAGGTCCTTGTAAGGGCTGCGATAGTAAGGACCCTCTGCGGATCCGGACTTGTTGATACCGTTGACTTCACCGTTGAAGGAAAGCCTTTAAAGGACCACAGCGGTTTTGAAGTCGGAGACATGAACGCATCGACCTTTATCAGTAACGACGGCAACGAGATAAATACCTATGAAGAAGCGGATATCAGACTCTACTTTGCATCCGCAGACGGCAACTACCTCATAAGCGTCTACAGGAACAAGTTCTACTCAACATCCATGCCCCTCGAGAGATTCGTTGTGGATGAGCTGATAGCGGGCCCTGCGGGAAGACCTTCGGGACTCTATCCTTCGGTCAACCCTTCCACATCGGTCCTGAGCATCTCCACCAAGGACGGCGTGTGCTATGTCAACTTAAGCAGTGATTTTCTGATCCCTGCGGGAAATGTACCAACCTCCGTCAGCGTGCATGCCATCGCCAATTCCCTGGTCGACCTGCCCGGCGTCGATAAGGTTCAGATCCTTGTTGACGGTGCGGTCCCGGAACTCTTAGAATCATCTTATGAACTTGATACCGGCATGGTGATCGGAATAGAAGAAGCGCTCGAGATCGAAGGATCCGGCGAAGTGAGCGGCAAATGAAACCAAGAGAAGCGGCGGCAAGCCTCGAACAACTGAAAAAAGATCTGAAGGAAGGCGACTTTAAAAGGTTCTACCTTCTCTTTGGCCCCGAGCGCTACCTCAGGAATTTCTATGAGAAAAAACTGATCGCAGCCCTGGGCGGAGAGAGAGGAGATATCAACACCAACATCTTCGACACCTCGCCCCTTGCTCCGGGAGCGGTGATAGATGCGGCCCTGACACTTCCTTTTTTTGCGGAACGCAGGATAGTCGTTGTGCGGTATTCGGGATTCTTCGAGACAAATCCCGATGATCTCGTATCGTTTCTTGCAAAATCCCCGGAGACCACGACCTTCATCTTCGTCGAGGATGTGGCGGACGCCAGGTTCAAGCTCTATAAGCAGATAAACAAGCTGGGAAGATGCGTCGAATTTGTAGCCCAGCCCGATAAATACCTCCTGCAGAATATGGGAGCGTATCTGAAAAAAGCGGGCAAGATGATAGGCAGCGATGATGCAAAATATCTCCTGGACGTCATAGGGACGGATATGGGCAAGCTCATGTCGGAGCTGGAAAAGCTCGAGGGCTACACCGGCGACAGAGAACTCATAACAAGAGAAGATATCGATGCCATATGCTCGAAAAACATCGAGGACAGGATCTTCCAGATGGTGGATGCCGTCATGAGGAAGGATATCAGGACCTGCATGAACTGCTATGAGGATCTCCTGGCCTTAAAAGTTTCCCCCGGCGCTATCATCATAATGATCGAAAAACAGTTCCTCTGGATGCTCCAGCTTAAGTCCATGAAAGAGGACGGTTATCACGAAAATGACATAATAGACTTCGCCTCACATAACAGGGAAGTCGATCCCGAGACGGGAGAGGTCAAAAAGACCAGAGGCTCCATAGGAGAATTCCAGGTAAAACTGTACCTGCGTCAGGCTGAAGGAATGAGCCTTGCGGCTCTTCAGAAATCGGTAAATATTTGCGCGAGAGCGGACGAAGATTTCAAGACCGGCAGGATCAATGACAGGCTGGCTGCAGAGACCCTTATGGCAACGCTCTGCAATGAAAAATGACAGAAAAATCATCTCCACAAAAAAAGAGCGGAAGATCCGAATCCCTGCAGGTCTTACGAGGCCTTGCATTTGTCGGGATCTTCATGGGACATTTTAACGACACCGGATGGACTCCGGTCTCGGTGTCCCTTTTTTTCGTGCTCTCAGGTTTTCTGCTCACTCTTAAAGCGGGAGATGATGACACAGATGTCACACTTTCCGGTTCCTTTAAAGCATCCGTAAAGAGGATCTTCGGACTCTATCCCCTGCATATATTCCTGATGCTCGTTATGATCCCGCTTACGCTCATCGCTCATCCGGAGACTGAAACAGGGAACCTAATGATAAATGTTTTCTGCAACACCTTCCTGCTCCAGTCCCTTGTCCCGAGTGCAGCGGTCGCTGCATCACTTAACAGCGTGTCGTGGTTTTTATCAACCATGCTCATCCTATATACCGCTTTCCCATACATGCGCAGAGCGGTGTGCAGGCTCTCTAAAGTACAGGCCCTTTTTGCGGGACTCCTTGCCTGCATCCTTGCCCAGAGTGTGATCGTATGGGCGGTTTATTCTTTTGTTCCTGACACTGATGTCATCATAGCGCTTTCGCACTGCTTCCCCCTGTACAGGGTGTTTGATATGCTCTGCGGCATATTCCTCGGAAGGATATATATGATCTCAGGTGAGAAGATATCGGCATCTACAGTGCTCCTCAGCGTGCTTGAGATCGTATCTGTAGCTTCCGTAGCGCTGCTTGTATATGTGTGGGCCCGCGGCAATATGAACATTTACCTTTCCCATGCGCCGGTATGCCCTGTTCTGGCAAGCCTTCTCGTCATCCTCTTTTACGTAAAAAAAGGCATCGTCTCAAAAGCCCTTACCGTAAAGCCGCTGATACTTCTTGGAAACAGGAGCGGCAGTTCGTTCCTGATCCATTTTCCCATACTCTTTTTCATCAGGAATTTCATAATCCCCGACCTTACCAGGCTAAGGAGGACCATCATATTCCTGATACTCCTCCCCGGGAGCTTTGCACTTACGCTCCTCATCTCTTATTTCTACGACAGATTCGTGAAAAAGAGATTATCTTAAGTCGACTTTTTTATCGCGGGATATTATAATCACATACACGGATAAAAGGTCCCGATTCGCGGACGCAGCCATTCTGCCGGTCATCTTGCCGGCGGCTTTATCTTAAGACCTGCCACGATGCAGGCACCATGGGCACATCGCCCGGATTCAGAAAAGTAAAGAAAAAAATATGCTGATAAAAACAAGAAGACCACTGGCCTCGGTCTGTCTTTTTATTGTTGCCCTGACATGCGTCCTCGTCTCGACTGGTGTGATCCGCAGTGACGCACACCTGCCAGGTATTCCTGACGGCAGCAGGGTGAGAGTTTGCGGAACCGCGGCAGGAATATTTGACAAATACATAGTGATAGAGGA
>CAMNEB010000126.1 GCA_946536155.1 uncultured Lachnospiraceae bacterium | reverse complement strand
TTTCCTGGCAAAGGGGCCTGATGTGCCCACATATGTCGAATACGGTGCCGCTGATATAGGGGTTGTGGGAAGAGATACCATACTTGAAGAAAACAGGAATGTTTATGAGGTATTAGACCTTGGCTTCGGAAAGTGCAGGATGTGCGTCTGCGGCCCCGAGAGCATGTCAGATAAGCTCCTCCACCATGAGAGGATAAGAGTAGCCAGCAAATATCCCGTTATCGCAAGGGAGTATTTTCTTAACAAGAAGAACCAGACAGTCGATATCATCAAGCTGAACGGCTCCGTTGAACTCGGACCCATAGTAGGTCTTACCGACGTGATAGTCGACATCGTCGAGACAGGCTCCACCTTAAGGGAAAACGGACTGACGGTTCTTGAGGAGATCTGTCCCTTATCTGCAAGGATGATCGTCAATCCCGTGAGCATGCAGCTTAAGGGTGACCGTATCAGAGAACTTGTTTCCGAACTGAAAAAATATTTATAATACTCACAGGAGGTTTTAAATGAGGATCACATATATAAACCCGGATTCAATCAAGGAGATCACATCGCTTCTCCTTAAGAGGTCCCCTTCACAGTATACGGAATATGAAAATACCGTTAATGAGATACTTAAGAACGTAAGGGAGAATGCGGATAAGGCGCTTTTTGAATACACCGCAAAGTTTGACGGATATGAGCTTACTCCCGAAAATATCATCGTAACAAAGGAAGAGATCGCAAAGGCCTACGAAGAGCTTGATGACGAGTATATCGAAGTCATCAAAAAGGCTGCCGCAAACATCAGGGAATTCCACGAAAAACAGCTCCGCAACAGCTGGTTTGAGACAAAAGCTGACGGAACTCTTCTCGGAATGAAAATAACTCCCATTGAAAAGCTCGGAGTTTATGTTCCCGGCGGAAAAGCGGCATATCCCTCATCCGTTCTCATGAACATCATTCCCGCTAAGGTTGCGGGAGTTGATAAGATCTATATGTGTACACCTCCCGGAAAGACCGGAGTTATCAATGCGGGAACCCTTGTTGCCGCCGATATCGCAGGTGCTGACGTGATCTTCAAGGCAGGCGGAGCGCAGGCCATCGGAGCAATGGCTTTCGGAACTGAGAGCATTCCCAAGGTGGACAAGATCACCGGCCCCGGAAACATATTCGTAGCTCTTGCCAAGAAGGCTGTTTACGGCTTTGTCAGCATCGATTCCATCGCAGGCCCTTCCGAGGTTATGGTCCTTGCGGATGAAACCGCAAATCCCCGTTATGTTGCCGCAGATCTTTTGAGCCAGGCCGAGCACGATGAGCTCGCAAGTGCTATACTTGTAACAACGGATGAAAAAATCGCAAAGGCCGTCAGCGAAGAGATCGATGAGTTCTTAAAGACTCTGTCCCGTGCCGACATCATCAGAAAGTCTCTTGACAACTACGGCTATGCGCTTGTCGCATCCTCCATGGACGAAGCGATAGAGACCGTTAACTCCATAGCTTCCGAGCACCTTGAGATCCTGACCAGGAATCCTTTTGAAGTCATGACCAAGGTAAGGAATGCGGGTGCTATTTTCCTCGGTGAGTATTCATCCGAGCCTCTGGGAGATTATTTTGCCGGTCCCAACCACATCCTTCCCACAAACGGCACCGCAAGATTCTTCAGTCCCGTCAATGTAGATGATTTCATTAAAAAGAGTTCTGTTATATATTATTCAAGAGAGGCACTGAAGCGTGACAGCAAAGCCATCGAGTTATTTGCGACAAATGAAGGCCTTACCGCTCACGCAAACAGCATACACGTAAGATTCGAAAATGATTAATCACAAAGGAGAAGATCATGGCACAATCCAAAAGTAAGAAAAATTCCTCTTCAACCGCAGCTGCTCAGACAACTGCATCCGAAAGCAAACAGCTTGCCGTAAGGACAACGCCCAAGATCACCACGAACAATTCGGCTCTTGACAGACAGATCGATATCGCAAGAAAGACCAACGAGACCTATATCAGACTCAGCCTTGATATTGACGGAAAAGGAGAGAACAGCATCTCCACCGGCATCGGCTTCTTCAATCATATGCTCAGTGCATTCGCAAGACACGGTTTCTTCGATCTTGAGTGCAGCATCAAGGGCGACCTCAATGTGGACGGACATCACAGTGTTGAGGATTGCGGCATAGTTCTCGGAAGTGCCATCAAGGGGGCTCTCGGAGACAAGACCCGCATCAACAGATACGGATATTATGTTCTTCCCATGGATGAGACTCTTGTTCTCTGCAGCATCGATCTCTGCGACAGACCTTATCTTGAATTTGATTATGAATATAAAGTTCCCATGATCGGAGATTTCGATACCGAGCTGGTCAAGGAATTCTTCTATGCCGTAAGCTACTCGGCAGGAATGAGCCTTCATTTCAAGGTTCTTTCCGACGGAAATGCTCATCATGTCACGGAAGCAATGTTCAAGGCATTTGCAAAGGCTCTTGATAAGGCTACCAGGATAGACGATCGTATCGAGGGCGTGCTCTCGACGAAAGGAGCTTTGTAATGTTCGTCAAGAAGTTCTTACCCTGTATTTTTTTAAAAAACGGAAGTGCTGTAGCTTCCGAGACCGATGATACCGTTCTCGAGGCAGATGCATATTCTCTTGCCATGAGATACTGCAGGAGCAATGCGGACGGCATTATCATCATCGATCTCTCGGAAGGACAGGGAGACGAAGCACATGACGAAGCTCTCAAGCTGATCAAGGCTATATGCGGAGACAGTGAAATCCCCATCTACGGCGGCGGAAACATAAAGCGCCTCGAGGATGTCAAGAAGCTCATCTATGCCGGCTGTTCCAAGATAATCCTGGATTATGACAAGGAAGTAAATATACTTCTTTCGTCGGCAGCATCGGGAAGATTCGGCAAGGACAAGATATACGGATCCATTTCCTATCCCCAGACTCTTTTCGGAGATATAGATGCTCTCGACAGATCCCTCCTTATCGGAACTGATACCAATTTCCATTCCGGTAATGAGAAGGACGAAGGAAAGGTCAAGGATCTTGCGGACAAATATCTCTCCGGAATGATCCTTAAGAACATACATGCCTTTGACCTTATGGAGAATGAACTGAACATTCCCATAGTCATTAGTGCCAAGGAACTTGCACTGGGCAAGATCATAGAATTCATGAAAAAAGATTCCGTATGCGGAGTCACCGGCAATGTCATATCGCTCAATGCCGGAGAGATCACATCCATCAAGGATATGTGCGCTCAGAACGGCATTGTTGTCAGAAAGCTCGAGAGCAGGATCAAATGGTCTGAACTCAAGAAAGGTCCTGAAGATCTGATCCCCGTCATCGTACAGGATTACAAGAACGACGAAGTGCTCATGCTGGCATACATGAATGAGGAGGCATTCTTAAATACCATCTCCACCGGTATGATGACCTATTATTCAAGGAGCAGAAAAGAGCAGTGGATAAAGGGTGAGACCAGCGGTCATTATCAGTATGTCAAATCACTTACCGCAGACTGCGACAAGGACACCATACTTGCCAAGGTTTCACAGGTCGGAGCCGCATGCCATACCGGGTCCAGGAGCTGCTTCTTCAATGCGATAACAGACAGCGAAGAGACCGATAACACCAATCCTCTTCTTGTTTTTGAAAAAGTATATGATGTCATCAAGGACAGGAAGGTACATCCCAAGGAGGGATCATATACCAATTATCTCTTCGACAAGGGTATCGATAAGATCCTTAAAAAGCTCGGAGAGGAAGCCACAGAGTGTGTCATCGCAGCCAAGAATCCCGACAACAGGGATGTGGTCTATGAGATAAGCGATCTGCTCTATCATATGATGGTACTAATGGCGGAAAAAGAGATCTCCTGGGAAGAAGTAACAAAGGAGCTGGCCGGAAGATAATGTATTCCGAAGACTTATTCTTAAGCGACGACATCCTGATGTCCGTCGAAAAACCCGAACGATATATCGGACACGAAGTTAATGCATGCATAAAGGACCCTGAGAATATCAGGGTCCGTTTTGTGATGTGTTTTCCCGACGTCTATGAGATAGGAATGAGCCATCTGGGTATCCAGATCCTCTATGATATGTTCAATTCCTTCCCGGATGTATGGTGCGAAAGAGTTTATTCACCCTGGGTCGATCTGGATAAGATAATGAGGGAAAAGCATATACCTCTTTTTTCTCTCGAATCCCAGAGACCCGTCAAAGATGCGGATTTCCTCGGCATAACCATCCAGTATGAGATGTGTTATACAAATATCCTTCAGATCCTCGATCTGTCGGGCATACCCCTTGAAAGCTCCGAGAGAACAGATGATGACCCCATTGTCATAGGCGGCGGTCCCTGTGCTTATAATCCCGAACCCATTGCGGAGTTTTTCGATATTTTCTATATAGGTGAAGGAGAGACCAGATACAGGGAACTTTTAGACCTTTATGAAAAGTGTAAAGACGAGGGATATTCAAGAAAAGATTTCCTCTATAAGGCAGCACAGATACCTGGGCTTTATGTACCTCTTTTCTATGATGTCACATACAATGAAGACGGCACCATTTCTTCGTTTGCACCCAATAAAGAAGGCATTCCTTCAAAGATAAAAAAAGAGATCGTCTCCGATCTTGACAGCACATATTATCCCAAAAAGCCTGTGGTGCCCTATATCAGATGCGTACAGGACAGAGTGGTCCTGGAGATCATGAGAGGCTGTATCAGGGGCTGCAGATTCTGCCAGGCGGGAGAACTGTACAGACCCGTAAGACAGAGGAGCGTCGGGAAACTCCTTGAGACGGTCTATCAGATGCTGGATGCCACCGGGTATGAGGAAGTATCCTTAAGTTCTCTTTCATCCAGCGATTATACCGATCTGCCCGAACTTCTGGACAAGCTGATCGTTGAATGCGAGAAGAGAAAAGTAAATATAACCCTTCCATCCTTAAGGATCGATGCCTTTTCACTGGATGTCATGAACAAGGTGGAGGATATCAAGAAGACCTCCGTCACCTTCGCTCCCGAAGCAGGTTCCCAGAGACTCAGGAATGTTATCAACAAGGGACTTTCCGAAGAGGATATCCTTTCCGGTGCCGCAGAAGCCATAAAGGGCGGATGGACGAAATTTAAATTCTATTTCATGCTGGGTCATCCCTTTGAGACCGATGAAGACATAGCGGGAATAGGGGACCTTGCAAATAAAGTTGCCGCAGAGTTCTTTGAACTGGTACCAAGGGATAAGAGAACTAACGGTCCCATATCCATAACCGTGAGCACATCATTTTTCGTGCCCAAGCCTTTTACCGCATTTCAGTGGGCTCCGCAGTGTACTAAGGATGAGTTCATCAGAAAGGCCTATGTATGCAGACAGGGCATTTCAGAACAGCTCAACCAGAAGAGGATCCACTATAACTGGCATGATGCCGACACCTCTGTCATAGAATCTCTTCTGGCAAGAGGTGACAGAAAAGTCGGTGCGGTCATCAGAAAGGTTTACGAACTGGGCGGCATATACGATGCATGGTCCGACTATTATTCCCATGACAGATGGCTGCAGGCTATGGAAGAATGCGGAGTGAGCCTTGATTTCTATGCCTTCAGGGAAAGAAGCGACGACGAGATCTTCCCCTGGGATTTTATTGACATCGGTGTCAGTAAAAACTTCCTCCTTAAGGAATACAAGAAAGCCGCAAGAGGAGAGGTTACCTTAAATTGCAGGGATAAATGCAGCGGATGCGGCGCGGCATCGTTTGGAGCTGGAATTTGTCCAGGCACACGAATTAAGTAAATACAATGAAAAAGATTCGAGTAAGATTTTCAAAACACGGGGCAGTCCGTTATATAGGC
>CAMNEB010000125.1 GCA_946536155.1 uncultured Lachnospiraceae bacterium | reverse complement strand
GGGGGATAGATTTTTTCACAATTTCTGATAGAATATTTACTTGATATTAAGATAGTATACTTTTATTGCGCAGGAGGCAATGGATTATGCAGAATGTTATTAACATCAAACCGGAAGATATGAGCTGGTCGCAGCAGGCTTTGGGAAATCTGGATGCTTTCTTTTCGGCAAGAGTGATCGGACAGAAGAATCTGGAAAGAGCACTTGTGGCAGCACTGCTGGGAGACGGACATGTCCTCATTGAATCGGTACCGGGACTTGCCAAAACGACAGCGGCAAGAGCGGTGGCGGATGCTGTAAACGGACAGTTTTCCAGAATTCAGTGTACGCCGGATCTTCTTCCGAGCGATATTATGGGGACGCAGATCTACCGGCAGGACAGCGGCAGCTTCGAGACCGTGCTGGGACCGGTATTTGCCAACTTCGTTCTGTTGGATGAGATCAACCGCTCCAGTGCAAAGACACAGAGTGCCATGCTTGAAGCAATGGCTGAGAGACAGGTGACCATTGGCGGAACCTCCTATCCGATGCCCGAGGATGTCTTTATCGTGATCGCTACCCAGAACCCGATCGAGCAGGAAGGCACCTACCCCTTATCGGAAGCGCAATCGGATCGATTTATGATAAAGGAAACACTGTTCTATCCGGCAGCAGGCGAGGATCTTCAGATCCTGAATCTTTTTGAGAACCGGAGCAGGATGAGGAAGCAGCAGTTTTCTCCGGTTCTTGATATAAAGGATGTGGCAAGACTACAGCGCATCACCGAGGATGTATATTGTGACGACTCGGTAAAACAGTATATTTCATCGATCGTTACGGCAACAAGAAATGCCGACAATGTACTGCCGAATGAGCTGAAAGGATATGTCAGACTCGGCGCCAGCCCCAGAGCGATGATCGCTTTCCTCAAGATGGGGAAGGCCGGAGCGCTGATGCAGGGCAGAGCCTATGTAACGCCGGATGATATCAAGAATGCGGCGTTTGGCGTGCTCCGTCACCGCATCGCTCTGCGATATACGGCTGCGGCAGACGGAGTTACCACCGATATCATCATCAATCATCTGTTGAATGCGATCCCGACTCCCTGATGAGGTAAAGCTATGACACAGAGCAAAAAGAAAGCCTCGCGGATCCGGCCGGATTATGAATCGCTTAACGGTCTGAGTTCGAGGATACGTTTTAAAAACTACAGCCGTTCCAATTCCGTTGCGGACGGAGCATTCCCTTCGGTATTCCGTGGACAGAGCATGGAATTTGAAGACTTAAGGCCCTATGTTCCGGGAGACAATCTGCGCGATATGGACTGGAAGGCATCTTCCAGATCCGGCATACCCATGGTCAGGAACTATGTGGCGGATAAGCGTAAGCAGATCATCTTTATGGCAGACACCGGCAAGACCATGCGCGGTATTATGCCGGACGGAACGGACAAGAGAGAATGCGGTATCCTTACCATTGCTTCGGCAGCCTATCTGGCAGGCAGGTGTGGTGCGGACTATTGCATACTTTCCGGCAAAGACTGGAGAAGCAGGATTGGGAGATTCGGAAACGGACCGGCATATCTTGAAGAGGGATTAGCATCGCTTCAGGAGGAAGTCTTTGGTAAGGAAGTCTATACTTTGGAAAGCCGCCTGGACGGTATACTTGACGCTCCGTTGAAAGGGGTGGCGATCTGTCTGGTGACGGATATGAAGGGATTGCTGGAGATCCCGGAGAGGATACTCAGAACAGCCGCGGCAGAGCGGGAGTTCTATGTGTTTGAGATCTCGGATGGAAGCCTTGATAAAAGGAATTATTATGATGTGCTGACGGATCGGATGATCCCGGAGTTCATCAGCAGGAGCAAAGGGCTGGCCAGGGAGATATGGAAGAAACAAACAGAGTATCAGGAGCAGGTACGCAGCAAGCTTCGAAGATGCGGCGTATATTATGCTTTTCTTGAGCAGAAGAAGGAGATACCGGAGACGGTGACCGGTGTACTAAACGGGGAGATAGCGGACTGATGAAATATACGGTTGAATTACAACCTGCTGCATGGGACAGGCTGTTCTGGTTTTTAATAACGCTTTTCATACTGGCGGCCGGGATCTTTTTCTTTTCTATCCTGATCGGCCTTATTCGTAAAGTGCATGCCATGCGTGTTGCAAGAATGAAGGAGCTTAAGAAGAAAGTGGGATTGAAGAAAGTGCCGGAATCGATCGACGTTTTAAGACAAAAGGCCTTTGAAAAGCTTAAGTTTATCGAGAGCGAACAGATGCAGGGAAGGATGAAGCCGCGGGAAGCCTGCATAGGTATCAGTGCGGTTGTGCGGGAATTCCTGTCAAAAGCAGGAGGGCTGAATGCCGACTGCCAGACACTTTCCGAGATCCGTCGGTGGAACAGGCCGGAAGTTGCGGAATTTGTCGAAGAAATCTATAGTGCGGAGTTCTCGCCCTTATCCGTTAAGGAAACCGAGAAGTATTTTAAGGACGCAGGAAGGCTGGTGATGATATGGAGATAAGTTTAAGAAACCCGTCATCGGCATGGGCGACTGCGGCAGTTGTGCTCCTTGCTGCGGTGAGCATTCTTGTATACAGGATCATCCGTTTGCGGAAAAGCCTGAAGGATAAGGAAAAGAAAAGCTTCCGGGGTTACTCTGCCATGTGGATCGCTTCTGACCTTCCTTCCTATAAGAGAAGACTGGTACTCTATATCCTGCTTAAGATACTGGGGATCGCAGGCCTTGTCACGAGCCTTCTCAGCGCAGCTTATCTGATGGGACGGCCCAGCTATAATAAAAAGATCGATGCGGGCGTGAAAAGAAGGGATATCTATCTTTGTCTCGATGTTTCCTATTCGCTCTATGATCTTAACGCGGACTTTGTTGAGAATCTTGAGGATGTGGTAAGAGGTTTGGAGGGAGACAGAGTCGGTATTTCAATCTTCAATACTTCTACGGTGGAATATATGCCGCTTACAACGGATATGGACTTCACCATAGACAAGCTGAAGGAACTGAAGAAATATTTTGTCCTTCAAAGGGAATATATGCATTTCCATGATAAATATAATATTGAGGAAATGACGGACGAGGAGTTTTTGGATTTTCTTGGATCGTTGCCGAAAGACGAATATGACAATTTTGCGAATACGGTTTATACGCTGGATCTTATTGATAACCCCGTAACTCTCGATAATGAAGTCAGGGGGAGCTCTTTGATCGGTGAGGGACTGGCAAGCTGTCTCTTTAACTTTCCGTATCTGGGAGATTCCGAAAGAACGAGAGTGATCATTATGGTCACCGACAATGCACAGGCCGAGAAAGAGCCGCCTGCCATAGAGCTCGCGGAAGCAGCGGATATGTGTAAGAATAATGATGTGGCAGTATTCGGGATCTTTCCGCCCGAGGAGGCTCTCCGAGATCTTCAGCCGGGGCAGAACTTTGATAACTTAAGTTCCGATATGCGGCAGAACATCCGAAAGACAGGCGGGGAATTCTATGTTATCGGTTCGGACTTTGATACGGAGGATGTTATCAGTCAGATCCGGTCTCATGAGGCAATGCAGGTGGATGAGGTGAGTGTCAACAGACTGACAGACAAACCTGACCGTGCCATAATGATCTGCATTTTGGGACTGATTTTATTTGTAATAGCAAAGGGGGCGGGTACCTGATGAGATTTCAACCGGTTGTACCAGTTGCAGTTCTTGCGATCCTGCTGGTGGTACTCTTTCTGTTTTTATTGATCGGGGCGCTGCGAAATCATGGAACCGTATTGCATAAGACGGTCACAATCATCGTGTCGGCACTGCTTTGCCTGTCGGTGGTTCCCATTGCTGTCAGACCCATGATCAGGAACAAGGACATCCAATATGCCAGACCGAATCTGGATGTGCTTTTCGTGCTGGATACCACCATGAGTATGTGGGCCGAGGATTATCAGAATGACAGCAGAATGGGCGGTGCCATAGAGACCATGGAATTTATCATGGAAGAGATGAACGGAAGTTCCTTTGCTCTGATCACTTTTGGCGACAAGAGTGAGATCAAGATGCCCATCACGCAGGATGCACAGTCCATAGATGATGCAATAAAGGCAATCCGGATTCCCGACCGATGGCTGGCCGGAGGAACCTCCCTCAATTCGCCTTTTGAAAATATGGAATATATGCTCAGTCATATGGGCAAGGAGGAAGGCCATGAACGGATCGTCTTTTTCTTAAGTGACGGCGAGATCACGGTGGATGAGGAGATGACCGATTTTACAGATATGGCATCTATGATCGATGGTGGTGCGGTCCTTGGTTTCGGTACCCAAAAAGGGGCAACCATCACCGACCGGGACGGTCATAAGCTGTTTGATTATGATACCTGTTCGGATGCGGTGACCTGCCTTGATATGGATTCGCTGAACGATCTCGCAGATGCGCTTGAGATCGACTGCATCCAGATGAAGAACCGAAAGGATGTATCGGAAGTGATCGAGAAGGCGGTTGTTAATGCAGAGGAAGTTATGGCCAATCGAGATGATCTGGATAATTATGATGATATATATTATATGTTTGTACCGGGATTTATGATCCTGTTACTTGCGGCTTTTCTTCTATACAAGGAGTAGATGATCGATTATGGAATTTAACAGAAAAAAATATAATCTATTGATGTTTCTGATGATCGTAATGATCGTAGTGTGTTTGGCGGTCTTTACCTGCTTTGCCGTATGCGGCACCCGGCTGGGATTAAACAGCTTCTTTGTATTGATGAGCCAAAAGGGGGAGTATCCTACAGAGGTGGAGGAAAAAGCAGCCGGAATCGAATTTATCGACAAATACATCACGACCTACAATCTGGCGAATGCGGAGTACAGTGACGGTCATTATGAGCAGGCCATGGATATGTATGAGCAGGTGCTGGATGATAATGTCACCGGAAGCATAAAGGGAAGATCATGCATCAATCTGTCACTGTCCCGTACCAGGACGATCGACTTTGACGATATCTATGAAAGGTTTGATGACTTTGAGGACGGAAAAGAAACTGACATCATGGTTTTGGCGGACAAGATCACCAAGGCGATACAGGTTCTGGAGCAGGCAAAGGAAGATCTGACAGGCAACGGATGCGCGGGGGAAGAAGATACCCTGGATCTTTCGATCCCTGAGGAAGAACGGAACGAAGCGGAGAAACTGGCTTCGGATATCGATAAAGAGATCGAAAAATTAAAGGAGATGCTTGAGAAACTGAAACAGTCAGCCGGTGGCGGCGGTTCGGATGATACGGACAATACGGACAATAACCAGGGCAGTGGTTCCGGGGATAGCGAGAGCCAGCCATCCGGCGGAGATGCGCGTGAGGATGAAGTAAGGGACTTTCTGGAAGAACAGCAGACAAGAACCAAGGAAGAGCAGGAACAGTCGCAAAGTGATTATGACGAGAGAAATTATTGGTCCGGTGAGGATGCAGGAACCGGCGATGACAGCGCGAATCCCAAACCATGGTAAAACCACAGGGACGGACCTGGTGGTTTTGGCAGGAGAAGGTGACAGTCTCCGGTTCGCTGCCCAATAAAGCGGAATTGACAAACAATCACATAGAAGGGAATTGAAATGATAAAGAATATTGTCTTTGATATCAGCAATGTACTGGCACCGTTTCGGTTTAAGGAGTTTCTTGCGGAAAAGGGGTTTGACGGACCGATGATCAAAAGGATCATACAGGCTTCCGCCATGACACCCTATTGGACGGAATACGAAAAGGGAAAGCTTACGTATGAGGAAGCTATGGCTGCCTTCGCCGGTACGGATCCCGAAATAGAGGAGGAACTACATAAGGCATACGATTCGTGTTCGGGGATCATGGGAAAATATGATTATACACAGGGGTGGATAAAGACCCTGAAAGAAAGCGGTTATAAACTGTATTGTATCACCAATTTTACACC
>CAMNEB010000124.1 GCA_946536155.1 uncultured Lachnospiraceae bacterium | reverse complement strand
AGGCAGCTCCCGCTAAGAAGGCAGCAGCTACCACCGCTAAGAAGGCAGCACCTGCTAAGAAGGCTACCGCAACAAAGAAGGCAGCACCCGCTAAGAAGGCAACCGCTACCACAGCAAAGAAGGCAGCACCCGCTAAGAAGGCTACCGCTGTTAAGAAGGCAGCACCTGCAAAGAAGGCTACCGCTGTTAAGAAGGCAGCTCCTGCTAAGAAAGCTACCAAGTAATCTGACGAATCGGATTTATCTGTCCCGGAGATCTTATCTCCGGGACATTTTTTTTCGCATCATAAAAATTTCCTCATTATATAAAAAGATTTATATCATAATCGGGTTTAGTGAATTGAAACTTGTACACTAGTATGTTATAATTTGGCAAATGGATAAAACAATACAAATTTTAATAATTTTAGGTGTCGGACTGATCATCTGGTTGGTCCTCAGGATCATTGCACGCAAAAATAAAAAGCTTCACATACGTTTCATCTGCAATCTTCTGAAGTCCGTGGATCTGATCGCCTGTGCCTTTGCTGTACTCGGGATGTGCGTAGATCTTGATAAACTCGCGGCTCCCATACTTACAGGAGGAGGACTTGTACTTGCCATCCTGAGTTTTGCGGCACAGAAGGTGCTTAACAATATCCTTTCCGGAATATCGATATCACTTTCGCGCCCTTTCAATCTCGGAGATAAGATCAAGGTCCTGAGCGGAAGTTCGATCATAGCAGAGGGTACCGTATCCGATATCACGCTCCGGCATACGGTCATCATGACCTATGACGGCCAGGCATGCATAGTGCCCAACGGAACCATGAACGAGAGCCTGCTCATCAATGTCAGTTCCGACAACAGGGTGGGTAACTTCCTTGAGATAACGGTAGGATACGGGGATGATCTGGATCTTGCCATAAAGATCTTAAAGGATATCGTGCTTTCCACAGAGAATGTGCTTGATTGCACCACGCCTCTCGTCAGCAGATTTGATGCCGACGGACCAGTCATTAAGACAACTGTCTGGACAGCGACCGTGTCTGATAATTTCATAGCCTGCGGAAGTATCAGAAAGCGCCTTATATATGAATATAGGGCACAGGGCATCACAATACCTTACAAGACGATCACTATAGATAAGTGAAAAATATACAGCATATATATTAAGGAGAAACGATCATGGAAATGACCCTCAGGTGGTACGGAAAAGAATATGACACCGTGAAGCTCTGGCAGATAAGACAGATTCCCGGTGTGAAGGGAGTCATAACGACTCTCTACAATAAACAGGCAGGAGAACTCTGGACGGAGGATGAGATCGTCTCTCTGAAGAAGGACGTTGAGAGCGAATCGCTTCGCATCTCCGGCATCGAGTCCGTCAACATCTCCGATGACATCAAGATCGGCGGACCTCTCAGAGATGAGCATATCGATAACTATATAGGGACTCTTGAGAATCTCGGCAAGCAGGACATCCACATGGTCTGCTACAACTTCATGCCCGTATTCGACTGGACCAGATCCGAACTTGCAAGAAAGCGTCATGACGGATCTACCGTGCTCGCATATTCTCAGGATGCCATCGATGCCATAGATCCCGCCAATATGTTTGATTCCATCAAGGATCAGATGAACGGAACCGTAATGCCCGGATGGGAGCCGGAGAGACTTGAGCATGTAAGGGATCTCTTCGAAGCATACAAGGACATTGATGAGGAAAAGCTTTTCAATAACCTTGTATATTTCCTCAAAGCCATCATGCCTGTCTGCGACAAGTATGACATCAATATGGCGATCCATCCCGACGATCCCGCATGGAGTGTATTCGGACTTCCCCGTATCATCAACAACAAAGCCAACATCTCCAAGATGCTTAATGCAGTTGATAATGTTCACAACGGACTTACTTTCTGCTCCGGTTCTTTCGGAACCAATCCCGAGAACGATCTTCCCGATATGATCAGAAGCTTTGCGGGAAGAGTGCATTTTGCACATGTCCGTAATCTTCAGTTCAATTCCTTCTGCCGTGAGGACGGAAGTGCGGTAAAGGCATGGACCGGCAGGGATATCCCCGTCGGAAAGCCTGATTTCGAAGAGGCAGCGCACCTTTCAAGCGACGGAAGCTTTGATATGTACGAGATCGTAAAAGCACTTTATGATTCAGGCTTTAACGGCCCCATCCGTCCCGATCACGGACGTATGATCTGGGGTGAGGAAGCAATGCCCGGCTACGGACTCTATGACAGAGCTCTCGGTGCGGCATATATTAACGGTCTTTGGGAAGCAATCGAAAAAGCAAACGGAGGCGCAAGATGAAACTCAGTATTGAAGGTATTGCCGACAGACAGTCATGGGAGAGCAAAGGCTACAAACTCCCCGGATTTGATATTTCGGAACTGAAGAAGAATACCGACGAAGCACCCGAGTGGGTTCACTTCGGAGCAGGTAATATTTTCAGGGCATATCATGCAAGACTTGCTCAGGAACTGATCGAGCAGGGCATCATGAAGACAGGCATCGTTGTTGCCGAAGGATTTGATTACGAAATAATCGACAAGGCATACAAGCCCTTTGACAATCTCTCCATCCTTGCGATCCTTAAGTCGGACGGAAAGGTAGAGAAGCAGGTTCTTGCTTCCGTAGCTTCTTCCGTAAAGCTTGATACAGCTGTCGCAGACGATTTTGCATATCTTAAAAAAGCATTTGAGAACAGATCGCTGCAGCTTGCAACCTTCACCATCACCGAGAAGGGGTACAGCCTTAAGAGCGCTGACGGAAATTATACAAAAGCCGTTTCTCAGGATATGGCTGACGGCCCCGAGAAGCCTGTAAGCTACATCGGAAAAGTAAGCGCACTTCTTTATTACAGATATGTGGCAGGCAAGTATCCCATTGCAATGGTGAGCACCGATAACTGCTCTCACAACGGAGAGAAGCTTTTCGCAGCTATCCATGATTTCGCCGTGAAGTGGACTGAGAACGGAAAGGCTGACAAGGGATTCCTTGAGTATGTCGAAAATCCTTCGACCGTTTCCTTCCCCTGGTCAATGATAGATAAGATCACTCCCAGACCCGATGATTCCGTTAAGGATATGATCGCTGCGGACGGAGTGGAGAATCCCGAACCTGTTGTTACCGGATTCCATACTTATGTTGCTCCTTTTGTTAATGCAGAGGAGAGCGAGTACCTTGTAATAGAAGATGATTTCCCCGCAGGAAGACCCGCACTTGAAAAAGCAGGAGTCATCTTCACGGATCGTGATACCGTTAATAACGTTGAGAAGATGAAGGTCACAACCTGTCTCAATCCTCTTCATACTTCACTGGCAGTCTACGGATGCCTTCTCGGCTATACCAGGATAAGCGAGGAGATGAAGGATGAGGATCTTCTTAAGCTCATCAAGACCGTAGGATATGTTGAGGGACTTCCCGTTGTTGTAAATCCCGGTGTCATCAATCCTTCAGAGTTTATTGACACGGTTGTCGGAAAGAGACTTCCCAATCCGTTCATGCCCGATACCCCTCAGAGGATCGCATGCGATACTTCACAGAAGCTTCCCATCAGATTCGGCGAGACTATAAAGAGCTATATCGCAGATCCTTCCAGAAACGCATCGGATCTTAATGCCATACCCCTTGTACTTGCGGGATGGCTCAGATATGTAAAGGGTATCGATGATAAGGGTGAAGTATTCGAATGCAGCCCCGATCCCAGACTTTCCGAGATCAGCGAGAAGATCGCATCACTTGAGTTCGGCAAAGAACTTGACCGTGAACAGGTTAAGACCGTACTCCTTCCCATACTTAAGGATGAGACCATCTTTGCCACCGATCTTGAGAAGGCAGGACTTTCCGATAAGGTCATAGATTACTTTATAGGAGAGATGTCCGGAGCAGGACAGGTCAGAAAGACCCTTCACGAAGCTCTTTTCTAAGGAGAAAAAATGAACAGATTAAAACTTCCCAGACTTCTGACGGACGGCGCGGTTTTTCAGAAGGATAAACCCGTCCGTATCTGGGGCTGGGACGAAGCGGGCAGGACCGTAAGGTGCGAGCTCGCAGACAGAGATAATGAAAATTCCATTGCCGCCTCTTCTGAGGCGGCGGTGGATAAAGACGGCAGATTTTCGATGACTCTTCCTGCTTTTGAAGCAGGCAGAGCCTTTGTTTTATATGTAAGAGATGATGCCGGAGAAGAGATAAAGGTTGATGATATCATCATAGGAGCAGTCTGGTATGCTTCGGGTCAGTCAAATATGGATCTGAATTTTGACAGGCTCCGTGACAATTGCGCCGATTATATCAGAAACTCATCAAACGATCTTATCAGAAGCTTTGATATCACTTCGGAATCCGAATATGCGGGCCCCTGTGAAGATCTTCGTACCGGAAGATGGCTTAAGGCTTCTCCTGAGAATCTCAAGGTCTTTTCCGGAACGGCGACTTTCTTTGCAAAAAGGCTTCATGAAAAAACAGGCATTCCCGTCGGTATCGTCCACGGAAGCCTCGGCGGATCGCATATCTATTCCTGGATGAGCAAAGAGATGCTGGGAGGTTATCCGGAGCTTTTAAGCGATGCCGCAAAATACGGAGATCCCGCCTTCAGAGCCGAACGCATCAGACATAACGGAGAGATGGTTTCCGGATGGATAAAAGAAGTGGAAGATAATGATGAAGGCAGAAAGTCCCACTGGGAAAACGGCATTCCCAAAGGGGGAAGAAAGAGCATAGATCTTCCCGTATTTTTCAGTGAGACCGAGCTTGACGGATTTATCGGTGCCCTTTGGTTTGAGAAGAAGTTCACCGCTGATGCTTCGTTTGCGGATAAGGACGCTTCATTATGGCTCGGGACCATAACCGATTCGGACGAAGCATACATAAACGGAACATTTGTCGGAACCACCGGATACCGCTATCCTCCGAGAAAATACACCATCCCTGCGGGAACCCTCAAAGAGGGAGAAAATACCATCGTCCTCAGGATAAGAGTTGATATCGGACAGGGAAGAGTGACCACCGGCAAGAGGATGATGATCTTTAACGACAGCTGTAAAGCTGATCCCTGGTCAAACGATATTCCGGACGGAGCGATAGATCTTTCGGGAAAGTGGGAATACTCAGTCGGTACGAGAACAGAGCGTCCTGCACCGGAGCCCGATCCCATCGACTGGAGAGCAACAGGTCTTTACAACGCAATGACCGCACCTGTCACTCCTTTCCCTATAGAAGGAATAATCTGGTATCAGGGCGAGTCGGATCATCTTGAGCCCGATATGTACTTTGAGATGTCTAAGCTTCAGATAGAAGGCTACAGGAAACTCTGGAATGACGATCTGCCTTTTATCTTTGCACAGCTCCCCAATTTCTCGGTAGACTGCATGGTACCGGGAAGTGACGGATACGGCGGATGGTATGATTTCAGAGAGATGCAGAGCAGGATCCCTTCTGCCGTCCCAAATACCTATATGGCCGTCACGATGGATTCAGGAGAAGACAACGATCTTCATCCCATGAACAAGGAAGCGGTCGGAAGCAGACTGGCGGACATAGCTCTTGATAAGCTTTATCCGGGAAAACTCGATATTCCCGCAATGAGTCCCGAAGTTAAGAGCGTGAGCCTTAAATGCGACGGAAGCTTATATGAAGCTGAGATCGGGTTTGAAAATACAGGTGACATGCTTGTCGCCTTTTCAAAAGATGCATCCAAAAAAGGAGCGATAAGAGATTTCAGATTCCTTGCAGGAGATGAGGAAGTGACTGCGGATGTAAAGATCACCTCACCTTCTTCCATAGTTGTCTCCGCGCATTGTAAAGTTAAGCCTTCGGCACTGTATTATCTTCACGGCAATACATATACGGGAGAGATCATCTACAACTCCAAAGAGTCGGACGGAGCCTATGTTCCCTGCAAGATGCTTGGGCCTTTTACGTACAGATTCTGAATATAGTCAACGAATTTAGTAATTGCCGTATCGCGGGCTGAAAATGTATCATAT
>CAMNEB010000123.1 GCA_946536155.1 uncultured Lachnospiraceae bacterium | reverse complement strand
TCTTCATGTACATAAGTGCATCAGAGTATCCGTTCCATCTTCCTACTGCGTAGAACAGAGCAAGTGTTGCGAGAACGGGCTTTGAAAGAGGAATGTAGATCTTGAGAAGGACGGTAAAATAGCTTGCTCCGTCGATCTCTGCTGACTCCCTGAGGGACTCGGGAATACCGTAAAAGAAGCTTCTGAGGATTATCATGTTATAAACGCTCAGACATCCCGGAACGATAAGGACAAGAGGATTGTCCAGGAGGTTAAGCTTCTGCATGAGCAGGTAGTTAGGGATGGTACCTGCATTGAAGAACATTGTTATAGTGATGAACACGTTGATGAGCTTGCGTCCCTTAAGTCCGGGGAATATAAGGGGATATGCGCAAAGGGTGCTCATGGTAAGGCTGAGGATGGTGCATACAACGGTAAGGAAAACGGTCCAGAAGAATGACTTTATGTACTTAGGATCCTTCAATACCATTGCATATGCATCAAAGTTGAATCCCTTAGGCAGGAGGTAAACCTCATGCTTGATAAGGTAATCGGTTCCCGACAATGATCTTGCGAGAAGGTTTATCATAGGGATAAGGCACATTGCTGCGATGATGACGCAGATAAAGACGATGACCCAGTCTCCTATTTTTGTTTTCAGCGAATGTATCTCTCTGCTGCTCTCTTCCATGACTACCTCCTTACATTATTCCACGCTCGCCCATGTTACGGGAGAACCAGTTTGCAAGTACAAGGAATATTACGTTAGCGATGGACTGGAACAGACCGACCGCTGTGGTAAGGGAGAACTGCAGTCCTTTAATACCATACTTGTAAACGAATGTTGCGATAACTTCGGCATTTTTCATAACCAGGTTGTTCTGCAGAGCGAAAGGTCTGTCGAATCCGGATCCGAGAATATTACCGAGTGCAAGGATGAGGAGCACTACGATGGTGGATCTTATTCCGGGAAGGGTTATGTGCCACATCTTCTGGAAACGGCCCGCACCGTCAACCGATGCTGCCTCATAAAGTTCGGGTGAGATTCCGGCAATTGCTGCGAGATAGATGATCGAGTTCCATCCGAATGACTGCCAGATTCCGAGTCCGATATATGTCTTTACCCAGGTAGGTCCGTTATCCAGGAAGTGGATGGTGTTTCCGCCGAGGTTCTGGATAAGGATGTTGATAAGACCGTTTGCAGGTGCGAAGAGCTGAAGTGCGAGACCATAGATGATGACCCATGAAAGGAAGTGGGGCATGTAGGTGATGGTCTGTACTACCTTCTTAAACCTCTTCAGGCGCAGCTCATTGAGAATGAGTGCAAAAATGATGGGAACAGGGAAACCTGCGATGATATCGAGAAGGTTAAGGAAGACTGTGTTCCTCAACGCATACAGGAAGTCCTTGTTCTTGAATGCCTTGATGAAATACTCAAAGCCGAAGTTCTTAGCTAACGGCATCTGCCAGAGTTTCTGTACGATGCTGTACTTCTTGAATGCGATCGAGACGTACACCATAGGTACATACTTGAAGATGAAGAAATAGATAAGAGGAAGCGCCAGAAGTACATAAAGCTGCCAATATCTCTTGGCATATACTATCTTTGTCCTCTTAGGATTCCTTCCCGACAGTTCAGCCGGAGAAGCGGCCTTTTCTGCCTTAGCTGTTTTGTTCTCTTTTTTGGATTCTGTATCCGCCACGTTAACCTCCTTACGCTATAAAAAATTCGGGTTTACCGTTACGTATCTTCTCCGCGTCCACCATGTACCGGTTAAGGTGCTTGTCTACAAGTCTGACAGCTTCGGCCTTATCCCGGGCCTTAATGGCCTCCAGCATGGCTCTGTGATCTACGACTACTTTGAAATCTTTCACTGTTTCCACCGAAAGCGTTCTCACTCTGTCAAAATGGATCATCAAAGTGGAGTGGATCTCATAGATGATATCTTTCCTGGCAATCTTGTATATCTCTCTGTGGAATTCGTTATCAAGATCAAAGAGCTTGTCAGTCATTCCTTTGGAAAGATAAAATTCCTGAAGAACCACATTATCCTCAAGACGTGCTATCCCCTCTTCGTCGGCGATGTCACATGCACTCTCGATCACCGCAGTGTCCATTACCATTCTGAGGAATCTCGCCTCCTCGACCATTTTGGGATCGATGAGTGAGATAAAGCTCCCTCTTTGGGGATATATCTCTATCAGATACGCTTTGGCCAACTCAATGATGGCCTCTCTTACAGGTGTTCTTGATACTCCGAGTTCGGCAGCAAGTTCATTTTCAGAGATCGCAGTACCGGGTTCAAGGTCAAGGGACACTATATTCCCCTTCAGAACTCTGAGTGCATAATCCCTGGCTGTCTCTTTGGCTGTTTTCTCGTAAACCTCCATTTACCCCTCGCAATACAAAAAACAGGCAGTCACTTGTATACTACCATTCCTGTACCAAGATAATATCAAATCGACCTACCTTTGTAAATATATTTTTATGCTTTTAAGGCAAAAATATTTGATATAATTAAATCGTTAAAAATGTGCATTTTTCCGCTTAATCGAAATACTTTACGCATTTATCGCGGGGAGGTTTCCAATGGATTTTCCGTTCGAATATTTCATGGCAGAAATGAGGGGTGAGACCCTCGTCAGCGAGACGGCAAAAAAGACCTGGGCGTCGTCTCTCGAAACTCTTAAAGAGGTGACAGGAGCCATCGAGAAAAGACACCTCAACTGGTGCGTCATGTACGGCTCTCTTCTCGGCGCCGTAAGGCACAAGGGCTTCATCCCCTGGGACGATGACATAGATATAGGAATGCCCAGAGCGGATTACGACATCTTCAGAAAGAGCTGCTTTGAAGATCTTCCCGATGGCTACAATGTCATGGACCCTTCCGAGGAAGTCACTCCCGGACTTGATATGCTGAGGATAAACAACTCGGCGGTCTTGTGCGACGATCCGGATTTTCTGAGAAAATACCACGGATGCCCCTACATAATAGGAATAGATATCTTTCCGATAGACGCCGTGCCGGACGATGACGAGACCGACGCAGGCATATGCGATGCGCTCAAGCTGATTGCCAGGGTCGTGACCATAGACGAATCGACTGATGGCATCACCTGGGAGGACCGCATGGAGAGATCCCAGATCCTGCAGATCCTGCAAAACACGCTCCACTGTTCTCTTCCCGACGACGAGAACCTCAGGATTCTGCTCATGAGGCAGTACGACAGACTCGCCGCAGCGTTCAAGGGCAAAAAGACAAAGCGCTGCACCGTGTACAGGAACCACAGGTTCAATGAAAAACACATCTTCCCCCGCGGGATATTCAATGACTGCATCGAGACAAGCTTTGAAAACACCACGGTAAGGATCCCCAGGGATTACGATACCGTTTTAAAGATCATGTACGGCGATTATCTGAAGCCCGTCAAATGGGAGAACACCGTTCACAAGTACGGATTCGAGGACCAGCAGAGAGCCGTTTACGATGCGCTGGGATATATAATGTGATATACAGAAAAAAACTCCGGCCTGCCTTAAGCAGCCGGAGTTTTTTTGACTATAGCTTTTCCGAACCATTTCTTTTTATACCAGTACCACATGACTATAAGACCTCTGATGCACTCGTCCGTAGCCGTTCCGAAGAACACTCCCATGACGCCGAGGCCGATCGCGACTCCCAGGGCATAGCCGACCGTCGCTCCCAGTCCCCACATGGTTATGATACCGATGATGAGCGGGAATATGTAGGAGCCTGCGGCCTTTAAGGAATTGACGAATGTCATGTTGAGGCATCTGCCAATCTCCACGAATATATCCGCGAACATTATCCCCCGTCCTATGGCTATGATGACGGGATCATCCGTAAATATCCTGAGTGTGAGCGGGCATATGATGAAATTGACCAGAGCCAGGGAGACTGTTATGGGAAGCGAAGTCCTCAGCGTCCTGAATACCCTTCTGTAAGCAAGCTCTTCTTTTCCGGCGCCCACGAGATGTCCGGTTATGATCTGGGTCGCCATGGCGGATGCATTTGAAAATACCATCGCAAAGGAGATCAGCGAATTGCAGAAGGCTCTGGCGTTTACCGACTCATTGCCCATATGGTTGACGAACCGGAGCAGCACCATCTGGTACATGCTGTACATGAGATTCTCTCCGGCGGAGGGAAGTCCGATCCTGATCATCTGAAGCAGCAGCTTAAGAGGGAACGGGCGCAGGTATTTGAGGGAAAGACGGCCGATCTTTTTACGATAGAAGAAAGTGATCGCGATGATCAGAGCCACCACCCTTGCGGCAACCGTCGAGATCGCAACTCCGGCGACTCCGAGATCAAGATACTTAAGAGGACCGTAGAGGAAGATATAGTTGCCGATTATGTTGATGATATTGATGACTATGGAGATGTACATGCCGACCTTGGAATAGCCGTTGCATCTCAGGATCTGGAGCATGACATTGTAGCAGGCCTGAAGGAACAGTCCTCCGCCCACGATATCGATATATACGAGTGCCCCGTGCATCATCTCGGGCGATACCTTGAGAAAGGTCATGAGGAGAGGTCCTGCAAGGACCAGGGCGGTGCTCAGGATGATCCCGGAAAACAGATTGACGAACATCGCAAGAGTGTAGATCATGTTCATCTTGTCGAACTGCCCCGCACCCAGGTACTGTGCAACGACAACGGAGGTTGCGGTGGCGATGACATTGAACATGATTATGACAAGGAACATCACCTGATTGGCATTACCGACGGAACCGACCGCATTAACCGAATAATGGCTGATCATTATGGTATCGATATTGTTCAGGAGTATGTTCAGGAAAAGTTCAATGAACATGGGCCCCGCAAGGAGCATCAGCGGGGTGTTCTCATTTATCTCAAAAGCTGTTTTCTTCTTCAGTTCCATATTAGCCGTTTTTCCTCAATCTTCTGCCATGGTCCCGATGCCACTGGGACCTGCAGTCCGCATTTACTGCGTAAGACAATATTATCCGGATTCTTCGAAACGGCTAAATTCTACTACAACGCCCGGCTCTTAAATATAATAAAACGACACAGAAATAGAACAGTTTGGGACTAATGGAGCTTTTTAACGCTTGAGGTTGATTTGCCCAAAGATTTATAATGATTGCATGAACATTCTCTACTACTACTGGAACGAAAACAATAAAACCGATTGTGTGATGTGCCTGAGAAAACTCGGACATAATGTAAATGTCTGGAGCCGTTCAATGGTCGATTATTCCAATGATCCTTCTTTTCTCGAAGAGATTGATAAGCAGATATCATCCGGCAGTTCGGATTGCATATTCTCATTTAATTATTTTCCGCTTTTGTCAGTGGCTGCATCCCAAAGAGAGATCCCTTATATTTCATGGGTATATGATTCTCCCCACCTGACCCTCGAGTCAAAAACAATAGGAAATCCATGCAACCACATTTTCCTTTTTGGCTTTGCGTTGGCTGAAAGCTACAAGAGCAGAGGATTCAACACCGTCGACTACATGCCGTTACCGGTAAATGTCGAACGCTTAAAAACTTTGGTATCTGAAGATACTCATAGCGCCGGGAGATATGATCATGATATTACGTTTTTGGGTTCCTTATATAATGATGAATATAATTTTTACGATCAGATCAAATACATTCCCGATTATATAAAAGGGTATCTCGACGGGATAATAATCGCTCAGGAAAAACTGTACGGACTGGATCTTGCTTCCTCGATGCTTACTCACGAAATATGCAGTGAGATAAGAAAATATGTAAAAGTAGATCTCAGCGAGTCATATTATGACTCCGGAGATGAGATAATCCGAAATATGATAAGAAAAAAGGTGACCGCAAATGAACGCGGACACCTCCTGACAATTCTGGGAAGATCATTTAATGTTGACCTATATTCCGGAAACAGGCCGGATGCAAGCATGAAGGTAAGATACCTGGGCACCGCCGATTATACAGACGAAATGCCTCTTATCTTTTCCGGATCAAAGATCAATCTGAATATCACACTAAGAAGCATCCTGACC